>JBHJHJ010000196.1:0-4493 GCA_050330955.1 Elainellaceae cyanobacterium | reverse complement strand
CCAGCCCTTCGATTAGGGTTAAACTGCCCTCGGTAACATCCGCATCCCGAGGCGCCCATGGCTTTCCCAGTGCAGCAAGTCCAGCTTCCCCACATTCCCCAGGTGCCGCCGCCGCTGATGATGGACGACCCCAATTCCTTCGCCCATCACACCTACAGCACCCGCTGGCCTGCGGTGGTTGACCGCATCATTCGGGAAAACCATTTCGAGGCCACGGTTGTAGACGAACTGAGGCAACTAAAGCGCGACCTGCTCCACGGCACCGTGCGATCGCTGCGAGACCGCCAGGCCCCTGACTGGGCTGACTGGGCGCGTGACCTATCCCCCTATCTCGGGCAGCCCTGGATCGAGGTGCCGTGGCTCTTCGCCGAATTCTACTTTTACCGCCGAATTTTAGAGGCCACCCAGTATTTCTCTGGTGACGCCGTCGATCCCTTTTCTGCTCAAAAACAGGCCGCCCTTGAAGATGCCGCTCGTGGTGCAGCTCAACCGGCTGCTGCAGTTTCACAGAGTCTCTACGGGGCGCTATGGGGCAACCGCGCCGATCTGAGCCTCAACCCAGACCAAAACTGGCGTCAGGATCCGACCCGTTCAGAGGGGCGCACCAGCCGCATCTTGGTGGATGACGTGGATGCCATTGAGCGCTATCTGCAAACCCAGCAGTCCCAGGGGCGCAGGGCCAAGGATAGAGTCACGGGGCTAGCTATAGATTTGGTGGCCGATAACGCTGGGGCTGAGCTACTTTCCGACTTGGCTCTAGCCTCAAGCTTGCTGAATACTTATCCCACCGCGCAGGTCAGAATACACCTCAAGGCCTACCCGACTTTTGTGTCTGACGCGACGTTAGCCGACGCTAAACAAACGCTGGCGGCGATCGCACACTCGCCGCTCGCGGCTGAACTCAAGCTGCATCTGGGCTCCGGAGCGCTGCAGCTTAAAGATAGTCCACTGTGGAATCGCCCGCTGGCCTTTTGGCAAATGCAGACTGCCCTCAACGACATTCTTGCAGACAGTCACCTGGTTCTATTCAAAGGCGACGCCAACTATCGCCGCCTACTGGGAGACTGCCAATGGGCACCTGAGACCAAATTTGACCCGATTGTGGCTTATCTCCCACGCCCCGTCGCCACCCTCAGGACGCTGAAATCGGAGCTGGTGGTGGGCCTGTCAAATGAGCAAATCTCTCGCTTGAACGACCTAGACGCGAGCTGGATGACTGCTGGCAGTTGGGGCGTCATCCAGGCTCGGCTGGATTAGGAAATAGGAATGCCCGCATATTGCGGAGCTTCTCCGGATACGGAGTCCGGCGGCAGAATAAAGCTCTAGAGATGGTCGCGCGGGCATTCCTAGGCAGATGCAAACTTGTGGGTTGCCTAAAGCAGCATGCGATAGTAAGAGCGACCTAGATGGTACTCACAAGTGGGGCGAGTCGCCCTATCTGATCACTGACCTAGCCGCTGAGGCTGCTTTCGGCGTAGAAACTGAAGCAGCCCTGCAGCCACTAGAACAACCCTAAACCAAAAATTCTTTAACCCAAATATTTCAAGTCTAAAGTAGATGCTTTAAGAGGCGCAGTACACCCTCTCCTGCTTCTTAACCTGTTTTCTTCCGGATTCGCACTTCAGCGTAATGCACTCTTGAGTTGGTTCCATCCTAACCTGTTTCTGACGCTGTGGACAGTCTGAATTTTTGAAAAGTGCGATCGCACTTTGAGGCCTGTCATACCGAAAAGCCGGGACTATAAACTTGGGGCGCCGCCCTATTGTCTTGCTAAAGTTAAGGATGGCGTCTTTGGTTCAAGGGATGACTGCCAACGGCGGTACGACCAACTCTACTTCAACTCTCATACTAAGCTGCGGCGATCGCCGGCTCGACTGCACCCCCAGCGCTGGCCGAGCCCACGTCATGGGAATTCTCAACGTCACCCCCGACTCCTTTTCAGACGGCGGGCGCTATCTGGGACAGGATGCAGCCCTGGCCCAAGCGGAGCGCATGCTGAGCCAGGGCGCGGCCATCATCGACGTGGGGGGGGAATCGTCTCGGCCCAAGGGCAGTGCCTATGGCCAAGGCGCTGAGCCCGTGCCAGAGGAGGAAGAAAAACGCCGGGTGCTGCCCGTCATCGAGGCGATCGCCCAGCGGTTTCCAGAGGCCATAATCTCTATCGACACCTACAAGCCTGGGGTGGCCCGAGCGGCCCTAGAGGCGGGAGCCCACATGATCAACGACATCACCGGGCTGCGAGAGTTTCCCGAAACGGCCCGAGTCGCCGCTCAGGCCAGCGCACCGCTCATTGTGATGCACTCCCTCGGTCGCCCCGGCGCCATGCCCCACGAGCATCGCTACGACGACGTGGTGGCGGCGGTGATGCGATCGCTACAGACCTCCATCGAAGTCGCTCAAGAAGCTGGAGTGCAGCAGCTTGTGGTAGACCCCGGATTTGGGTTTGGTAAATCCGTCAGCGAGAACCTGCGGCTGGTGGCCCACACCCGCGACTTTGCCCGACTGGGCTACCCGGTGCTGGTGGGCCTTTCGCGCAAAAGCACCATTGGGGCCGTTCTGGGGGGGAATGAGCCCGTTCCCGTAGCGGACCGACTCTACGGCACCTTGGGCGCAACGGCAACGGCGGTGCTGCAGGGCGCCAGCCTAGTGCGTACCCACGATGTGCGGCCTACGGTGGAAATGCTGACGCTGCTGGCCGCCACCCAGCCTATATCACCTTTATCAGGGCAAACGCCATTTGCCCCCGGGGCGTAGGAGTACCCCCTACGTCAGATACCCCCGCGGCGTAATCAACCAGTCCCCCAGCCGGTGAGTACAGCGGTTACCGATGATTACCGTCGTTACCATATCCACCGGATAGTCCAAAAATTGCGCTAGGGTTGTGAGCTGAATCTGTTCATCTTCTCGGTAGGCCGATCGCACCAAGGCCACCGGGGTCTCCGGCGCTCGGTGCTGCAGAAAAATCTCTTGGGCGATCGCAATGGGCCGGGTGCGGGTTTTTGACTTCGGGTTGTAGAGGGCGGTGACAAAATCTGCCTGGGCAGCGGCCTTAAGTCGGGCCTCGATTGTCTCCCAGGGCGTCAGCAGGTCGCTGAGACTGATGGCGCAGAAGTCGTGCATCAAGGGCGCCCCCGTTCTCGCCGCTGCCGCCTGCAGGGCGCTAATGCCCGGAAACACCTGCACGCTGGGCTGCTGACCCTCCCAGCCCTGCTGCTCTAAGGTTTCCATCACCAGGCCTGCCATGCCGTAGATGCCGCAGTCCCCCGAGGAAATCACCGCCACCGTCAGCCCCCACCGCGCCAGGGCGATCGCCCGCTCGGCCCGCTGCCGCTCTTGGGTAATGGGCAGCGCCTCCACAATTTGGCCAGGGCGCAGCAGGGGGCGAACCAGATCCACGTAGAGGCTGTAGCCGATGACGACATCGGCGGTGGCGATCGCCTCGCGGGCGGCGGGGGTGATCTGCCCTAGGGCACCGGGGCCAGTACCCACCAGCCAGAGCTGGCCCGCTCGCCCCGTAGTTTCCTGCGCTGCTGCAGCCACTGCAACGGTCACAGCTCCCGGCTCATCGGGGAGACGAACCACCTGCTTAGAAACCAGCAGGTCAGAAGTCGCCGCCGCCTTGAGCGCTGCCGCCTCCGCCACGCTGGGGGTGCCCACGGCCTGGGCCACGGTTTCAGAGGGATGGGGCACGGGAATCTGGGCTAAGGTCTGGGCGTCAAAGCAGCGTAGGGACCATTGGCGATCGCGGCAGAGGTCAAGCAATCCGGGCTCATCAGCCTTCAGGTCTAGGGACGCTACCCCCGCCACGGCCAGCGGCGACAGCCCCTGCTGCCCCAGAGCTTGGGCAACGCCAGCGGCAATTACCGCCGCCGCCGTGCCCCGCTCGCAGCCGATGCCCAGCCACAGCATCCGGGGATGCCAATACACCGTTGGGGTGGGATGGGTTTGGGCCGGGGCCGTAGCGGTGATATGAATTTGAGCCTCGGATTCCACTCCGGCCTCAAACTGAAACGGGTGACCCTGGGGCAGCACTGTCTGCCATAGCGTGGATCCCGTGGTTTGCGTTACGGCAACCGGAGCCCGCCGGGCGATCGCGGCGCTGACCGCAGTCCAGTCCCCGGCCCCACGCCGCCAGCCGAAGGGCCGACCGAGCACATCGATGCCGGGCAGGTTCGCCGCTTCCGCCGCCCCCGTAATCACAGGGGCGGCGTCAAGCTGCTGGGCTACGCGGCGGGCCAGCACATCGGCCCCGCCTTGGTGACCGCTGCAGAGGCTGATGGCGTAGTGGCCCATCGGATCAACGACGACCACGGCTGGGTCTGTGGCTTTATCCTGCAACAGCGGGGCAATCAGCCGGGTGACCGCCCCTGCTGCCAAACAAAAAATAAAATCCTGGGGTGGTTCACTAGGACTCCCAGACCAAAGCTGCGCAACGTGGTTTTGCAGGTTGCCAGAGTAGCACTGGAGGCAAGATGCCGCTGACGACTGGGTCT
>JBHJHJ010000195.1:0-10219 GCA_050330955.1 Elainellaceae cyanobacterium | reverse complement strand
CAGCGTCTTGGTGATGCTTTCCTTAGTGTCATGGCCACCGAAGATTTCCAGCAGGTGGTCCTCCATGCCCAGGGTGAAGGAGTTATACACCAGGTCCACCACTTGGTTAGCGCCCTCGTAGCCCAGGTAGGGGCGATAGCCAACCGGGAAATCATGAATGTGGATGGGGGCAGCGATGACGCCGCAGGAAATGTTGAGGCGCTTACCCACGTGACGCTCCATCTGGGTGCCGAAGATGGCGGCAGGCTCCAAGCGGGCGATCGCATCCCCAATTTCCGCGTTGTCGTCGCTGATGAGAATGTCGTCGCAGTAGCCCTCGACCTGCTCGCGGAACCAGTCGGCGTCGTACTTGCAGTAGGTGCCCGCCAGCACCACCTTAATGCCCATCTCCCGCGCCAGGATTTTGGTCATCATGGCGGCGTGGGTGTTGTCGCCAAACACCACGGCCTTTTTGCCGGTGAGGTTTTGGCAGTCAATGGAGCGGGAGAACCAGGCCGCTTGGGAGACGAAGCGAGTCTGCTCGTCGATGCACGCTTCGTAATCGACGTCAGCGCCCTGCTCGTTCAGCACCTTTTGAATCATGCGGATGCAGCGAGCCGTTTCCACAATACCCATGGGAGTAATGTCCACAGTGGGCATATCGAACTCACGCTGGAGATAGTTCGCCGTCATCATGCCCAGTTCCCGGTAGGGTACCAGGTTGAACCAGGCCCGAGGCAGGTTCTTCAGCTCGTGTACCGAAGCTCCTTCGGGGATAACCGCGTTCACTTCAATGCCCAGGTCGCCCATTAGCTTTTTCAGCTCGGTGCAGTCGTGGTTGTTGTGGAAGCCCAGGGTAGAGATGCCAATGATGTTGACTGAGGGGGTCGCCGTTTTCTCAGTGGCGATGTCTCCCGCCTTACGGGCTTTGCGGATGTAGTACTCCACCATCTGCTGCAGGGTGCGGTCCGCCGCCTCTAGCTCATTCACCCGGTAATGGTTCACGTCCGCCAGCAGCACGTCTGACTTAGACTCCATCTGAGCCCGCTGGACAAAATTCTCCAGGTCTTCCTGCAGGATGCTGGAGGTGCAGGTGGGGGTGAGCACCACCATGTCGGGGGCAACTTCTTGGTCTTTGCGGACGATGTTGTCCACCACCTTTTCCTGAGATCCTCGGGCCAGCACATTGCGGTCCACGACGCTGGTGGTCACCGGGGTGTAGTCCCGCTCGCGCTCTAGCATGGAGCGCATGACGTTAAAGTAGTCGTCGCCAATGGGAGCGTGCATAATGGCATGCACGTTTTTGAACGAGCTGGCAACGCGCAGTGTTCCAATGTGCGCCGGTCCAGCGTACATCCAGTAGGCTAATTTCATGGTGTTTCCTCGCAGTGAGATTGGGTAGGACTGGCAATCGCGGGCGAGGGTGTAGGCTCCTAGCAAGCGAGCGCTATGGCTTATTCTGTCAAAATCAGCGCTAGTTTGACGGCGGCTGAGCCCGACGTTTCGTTAAGAATTTTCTCTAGGACAGCGGCGCGATCGCCCCCAACCCACTCTAGAAGAGCGATCGCGCCCTATAGCCCCATAACCTCATCCGCCAATCTGTAACGGTCCGTAATGTAAGCCCTACAGCCTAGGACGCGTCCGCAGAAACATCCGCCTTCACGCGGCGAATGGGCAAATTGGCAATCAGGGCCGTGACGCGCTGGTCGTTTTCCAGGGCAAATTCAGACTGATCAGAGTCAATCTCCACGTAGCGAGACACCACCTCTAAAATCTCCGCTCGCATCTTTTCCATCATGTCGGGCGACAGGTCGGCGCGATCGTGGGCCAGCACGAGCTGCAGCCGCCGCTTCGCCTCACTGCGGCTGGTCTCTGGAGCGCGGTGGAAAAGCTTATCGAGGAGATCAAGAATCATGGGCGGGGCCAGGGTAAAGGTCTAGGAAAGGACTGTGGCTATCGCCGGTAGTGGTCAGTGCCATTGCTAAAAAGGCGGCGGATGCGGGAGAAAATATCGTCGTGGGCGGCGGTGAGGTCGAGAAAGGGCACCTTTTTGCCATTGAGTCGCTGGGCAATATTACTAAAGGCGATGCCCGCCAAAGACATGTTTTCGGAGAGGACTAGCGGCTCTCCTTTGTTGGTGGAGACGATCACCCGCTCGTCGTCTGGAATCACCCCCAGCAAGGGAACCGCCAAAATATCCTGGACATCCTGCACCGACATCATCCGGTCGGCTTGAACCATCTCCGCCCGCAGCCGATTGACAATCAAACGGATGGTTTTGATGCCGCTAGCTTCTAAAAGCCCGATGACGCGGTCGGCGTCCCGCACCGCAGCCACCTCTGGCGTGGTGACAATGATGGCTTCGCGGGCGCCCACCACGGCGTTTTTAAAACCCATCTCGATACCGGCGGGGCAGTCAATCAGCACAAAATGATGCTGGGCCGCAACGTCTTTCACTAGCTCCGCCATCTGCTCGGTGGTGACTGCATCCTTGGTGCGGTTTTGGGCTGCGGGCAGCAGCGCTAGCTTTGGCTGTCGCTTGTCTTTTACCAACGCCTGATCAAGCCTGCACTCGCCTGATATCACCTCCATCGCGGTGTAAACGATGCGGTTTTCTAACCCTAGGAGCAGGTCTAAATTGCGCAACCCAAAGTCTGCATCGAGCAGGGCTACGGAGTGGCCAAGCTGAGCCAGCGCCATGCCGAGGTTAGCGGTACAGGTCGTTTTTCCGACGCCTCCTTTCCCAGAGGTGACAACGATGATGCGGCTCATGGATTCATAGGGTGAGGTGGGACAACAGGTCTGCTCATGATAAGTCAAATGCGGTCAGGGTTAAACTGCTGTGCTCTAGATATTGCGCTTTGGTTGGTGCGCTTTAGTGATTGCATTTCGGGCCGGTGCATTAGCTAGAGGGGCGGCGGGAGCGAGAAAACTCCTGAGCGCGAACAATGCGGATGCCGCTTGGAGTAACGTGGGCCACCTCAGGGTGAAATTCTTCGGGGGGCGTTTCTGGCGATCGCGCCACGGCGCTGGCGATGCGAATCTGCGTCGGCTCCATCCGCAGCGCCATGACGCGGCACTTGTCATTACCCGCCGCCCCCGCCTGGGCGACGCCCCGCAGGGTGCCCCAAATGATCACATCCCCATCAGCCACTACGGCCCCACCGGGGTTGACGTCCCCCATCACGATTACGGAGCCGGAGTGGCGAATCTCGATGCCGGAGCGCACGGTGGTCTCTACATACAGCGCATCCACCGGAGAGGCGGCCTGCTCCTTTTTTCCCTGGGACAGGTGGGCCACCGGTTCGTGCTGCTCCACCGAATAGCCCGCCGTAGCCGCAGCCACCGCCGTCTGCCTACGGCTGGTGTACACCCGCCTTAGCGTAAGGTTAGTCTCAGCCAAGCTGTCAGCGATGCTCTGCAGCTGCCGGGTATCCAGCAGGCGATCGCCCGCCATCAGGTGCACCAGGGTGTTGGCCTCCCAGAAGCGATCGCCCGCCATCAGCCGCTGTTTGAGCTGCTGGTAGACGTCGTTCCAGTCAGGTAAGGCAGTCTCTTCAGGGGCTGGCGGCAGCAGCAGCAGCAGTCGCCCGTCCTTCTGCTTAAAGCGAACCTGAGGCCCGCTGATGGCGTCTTGAGGGAGGGGAATGGTAGCTGCTGGGGCTGTGGCGGATGAGTCAGACGTCATTCTTGTGCAATATTCTTGTGCGACACAGGATGCCTGGGGCTAGGCAGAACGTTTAAAAGCAAATGCAATCGTGAACAAAATATGCCAGGTAGGCTAGTACAAACTGGCTACCTCACGTAAATCCTACTGCAAATCAACATAGACGACCAGCAAGCATCCTTGCACTTCCTTGCACTTGTGCTTTGGATACCAAAGTTCACGCCTCAAATCGGGATATTTCTGGGTGAATTTCTTGGGGCAAGTTATGGATATATCGGGCAATGCGACCATCTAATTCATAGTGAACCGCCGTCCAAAAAGAGACCGCATAGGCGTGCTCTTTCTCCACCAGCGCCGTAATGCGCTTCACCCCTTTCGCCTTAAACCGCTGCTCAACTTCCCCCACCAAAGCAGTTGCAATGCCGTGACGCCGGCAGTCGGGATGCACCACCAGCCGGTAGATGTTGCCCCGCCAGCCATCAAACGCACCAATAATAGAGCCCACAATCCGCCCTTGGTGTCGCGCCAGCAAAAAATTGAGGGAGTCGGTGGCGATCGCCCGCTGAATGTCTTCTATGGTGTCGGTGGGGCTGACGGTGGCTTCGGCCTCACGCCACAGGGCCAAAATGGCTTGGGCTTCACTGGGTTGGGCCGCTTGAATGTGGATGTTTGCAGTCGTCATAGAGATCAAGGGACTTAGGAGCCGGCCTGCGCCACCGCTGCATCGATCTGCCGCTGCGCCTCGACGAGCCGCGCCTCCCCATGGGCCAGTAGCCCATCTGCCCCAATCACCTCGATGTCCTCAATTCCCATAAAGCTGAGAATGTGCTTGAGGTAGCCCGTGGCAAAGTCGACTTCGCTGTTGAGGGGCGTCCCCCCGGAGATGATGATTAGGTAGGCGCGGCAGTCGATTAAGCCCAAGGGGCCATCTTCGGTGTAGCGAAACGTCAGGCGGGGGCGGCACACTTGGTCGATATAGGCCTTGAGCGCTGCCGGTATGGAGAAATTGTAGATCGGGGTGGTGAGGATCAGGGTATCGGCTGCTTTGAGTTCCTTTATCAGATTCTCTGATGGCCGCAATATGGCCTGCTGCTCCGGGGTGCGCTGGTTCTCTAACGTCTCTCGGGCCGTGATTTGTTCTTCTGTCAGCAGCGGCACGCCCTGGGCAAGATCTCGATGGATGACCCTGGCCTGGGGATGTTGCTGCTGAAGCTGAGACGAGAGGCGATCGCCCAAGGCCCTGCTACGAGAATCGCTGCGGTGAGCGCTGGCATCGACGCGAAGAATAGTTCTCACAAAGTTGAGCTAGCTCTGGCTCTCTTCCATCTGCTTATGCAAACTGGCATACAGCCCGTCAAGCCGCAGCAGCTCGCTGTGGGACCCCGACTCCACCAGCTCCCCCTGCTTCATCACAAAAATGCGGTCCACGTTGCGAATGGTGGAAAGGCGGTGGGCGATGATGATAGCGGTGCGGTCGGTGAGCAGGCGCTCCAGGGCTTGCTGAATGCGGGCCTCTGTGCCCACGTCGAGGTTGGCCGTCGCCTCGTCCAGCACCAAAATCGGCGGGTTACGCACGGCGGCGCGGGCGAAGGCTAAAAGCTGCTTCTCCCCCCCCGACAGGTTGGTGCCCCGCTGCCGCAAGGAGGTGTCATAGCCCTGGGGGAGCTGCTCAATGAAGTCAGCCACGTTGGTCTGCTCCGCCGCCCGCTGAATCTCCTCCAAGGAGTAATCTTCACCCAGGGCAATGTTGCTCTTCACGTCCCCCGCAAACAAAAAGCCCTCCTGCAAAATCACCGTCATCCGGCGCCGCAGCTCGCTCTGCGCCATGTCGCGGATATCCACCCCATCCAGCAAAATGCGCCCCCGGCTCACCTCGTACAGGCGGCACAATAGCCGAATGATGGAGCTTTTGCCGGCGCCAGTGGGGCCGACAATGGCGATCTTCTCACCGGGACGAATGGTGAAGTCGAGGTCCCGCAGCACAAACTCATCAGGCTTGTAGCCAAACCAGACGTTTTCGAAGCGAATTTCTCCGGCGGTGCCAGAGGTGGGGAGCGCGGCCAGTCCCTTATCCGGGTCCTGAATTTCTATCGGTTCTGACACCAGGTCGTTCACCCGCTCCAGCGCCGTCAGCCCCGCCTGAATGGCCGTGAATCGCTCGGCAAACTGCCGCAGGGGATTAAACAACCTCTGGGCAAACAGCACAAAGGTGGTCAACGTTCCCAGGTCAATTTCCTCCGCCAGCACCAGTCGTCCCCCCAGCCACAGCACCCCGCCGATCGCCGCTAGGCCAATCCACTCTAGGGTGGCGGACACCGCAGAGTCAAAGAAGATCGTGCGGTCCACCTGGTGCACATAGCGCTCGTTGATGTCCCGGAACGCCTCGCTGTTGAACCGCTCTCGCCGAAAGAGCTGCACAATGCTGACGCCGACGATGTTCTCCTGCAGGCTAGAGTTGAGCACCGACAGCTCTTCCCGCGCTTTGTAGTTGGCGCGGCGGAACTGCTGCTGAAAGTAAATCATTACTGCGGTGACGGGCAGCAGCAACAGCAGCAGCAGCAGGGCCAACTGCCACTGCACCAGGAACATAATCACCGTGATGATCGCCATGGTGAACAGGTCGGCCACGATGCCCACTGCCCCCGTTGAGAACACATCCCCCAACGCCTCCACGTCGCTGGTGAGGCGGGTGATCAGGCGCCCGACTGGGGTACGGTCGAAGAAGCGGGCCGCTAGGGCGGTGACGTGGTCGAACAGGTCGTTGCGCACGTCTTGGGTGATGAGCTGGCCGACTTTTTGCACCTGGTAGCCCTGGACCCCGCTGAGGGCGAGCCGCACGGCGATGGTCAAGGCCAGTAGCCCCACCAGCAGCCGCAGCCCCACCGCAAGGGAGAGGTCTTCTAGAAACCAGGCCACGGGCTCGCTACGAATGAGGGACACCGTCTGCCCCACGACGATAGGCTGTACAGCTTCTGCAATGGAGAGGGGGACGAGCATCAGCAGGGCGATCGCCAGAAGCTTTTTGTGGCGCTTGGCGTAGGGGGTCAGCATCTTGATGAGCTGCCAGTCGCTGCTGTCGCGGCGTTGGGGTCGGAGGGAAGGGGCGGTCACGGGTGGTGGCAATGGAGGAAGTCAATATTCTTCACTGTATCGCAGCAGCCGTAGCGCAGCTTGTTTTTCGTTCGCGAGGGCGAGGACTCGATGTCGAATATCGTTAGGAAGCCACATGCCGCTCTGATTGTAGCGATCGCGTCCGAAGACGGCGTAGCGCTCAATACGCTCGATTGCTTCTAGAATGTCGCGTGGCTTCTCGCTATCGTCCCTCACAGCTCAACAGCCTCCCGCAGCACGCGATGAAGGCTTTGCCTGAGCTGCGCGAACGCGAATCCGCTGCTTTTAGGCCCTTTTCGGTTGCGATATCGATTCGGCACGCTAACAGCTCCTGCAGATTCATAACAAGGCCGCCTAGGTCGAAGAGGTTGCGGTCAGGCGTTAGGTCTACAAGCAAGTCGAGGGGGTTGACATTATGGTCATCGTCATTCGCCCGCGAACTGGTCGGTGTATTTGCAGAAGACGTTGAGACCCACTTTGGCGATGTAGAGAACAATGATGGTGGCTATGGCGGGGTTGATGGGCAGGGTGACTAGCTCGACGATGTAGAGGATGGCGGCGGTGAGGGCGGCGGCATCGGTGGGGGCTTTGAGCAGGTTTTTGATTTTGGCGCGGAAGCCGTCGTTGCTGTAGGGTTATTGGCGCAGTAATAATGTGTGTCGGGTTGCGATATCTGCCCTTAGATAGCTATGGCCCGTAAACCCCGTGAGTTAATCACCGATTACTGCTACCACATCACCACGCGCTGCAATAATCGGGAGTTCCGGCTGACCCGGTTTGAATGCCGGGAAATATTGCTGTTTGCCATTAAGAAATGCCAAGAGAAATTTGGTTTTAAGCTGTACGCGCTCTGCATCATGAGTAATCATGTGCATTATCTGGTAGAGCCAGATTCTCCAACTGAATTGCCAAAGGTGATGCACTGGCTGAATTGGTACACGGCGATGTGCTTCAATCGGATGCTGAACCGCACAGGGCATTTCTGGGAAAAGCGGTATCACAGCACCGGATTTCCGAACACGGATAAGCGACGGGCGTTAAATACGCTGCGTTACATCCACGGTAATCCGAAGGCCGCAAACATGCAGCAGGGCTGGTTCTACGATTTCAGCAATTACGGCAGCTACGACCGGCTGACGCAGGACGGCATTACGCAATGGCATCCGGCATTTTTGGCGCTGGGCAGCACGCTAGAAGTCTGCGCTGCGGCTTACCGGAAATTTTGTAAAAAGTATAGACCGCAGCCCAAGCCTGAACGCAAGAACCACTGGGGAAGTAAGACGCTGGCTGGGTTGAAGCTCAAGCTCAAGGCCAAAAAGAAGAGCCCTGGGCAGCAAAGCCTTTGGGATGAGTGGAATGCTCCTGTGGAAGATATTGAAGCAGTGGCGAAAGAATTCGTGCTAGCAAACTGTTTTAATCCTGACGTTGCAGCAGTGCAATTCACTGATACAGCTTGATGCCAGGTACCAGGTAACGGAGTCCTAGAATGCCTGATCGGCCATGCCTAGAGGACTCGAAATAATTCTTTTGATCGAGCTGAAGTCCTTATCTGCTACAGTTTACAAGTCTCGATGCGAGAGGAGAGGATACCCCCAACCCCCCACCCACACAAACCCCGCCACACACCCCAGGTACCCCCCCAGGTACAGCGCCCACACAACACCAAAGGGGAGGTGTCCCCTACGGGCCGACGTGTCAAATGTAACTTGAGAGTAGTTGATATAGGAACCGTTCCTTCGCCATCCTACGCGCTCGCAAAACTTTCCCCAGATTTCGCTTCCTAGATATTCACCGTCTAGCGTAGCACCACATTCAACATAAATATCTTTTTGTACGCTAAATCCGAATCGTCCGTCGCTGCAAGTTACCCTGAGGCCATCGATAGTCTTCAGGTCAGCGCAGGGAAAATTTAGCAAATCCTCAGAGGTCACATCAGCCCAACTCTCTTTGGCCATGGCCTCCAGCATTTGCTTTGCCGTTTCCTGGTCGGCCTCTTGCCATTGCCCTGCTTCCAGTAAATCCCGCAGCCGTGTGTAGTCAACCCCTTTCTCTGAAGCGAGGTTGTCGCCATCTTGCTGCTGTGGATTTCTAGCGTCCTGAGTTACTGAGATATTGAGGGAGTCCAAGGCAATCTCACCTAACAGAACAGCTTCCAATACGCTGTCCGTCAGTTCCTGCTCGATAGCACTGACATCCTCCGGCTTCAGCCCCAGGTGGACCCGATAAGCAATCATGTCCTCAAGCGTTCCAGCGCTGAGCACCTTCTCCTCTCGAAGACATTCCACCAATGCCTCCCGGTAGTCGTACAGCTTGCGCTGATAGTCTCGATAGGGCTTGAGGACTTCTGTCTTAATCGCCTCGGCATCAGCCTCTGAAATACCCAGCTCTAGCAGCAGCGAGCCTAGAAGCCGTTTAGCCGCTGGCGAAAACTTACCCTTCCGCGCTCGCTTTTCCATTTCCCTGCGATACACCAGCCGAGGGTCATCCTGTGGAGCGCGCGCTAGCTTAATGTCGTGGCCCTGCCCTTTCAGGGCAATTATATCCGGGCTCATCACTGGAGAGGTTTCCTTTACCTTGCCGCTGGCATAGCGATGTAATTCTTCTACAGAAATCCAGCCATCTGCATCCGTATCCGCTGCCCCTGTCGTAATACCTTCCACAAGGTAGCCTGTGTAAATCGACAGGTCTGCGCCCTTCTCTTCAAACGAGTAGTCTACGGCACTAGTGGAGGTAAGCACCACCCGCCCCTCTGCCCCAAGCTGCTCCTGCAAGTCCAATGTACCGTCATCCCGCGCTAGCAAATCGCCAAACGCTCCGCTAAAGCAGCAGTCCAACACCACTACCTGATAATTGGCCTTGCAGCCGCGGATACAGTCATTTAGAAAACGGGCTGATGTTGCCGTCGAGCGAACGAGGCGGTTACGGCTCTTCTTTGTGGAGCTAGAGGCAAAGTGAAGGGCACGGCGATCGTCCTTCACGCCATGCCCTGAGAAAAATAGCAGCAGCAGGTCGTCAGGCTGTCGGTTCTGAAACCACAGCTCAATGGTTTCTGCCATCTTAGGCTGAGTTGGGTTCAGCAGCGTCTGAACATCTTCAAACATGCCCATTTTAGGGTCGCGCAGCACCGCAGCTAGTGCCTCAACATCCTTTGGGGCCGCAGGCAGCGGCTGCAATCCCTCTCCATATTCACCAACGCCAATCAACAGCGCATACTTTGCCATAAGTCATATCCAGTAGCGCCGCTACTCATCGATTGCCGCTTTCTCCTCTAAGATTTTAATGCGGATATTCGACAGCCGCTCGATAGTGTCTATCGCCCGGTCCACATCCTCCTGGCTGCGATACTCAATGTTATAAGTCATGCCGTCCATTTCTCCCGACACCACCAGCTTCTTATCCTCGCCGTAAACCAGATTACCGAGGAAATCGAGCACCTTACGTATATTCGTCAGGTTGACCTCA
>JBHJHJ010000194.1:0-13433 GCA_050330955.1 Elainellaceae cyanobacterium | reverse complement strand
CTTGCTCTTTTATTTTGTGGCTGTTCACTCCCCTCCCCCCCACCAACCCCCCACCCCCAAATAAAAAAATATTTTTTTTTTTCTGTTTTTTCCCTTTTTTAAAAACCCCCACTTCTGAGGATACGAGTTACGACAACTGCTATCACATCTATATACCCTTTACCCCTTCAACTGAAATGTCACAGTCTTCCATAGGCCAAAATCAAAGCGGCGTTCTCTCCGAAAAGGTCTACTCCGGTCAGTCCAAGGGGCGAGGCCGGACCGTGGACGACTACTTGAGCTACATGGCTAACGACGTGCGGGCTAGCCTAGACCGCTATCAGATGAGTGAGGTCCGGCGGCTGTTGGCGATCGCTATCCCAAAACCGTCTCCTAAGATTGTGGATTTGCGATTTACGGTGGACCTGATTCTCTCTCGGTTCTATGTGGTGCTGTTTGTAGGGAAAGATCGCCGTGGCCGGCAGCGGCAGCATAGAACTGGGGCACTGACGCGGGTGGGGAATTTTATTGCGGCGGTGGTGCTTTTGGTGAGCTTAAATCTGCTAATTAGCCTGTTTATCTTCATGCTGGCCTATTTGATGAAGTCGGCTGTTGGCATTGATCTGTTTCAGGGTGAGCACCTGATGGACCAGGTGGAAAAGTTTTAGCGCTGCTCCGGCGACTCAAGGCAGTATCCCATACTACAAATTAAGGAATTACCAGATAGGCATAACCTTACGTTATGCCTATCTTTACATTTGAATGGTAGGTTTCGCTGGGTGACTTTTATATCAAGATGCTTCTGTAAATCCTCGGATAGCAGATTGAACTAAACCGCCACCCATCCCTTAGCACGCACAACTCAAACCACTTTACGGAGCGACCCATTTCCGGCTAAGCAATGGTCCTTAGAGTCAGCTACGGGCAATAGGGCCAACGCTATAGATCCGGCTGAGAGACAAGCGTGCTGTGCGTGTGCCCATCTCCCTACCGTTCATTAAGGTTCCTTCATCCCTATGGCTACTACCAACCTGCGGTTTGCTTCCTTCAACGCTTCCCTCAACCGGCAAGCGGGTGGTGAGCTACTCACCGACCTCTCCACGCCCGACAACGTTCAGGCTCAGGCGATCGCCGAAACCGTTCAGCGCAACAATCCCGACGTTATTCTGATCAATGAGTTTGACTTCGACGGCGAGGGCAATGCCGCCCAGCTGTTCCAAGAAAACTACCTATCGGTGGGGCAGAACGGCGCTGACTCTGTAGACTACCCCTTCGTCTACGTTGCCTCCTCCAACACCGGCATTCCTTCCGGCTTCGACCTCAACAACGACGGCGAAGTGGGTGGCCCCAACGACGCCTTTGGCTTTGGCTTCTTCCCCGGCCAGTTCGGCTTTGCCATCTTCTCCAAGTACCCCATCGTGGAAGAGGGCATCCGCACCTTCCAGGAGTTCCTCTGGGCCGACATGCCCGGCGCCCTGCTGCCCCCCGACCCCGAAGACACCGACGGCAACGGCGACACCGAGAACTTCTTCACCCCGGAAGAGCTAGAGGTGGTGCGGCTCTCTTCCAAGAACCACGTGGACCTGCCCATCGAGGTAAACGGCGAAGTGGTCCATGTGCTAGCCAGCCACCCCACGCCCCCCGTGTTCGATGGCCCCGAAGACCTCAACGGTCGCCGCAACTTTGACGAGATTCGCTTCTGGGCCGACTACATCGACGGCGCGGACTACATCTACGACGATGCCGGTAACTTCGGCGGCCTAGGCGAAGGCGAAACCTTCGTGATCATGGGCGACCAAAACGCCGACCCCTTTGATGGCGATAGCCGCCCCGGCGCAGCTCAGCAGATTCTCCTCAACCCCCGCGTCAACATCGCCGTCTCCCCCGCCAGCGAAGGCGGCATTGACGCTACTGAGCGTCAGGGCTCCAACAACGACGACCAGTTGGGCGACCCGGCCCTAGACACCGCCGACTTTGGCGAAGATCCCTTTGGCCCCGGCAACCTGCGTGTGGACTACGTGCTGCCTTCCATTGATACCACCATCACTGAAGCAGGCGTCTTCTGGCTGCCCGACGAAGACCCCCTATTCCCACGACTCAACGGCGACTTCCCCTTCCCCACCTCCGACCACCGGCTGGTGTATGCGGACCTAGCCCTTACCGGCGCGGCCCCGGCGCAGAACCGCCTCAGCGTGGGCGACATTGAGTTCCTAGGTGAGGTGCAGTTTGAAACCGGCTTTACCTTTGCCGAGACCGAAGTGGGGGGTCTCTCAGGCCTGGCCTACGACCCCAACCGCGACGTCTACTACGCCCTGTCGGACGATCGCAGCCAGATTAACCCGGCTCGCTTCTACACCACCACCATCGACCTGAGCGACGGCAGCTTGGACGAAGGCGACGTGGCCTTCACCGAGGTCACTACCCTGCTGGACGCCGACGGCGAGCCCTTTTCTGAGGCCAGCGTGGACCCGGAAGGCATCGCCTTCAGCAGCCTGGGCACTCTGTTCATCGCCTCTGAAGGGGACGCCAATGCCCTGATCGACCCGTTTGTAGATCAGTTCTCCCTGATGGGGGACCAGATCAGCAGCCTGCCGGTGCCGGAAACCTACCTCCCAACGGCGGACCAGTCCAGCGGCATCCGCAATAACCTGGCCTTCGAGAGCCTCACCCTCACCCCGGACCAGCGCTTCCTCTACACCGCTACCGAGAACGCCCTGTTCCAGGACGGTCCTGCAGCGGGTCTGGAAGACGAGAGCCTGGCCCGTATCCTCAAGTACGACCTGACCACGGGCGAGGTGGCGGCTGAATTCGTCTACGAAGTGGAAGCCGTGCCCGAAGCGCCCGACCCCGCCGACGCCTTTGCCACCAACGGCTTGGTGGAGCTGCTGGCGGTGGACAACAACGGCACCCTGCTGGCGCTGGAGCGAGCCTTCTCCGTGGGCCAGGGTAACACCGTGAAGCTGTTTGAGGTGCAGACCCAAGGGGCGCTGGACGTGAGCGGCGTGGGCGACCTGTTCCGCGAAGACGAACTTGAAGACGACGGCGAAATCTTGCCTCCTGGTCCCTTCGAAATTGACCCCGCCGTCACCAAGCGAGAAATTCTCGACATCGAGGCAGACCTGGGCATCGCCCCCGACAACCTAGAGGCTTTGGCCCTCGGCCCTGTGCTGGAAGACGGTCGTCAGTCCCTAATTGTGGTCAGCGACAACAACTTCAAAGCCGAGAATCAGGTCACCCAGGTGCTGGCCTTTGCCCTGAACTTCGATACCACTCCGGCGGTGCTGCCTCAGGTGGAAACGCCGCTGACCGTGGACGACGAAGCGGGCACCACGCCGCTGCTGGGCGACTCCGACGACCCGGCCATCTACGTCAACGCTGACACCCCGGAAGAGAGCATCGTCATCGGCACTCTAAAAGACGGCGGCCTGGCGGTATTTGACCTAGAGGGTGAGCTGCTGCAAACCGTGCTGCCCGCCCCCTTCGGCGACATCCGCTACAACAACGTGGACCTGGTGTACGGCTTCGACCTGGGCGGCGAGTCGGTGGATTTGGCCGTGGTGAGCGATCGCGCCAACGACACCCTGGCCCTGTTCCAAATCGACCCTGAGACCCAGGAACTCTCCGACGTCACCTCGGGCAACATTCTGGAGACCATCTTCGGTGTGGACGATGGGGAGGCCACCGCCTACGGCCTGGCCACCTACACCAGCCCCGTAGACGGCACCGCCTACGCCTTTGTCACCCAGGCGGACGGTAACCAAGTGGCCCAGCTCGCCCTCAGCGACGATGGCGGCTTGGTGAACGCGGAAGTGGTGCGCATTATCGATCTGCCTGTGCCCACGGGCGACCCCGAGGATTCCCAGTCCGAGGGCATCGTCGTAGACCAGGAGCTGGGTCTGCTGTACGTCGCTCTAGAAGAGGAAGTGGGCATTCTCCGCTTCTCCGCTGAGCCCGACGCGGGCAACGACTTCTCCGTGGTGCAGCCCATCGGCGCCGACTACCTGGTGCCCGACATCGAAGGTCTGAACATCTACTACGGGGCAGACGGCACCGGCTACCTAATCGCCAACAGCCAGGGGGATTCGTCCTATGCGGTGTTCAGCCGCGAGGGCACCAACGAGTACCTGGGCAGCTTTGTGGTGGGCGATAACCTAAACATCGACCAGGTGAACGAGAGCGACGGCCTCGACGTGATCAACGTGCCCCTCGGCCCCGACTTCCCCAACGGACTGCTGGTGCTGCAGGACGGCGCTAACGACCCGCAAAACGCGGTGCCCGACGAGGAGGAGCTGGAGAACAACAGCACCAATTTCAAGTTTGTGGACTGGGCCGACGTGGCGGCTTCCTTCGAAGTGCCGCTGGATGTGGATACCACCAGCTACGACCCCCGCAATCCTGAGCCGATGTCTCTGGTAAACGGCATTGCCAGTGGTGATGTCACCCAAGATTCTGTGGTGCTCTGGGCGCGCAGCACCTTTGTGGGTGAGGTGACCTTCGAGTATTCCACCAGCGCCGACTTCAGCGCGATCGCGGGCAGCACCACCGCCACCGTGACCGACATCACCCTGCCGGTGAAGGTCAACGTGGAGGGTCTAGAGGCCAACACCGAATACTTCTACCGGGTTACCGATGCCGCAGGGGATAGCCAAGTGGGCCGGTTTGCCACTGCCGCTGAAGTGGGCACCCAGGCGGGCCTCAGCTTTGGCGTCGCAGGGGACTGGCGCGGCGAAATCGCCCCCTACCCTGCCATCAGCAACGTCCCGGGGCTAGAGCTAGACTTCTTCCTGGAGCACGGCGACACCATCTACGCCGACTTCGGCTCCCCCGCGGTCCTCAACCCCGACGGCACCGAAAAGGAGCAGGCGGAAACCATCGAAGAGTTCCGGGCCAAGCATGCGGAGGTGTACGGCAGCCGCTTCGGCGCTGAGAGCTGGGCAGACCTGCGGGCGTCTACTGCCATCTACGCCACCATTGACGACCACGAAGTGATCAACGACTTCTCTGGCGGAGAGCTGGCCATCAACGCCCCCCGCTTCCCGGAAACCGAAGGGCTGATCAACGACACCGCGCTG
This sequence comes from Elainellaceae cyanobacterium, assembly GCA_050330955.1. Taxonomy (GTDB): domain Bacteria; phylum Cyanobacteriota; class Cyanobacteriia; order CAKZMO01; family CAKZMO01; genus JBCCAG01. Next base: position 8,382 of record JBHJHJ010000194.1, on the reverse strand, counting down.
TTCGAGAACGGCCTCCAGGTGTTCCAGGAGTACAACCCCATCCGCGACGAGTTCTACGGCGAGACCGGCGACGAGCGCACCGCCAACGAGCGTAAGCTCTACCGGAGCGACACCTTCGGTTCTGATGCGGCGACATTCATCCTCGACACCCGCTCCTTCCGCGACACGCCGCTGGTCGCCCCTGATACCACCGACCCGGCGGACATCGGTCGCTTCTTGACCGAGTCCCTAGCGCTGGACCGCCAGTTCCTAGGCGACGTGCAGCTCGAAGACCTGAAAGCGGACCTGCTGACCGCTGAAGAAGCAGGGGTGACCTGGAAGTTCGTCATGGTGCCAGAGCCCATTCAGGAGCTGGGCCTTTACAACGTGGACGCCTTTGAGGGCTACGCCCAAGAGCGGAACGAAATTCTCCAGTTCGTGGAGGATAACGACATTGACAATGTGGTGTTCGTCGCCGCCGACATCCACGGCACCTTCGTCAACAACCTCACCTACACCGAGCAGGTGGGCGGCCCCCGCATCGCCACCGACGTATGGGAAATCACCACGGGCTCCGTGGGCTTTGACGCCCCCTTTGGCCAAACGGTGATCGACTTCGCCACGGCAGCAGGGCTGATTTCAGCGGAGGAGCGGGCCTTCTACGACGCCCTGCCCATCGCGCCGGATACGGACGACATCGTCAACGACAAAGATGACTTCCTGACCCAGGCCTTCCAGACCCTGGCGGTTGGCCCCGGCGGCTTCGACCCCATCGGCCTAGACAACAACCTCACCGCTGAGCAAGGTTTAGTGGGCACCTTCGACGTGGAGGCCACCCTGCTTGAGGGTGACTATGTCGCGGCCCACACCTATGGCTGGACCCAGTTCGACATTGATGAGGCCACTCAGGTGCTGACGGTGACCACCTACGGCATTGAGCCCTACAGCGAGGAGGAGCTGCTGGCGGACCCCCAAGGCATCTTGGATAGAACCCCAACTATCGTCAGCCAGTTCGAGGTCAACCACACCTTTGACGACGTGATTGGAGGGCAGTCGCTCAATTTTAGTGAGGTGGCCGATGGCCTTTCGGCAGGCACGGTGATCACCGATCAGTTCGCCGGCTTCAGCGTCTCCGCTGGAGAACTAGACGCCATGCTGTTTGACACCAGCAACCCCACAGGGGGCGATTTTGACTTGCGCTCGGATGACCTGGGCAATGTCTTAATCATCTCTGAGGACGGCGATTCGTCTGACCCCGACGACAGCGCGGGCGGTGGCACGCTGACCTTCGAGTTCGACGAGCTGGTGGGCGAGCTGAGCGTCGGTCTGCTGGACATCGACGAGTCGGGTAGCACCATTACCCTGTTCGACGCGTCGGGCAGCGAAATCGAGTCCTTAGACATCGAGGCAATGGGAGACAACAGCTTCCAGACCGTAAGCCTCGGTGAAGGGGATGTGGCCCGCATGGAGGTGTTCCTTGCGCGCAGCGGTGCAGTGACGGATGTGAGCTTCACTGTGGCGAGTGAGCTTGTGGCGTAGCGATTGACCGCCGTCTCTCCGAACGGCGGCAAACGCTTACTGGTTACTAAAAAGCACTAAACGATAAAGCGATCGCCGGCAGCCCAACTAGGCTACTGGCGATCGCTTTATCTCACCTTAAGAAAGCGTGGCTTGCGCTCCGCTTAGCAAATTGACATGACCTTGGCGCGCTCCTCTGGTACATCATAGCGGTCCAGCATCATCACCTTGTTCCAGGCCGCGACAAAATCCTTCACCATTCGCTCGTGTCCGTCACTAGCACCGTAGACTTCAGCCACCTGCCGCAGCTCCGCGTTTGACCCAAAGATTAGATCGCAGCGCGTCGCCGTAAACTTCGTTTCGCCCGTCTTGCGATCTTCGATGTTGAACAACATCTCGCGATCGTCAGCCGGCTTCCACTCGTAGTCCATGCTCGTCAACACGCGGAAGAAGTCATTGGTCAACACGCCGGGGCGATCGGTAAAGACACCGTGCTTAGAGTGGTCCCAGTTCTGATCGAGAGCCCGCAGGCCGCCGACAAGGACCGTCCACTCAGGTGCAGTCAGGTTCAGAAGCTGAGCGCGATCAAGGAAGATGCGCTCCGGCTTCACCCGGTAGCCCACCGCGTCGTTGTGGTAGTTGCGGAAACCGTCTGAAACTGGCTTCAGCCACTCAAAGCTTTCCACGTCGGTCTGATCTTGGGTCGCATCCATCCGCCCTGGCGTGAACGGAACGCTGACGTCAGTCCCAGAGTCCTTCGCCGCCTTCTCCACCGCAGCGCAGCCGCCCAGGATGATCAGGTCCGCCATCGAGATTTTCTTATTGCCCAACTGAGCATCATTAAACTCGGATTGAATACGCCCCAGAGTCGAAAGAACCTCTCCCAGCTCCTGCGGACGGTTCACCGCCCAATCCTTTTGGGGATCGAGGCCCACGCGAGCGCCGTTTGCGCCGCCGCGCTTGTCGGAGTCGCGGTAGTTGGATGCGGATGCCCAAGCGGCGGAGACTAGCGCCGAGACTGAAAGCCCGCTCGCTAAGATTTTGCCCTTCAGCGGCGCGATATCAGCGTCGTTGACCACCTCGTGGTCTAGCGCCGGAATCGGGTCTTGCCAGGGCAGATCTTCTGCTGCAACCTCTGGGCCAAGGTAGCGTACCTTCGGCCCCATATCACGGTGGGTGAGCTTGTACCAAGCGCGGGCAAAGGCATCGCTGAAATAGTCAAAGTCGTTGAGGAAGCGCTGACACACCTCGCGATAGGCCGGATCTTCCTTCAGCGCGATGTCGGAAGTCATCATCATTAGCGCGTGCGCAATGCCAGGCTTGTGGGCATCGGGCGTCTTGGGCGCATCGGGATCTTTTGGCTGCCACTGCACCGCACCGGCTGGGCTTTTGGTCTGCTGCCACTCGTACTTGAAGAGGTTTTCGAGATAGCTATTGTCCCACTGGATCGGATTCGGCGTCCAGGATCCTTCAATGCCGTTGGTCATGGTGTACTCGGCGAAGCCCGTGCCTTCTGGATTTTGCCACCCCAAGCCCATCGCCTGAATTGGCGCCCCCTCCGGTGCAGGACCAATTTTGTCCGGCTCCACCATACCGTGGCTCTTACCAAAGGCATGACCACCGGCAATCAAAGCAACGGTCTCCTCGTCGTTCATTGCCATGCGGGCAAAGGTCTCGCGGATGTCGCGGGCGGAGTCGATGGGGTCGCCGTTGCCGTTAGGACCCTCTGGATCGACGTAGATTAGCGACTGGTGAGATGCTCCCAGCGGGTTCTCTAGGTCGTAGTACTCGTCTTTTGGCTCGCCAACCCAACGAATCGTGCGGGTGACCATCTGATCAGGGTGGCCTTCCTGCTGCTTGCCACCTTCGCTATACGGTTGGCCATTCCAAAACTCAGGGCCCCAGTAGGTGGCGCGGTCCGCTTCCCAAGCGTCGATGCGGCCTCCGCCATAGCCAAAGGTCTTCAGGCCCATGATCTCTAGTGCACAGTTGCCGGTAAGAATCATCAAATCAGCCCAGCTCAGCGCCGCGCCGTACTTCTGCTTAATGGGCCACAACAGTCGTCGTGACTTGTCCGTGTTGCCGTTATCCCACCAAGAGTTAATCGGTGCAAAGCGCTGCATACCGCGACTCGCACCGCCGCGACCGTCCGCGATCCGGTAGGTACCTGCTGAATGCCACGCCATGCGAACCATTTGAGGTCCGTAGTTGCCGTAGTCGGCGGGCCACCACTCCTTTGAGTCGGTCAGCAGCGCTTTGATGTCGCTCTTGAGCTGCTGAAAGTCGAGCTTCTGGAAGGCTTCGGCGTAGTCGAAATCTTTCAGCGGGTTGGCCAGGGGCGAGTCTTGGTGAAGCAGCTCAACCTGAAGCCGATTCGGCCACCAGTCATCGGCTTGCGGCTTGGAGCCTAAGGCACCACCAACGCGGGTACCCCGAAAGGGGCATTGTGCCGGCTGATCGGACGGGGTGTTGTTCATCAGGTTCATAAAATACCGAATCCTTGTCTGATGGGTTTCGTTCGTAAAGTTGTGCTAAGCGCCGACGTTTACGGCGGTTTGAACGGCTCTATCACGTCGGGTCAGATGGGTCAGCCGCCAATTCGTAAATGGGCGAAGATCACGCGGTGTATAGAACGGCGGGAATCATCTCGCCGGCGATCGCAACGCCTAGTCACAAAACCTATGATAGTGCTGGATCAAGAATCGATGTTGCTCTCGTTACCGAATGTATCGGCGATCGCAATACGCCGTCTAAGGCGTCAGAATGAAAATCTGTGTGAAGTAATAGGCCCGGCCATCGCGGCTAACCCCTATACCCGTAAGATTGTAATCCCCGCGAATATTCTCTAAGTGCCCTGGACTCTCTAGCCAGCCCTGAACCGCCTGCTCACCGGGGGAAGCATAGCCTTCGTTGTAGGCCACGTTCTCAGCGGCGCTGCGGTAGTCAATGGACTTTGCGATCGCCTCTACGCGAGCGTCAAAGCCGTCGTGGCTTACCGGGGAAGTCCCCTGGGCCATGGCGCTGCTGTGCTGCTGCGCCTGCTGCTGGATGGCCCCATCGCTATTCAGCGGCGCTAATCCCTGCTCTTGACGGTACTCGTTAATCTGCTCCAGTATCGTCGCCTCAATGGCGGCAAGCTCGGCATCTCCGCTGGAGGCTGGTTCTGCTGAAGCGGTCTCTGCCGTACCATCCGCCTCATCCGCCGCCTCAGTCCTCTCTTCTGAGGCAGCGGCCTCGCTCTGCTCTGGCGGAGGCGCATCGGCTGCCGTGGGAGCAGAACCTTCCCCTGAAGCGCAGGCCAAAAGCGCAAGCGCGATCGCCCCGCTGCCAAGCCGTTTCCAAATCTGCTGTCGGTGAGCTGTAGACATGGCTGTAAAACATTTGTATTGTTATGGGCGTAGCGTCGCCCGACCCCATGCTAGACCTTGCCAAGCTTGCTCATCAAATGCGCCACATTGGCCAACACCTCAGCGAAGAGTCTGCGGCGACCCGTAAACGCCTGAAGCGCACCCAGGCCCTATTTGACGAAGCGATCGCCCAGCAATCAGAGCTTTGCCAAATGCGACAGGATTGGGACCCCAGCCTCATCTTCACCAGCGGCATCCCAGTAGAGCCCTTGACCCTGCGGCAGGCGATCGCCGCAGCCCCCCCGACCCATACCGTGCTGGCCACCGATGGCTCCCAAATCGCCCCCAGCCACCACGAAATTGCCTACTGCTACTTGATTAACGTCGGGCGTACAGTGCTGCACTACGGCCAAAGCCGCTACCCGCTATTGGACAGTCTGCCCGAGGTAGTCTACAAGCCGGAGGATCTCTACCAGTCACACCAGTGGGGCATCCGCACCAACGAATGGATGGGCTATCGCCGGACTGTATCAGAGGCGATCGTCCTGAGCGAGCTGGCAGCAACGATAGCACAGCCCCTCGCCCACCCCACTTTGGCTATGGTGGATGGCTCATTAATTTACTGGTTCCTCGACACCCTGCCCGAAGGCGCCCAAGACCAGCTGCTGCCGCCTATTTTGGAGGCGTGGGACCGCCTTCAGGATCGAGGCATTCCCCTGGTCGGCTATATCAGCGCCCCCCGCAGCGGCGAGTCCCTTAACTTTCTGCGGCTGCATACCTGCCCCTACGACCAGCCAGACTGTCAGCGGCACTGCGCCAAAACCCCATCGACCCGGCAGATCAAACCGCCTTGTCAGGTGTTTTCTCCCCTGCGGGATGCAGCCCTCTGGGGAAGCCTCCTCAGCCCAGGCCAGCGCAGTCCTCTGTGGCGCAGCGGGGCTTCAATTTTAAGGCGCTACGGCGACCACCCCATCTATTTCTGCTACCTCCATGTCGGCGCTGAGGTGGCGCGCTTGGAACTGCCCGCCTGGGTGGTGGAGGACGAAGATTTGCTCGACTGGGCGCTCACCCTCACCGTAGCCCAGGTGCAAAAGGGCTATGGCTACCCCGTTGCCCTAGCGGAATCCCATAATCAGGCCGTGGTGCGCGGGGGCGATCGCCTCCAGTTCTTTGGGCTGCTGGAACGAGAGATGATTCGAGCGGGGCTGCAGAATATCGGGACGTCCTACAAAGAGGCTCGCAAGCGGGGCAGCATTGCCTAGCCTGAAGCGATAGATCAAAGGTTCTTAAAGTCTATCGTTGGGGTGGAAGCTCAGCTTGTAGCGTCGTCTACACTGAGGCTTACCAGCGGTGCTTTCAGAAATTAAAATACATTGTCAAGGACAGACACAATGAGTGGTGATTTAGGCAAAGAGGCTCTAAGCAATTTGGCAGAAGTAGGTATTGAGAGCCAGCTTGAGCAGGTCGACAATGTTGACGTTAAGCTTGATGCCAGTCCTGCTGAAGTAGTTCAAGGAAAAGTTAACGCCGTCCAAATTGATGGGAAAGGCATGGAGATGCAGGATGGCCTGCACATGGCAGAGATGCACCTTGAAACAGGCCCGGTCGACCTCGATGTTATGAGGGCTCTGTTTGGTGAGGTCACGCTAGAGCAGCCCGCCCAAGCCTCGGCGCAAGTCGTACTCACCGAGAAAGATATCAACCGAGCGTTCAACTCAGAATTTATTCGACAGAAGATGCAAAGGCTAAAGATTTCGGTTGATGGACAGCCTATTCAGGTCGATGTGCAGGGGGTCGAATTTATGCTGAGCGACAGCGGCAAGATACAGCTGACGGCTTGGCTCAAAGTGGAGCAGACCCATGAGAAGACTGCATTCATTGCCACACCTCGGGTCAGTGCGGATCGGCATCAAGTGCTACTGGAGGATATCGAGTTTCCTGATGGGGATGAGTTCTCTCCGGAACTAACCCAAGCGCTATTGCAGCAGTCGAGTGAGCTTCTAGACCTAAGAAACTTTGAGCTAGAAGGTATGCATTTACGCCTGAGGAAACTTTCCATTCAGCACGACGCTATGACCCTATCTGGTGAGGCAGATATTACGCAGTTTTTGCCTGAGTAATCCATTGTGAGAGCGAGAGAGGCCGATAGGTTACCTGGCCTACGGGGTGACGCACTGGCATGGCTAAATTCATAGGCCGCTAGAGGGGCAGACCTGGCAACCCATCGATGCTGGTACTATTCTTAGTCTGTCGGTATTGCTCTAGTCTTTCAGGGCCTTTTGCCTTGGTCCACTGGGTGAGGGTGTCGCGATCGCCCACGAACTCATATTGCGGTACGCTGTAGCCGCAGGAATCGCTGATGCGGGTAATGCTGGCCTGAATGATGGCTCGTGCGCCGAGATAGTTAGGGAACTGCCGCTGTAGGCGATCGTAGTCAGGCTGGTCTGGCAGAATCACTCGCCCCGCACCGTGCAGTCGGACGATCTGAGGCGGCCCCATGAACCCGCAAAACAGGAAAACAATCCGGCCATTCTCACGCAGATGAGCAACAGTCTCAATGCCGCTGCCTGTGAGGTCGAGGTAGGCCACCTCCCGCGGCCCCAATACGCGAAACGTGTCCATCCCTTTGGGAGAGCAGTTGACAAGCCCCTCAGCGGCGAGGGGCGCCGTGGCGACGAAAAAGATCTGCTGGGCCTCAATCCAAGCGGCGATCTCTGGCGTAATTTCTTCGTATAGCTTACCCATAGCGCTGGCTGCTGCTGCTTGCCTTAAAACTATAGCGCCGTCTACTGCGCTTAAGGCAATGTTCTAGCCTTAAATTAAAATCAGAGACTGCCGACTACTTTTGAAGACGGTTAAGCTGAGCTTGTACGGGCGGCATCTCTTGATGGCAGTGGCCGCAGCGCCAGTAGATTTGACCAGAGCGAACGTGCCTCAGTAAGACATCAGAGCAACACAGGCATGTCAGCCTGCTGGGCTGTTTGTGGGTAGCCGCGGCTCTGTGGGGTAGAAGAATCTTAGTAAACGAAGTAATCGAATGTAGAGCCGGTCTAGACTTTGTTTCTAATGCGGTCATATCATCACCTTTTTCAAAGCAGTTTGCTAAATCGATAGCCTAAATTAGGGCAAACCCGAGTGGTTCAAGTTGAGTTTTAGATTGCAAAGTTGAACAACACGCCTTTTAAGATCAATTTTTGAGCGAGCTGCAAAATCAATTATCTTTATAGCTAAAGAGAATACGCTAAGCCCTTTCTTAGCTCTTCTACACAAAGGCGTAGGTTGGATATAGCGATACTAAATCGCTGGTGAATCGTGAAGTGAAAAGGGGAGGATGAGCCCGCCCTTCCTCTCATAAATTATTCAGGACTGTTATATGAAACAGGATTTGGAAAAAGTTATAGCGAATGCCCTAAGTATTGAACCTAGGTACTGAAAGATTCATGCATCATATCGCTTACGATAGGTCGTATTTTATGCCTAGAATATAGTCCGAAGCGGCACGGTCAACCCGGTATTCACTTCATTAAGTCTAGGTTAT
>JBHJHJ010000193.1:0-6879 GCA_050330955.1 Elainellaceae cyanobacterium | reverse complement strand
GGTCACGCCCTCAGCGGTAGCGTCAGCTTGAAGGGCCTGCATGTTACCGCTGCCGTAATGCTTGCCAACAAAGGGACACTGGTGGTTGGTCCACTCCAGGACGACGACTTTGCCACGGAAATCGCTGAGGCTATGGGTGTTGCCTTGACTATCGACGGCAGTAAAGTTGGGTGCTGGTTCACCGACGCGGACGGGGCTAGCGGCTTGAGCTTCTTCTGCTTGAGCTGTTGTCGCAGTCTCGTCAGTGGGCTGTGTTGAGGTGACGTTTGGGAGGGGCTGACAGCCAAAAGAGGCGATCGCAATCGCCAGAAGGCTTGGCGTTAGGAATTTTGGCCATCGGCGTTGAATGCGATTGTTGTGCATAGTTTTTTGCCCTGTGACGTCTTCTCTACATCTCAGATCGTAGGTTTTTCAGACTGTTTCGACAACGTATGCGTTTGTACCTGCCGACGTCCCTCACAACGCTTCAAGCACATCAACAACGGCATCAGCCGTCAGCAGCTGAGGTAACACCACAGGCTCCGCCCCCGCCAAGCCTGGATAAGCCACATAAAGCGGTACCCCGCTGCGGCCAAACGACTCCAGTGTTCGGGCGATCGCCGGGTTGCGGTTCGTCCAGTCTGCCTTTAAGTACGTGACACCATGGCGCTCTAACGCCCTAGCCACCTCCGGCTGGCTGAGGGCGACCTGCTCATTCACCAGGCAGGTAATACACCAGGAGGCAGAAAAGTTGACGAACACTGGCGTCTCACTGGCTTTTAGCGCCTCTAGGCGTTGGGCGGTGTAGGGTTCCCAGAGCGGCTGCGAGGAGGTTGAATCAGACGCAACTTGAGGTACCTCAGAAGGTACGGGAAACTGAGTCAGGGTCAGCGCTACGCCCAGCGCCAGCAGCGAGACCCCCAGTCCTGAGCGCCGCCAAAATTTAGAAGCAAACTGGGTTTTCTGGTGGATCCAAGCGGCAAAGGCAATCAAAATTAAACCGACTAAGACAGCGCCCACACCAGCGGACCCGGTTTGCTGCACCAGTACCCAAACCAGCCAAGCGGTTGCCCCGTACATCGGAAACGCCAGCAGTTGCTGAAATGTTTCCATCCAGGCGCCCGGCTTCGGTAAGCGATCGCGCAGGCCCGGAGTGAGGCTGAGGGCGACATAGGGCAGCGCTAGCCCCAAGGCCAACGCCTCAAAAATAGCGATCGCCACGGGCGCGGGCTGGGTGAGCGCAACGCCAACGGCTGTTGCCATAAAAGGGGCGGTGCAGGGGGTCGCCACCACGGCAGCAAACACGCCGGAGAAGAACTCGCCGCGATAGCCAGACTGGGAAGCAAGTCCTTGACCGATACCCATTAGAGATGCGCCAAACACGAATACCCCCGATAGGCTCAACCCCACGGCAAACATGATATAGGCCATGAGGGCTACAAACCAGGGTGACTGGAGCTGAAATCCCCAACCAATTTGCTGTCCAAGGGACCTGAGCACCAACAGTACGCTAACGATTGCGGTAAAACTAACCAATACCCCTGCTATAAAGGCGATCGCCTGTAGCCTCACCTGGCCAGGAGACCTTTTCACCTTTTGCACCATACTGAGCGCCTTCAACGACAGTACCGGAAACACACAGGGCATCAGATTTAGAATAATGCCACCTAAAAAGGCTAAGCCTATCACCTGCCAGATGGGTGAAGCTCCAGCTTGGGTGGCGCTATAAGCGGTCGATACAGCAGCAGCCACCTCTACAGCACGGCTTACTTCTCCAGTAGACAATGCTTCTGTCAGCACCAGCACCCCGCTAACCCGCTCTAGGTTTGTTGCATAGCCTCGCGGAATTTCTAAGGTTAGGCCCTGGTTATCTAGCGTCATCGTTTGCGGCGCAGCGTTGATAATGATGCCATCCTGGTCCGGGAAAAAGCTAGCGGATTGCACAGTTCCCTGATCTAGCCCCAGGGCATTGACCTGCAGCGCCAGTCGCTCGTCGGTTGCTGTGGCCGTCATCAGCCAGGGGGAGGGTTGGGGTAAGTCCTCCTGCACTGCTGCTAGGTCCGACTGCCATTGCGGGTCTAGAATAGGCGAGGTGTTTTGAATCGGTAGCGTTAGGTTGAGTACTGCACTCTCAGGAATGCAGTCCACCCTGCACACTAGCCAGTCCACATTCGCCTGGAGCGAAAGCGTTTGTGGATTGGGTAGTGTGGCCGCTGGCGTAATCTGAATCGGCAGGTACACCTTCCCCGAGTAACCAAAATTCATCAGCGGCCCTACCGGCAGGCGCTCTGGGGCGGGCCAATGAATGTCGCTTGCGGTGACGCCTTCAGGAAGCTGCCAGTCAACCGTGGGCCTGGCACCCGAATCGCCAGGATTTTTCCAGTAGATATGCCACTCGGGCTGAATCTGAAACCGCAGTGCCACTGAGAAGGGAGATCCAGGTTGGGCCCGCGCGACCTCGCTCACGAGCTGAACTTGGGCATGGTCGGCGCGGACAGGATTAGCCTGAGCTGTGGAGACTGCGCCTAACCAAAAGAGAATTGCGATCGCAATAGAAAGAAGATTTTTAGTGATCCAAAGCGGCATATTGATTTTCGGCGTTGCTGATTTGACGCATGACCATTTTGACGGACATGGCACGCTATGTCCGTACACCTCAAATAAAAGCCCCGCTGCTGCATAACTCAGCGGGGTGGATGCCTTACTGGTGTATCTAGTGGTACTCCTCACCTTAACGAAGATGGTACGCTTGCGCTGCTACTACTGTGCTGGAGATGACACGATAGGCAGCTTGCTACACCGAGGGCGATCGCCGAAGTGGGTCACCTCATTCTCCTAGTGTTAAGCCACCGTCACATGCCATTGGGTTTACACACTGTAATATTTGACGCGGCGTCTTTTGACACGTCCATGGGCCAATGACCATGATGAGGTGAATTTCTGGTAAGTGCGTAGCCACAATTAAACGAAAGGGAGATCGGCCCTCAGCGGGAGCCGATCTCCCTAATAGCTGCGTTTACTTACGTCGCTTTACTTACGGCAACAGATCAATAGGAGGACGTTTTGAAACGATTAATATCAGCTATCGTAGCGATCGCCGTGATGGTATTTGGGTTCGTTCCATCGGCGGTGGCGACAGATTTAGGGGATGGCGCCAAGGTGTTCAGCAATAACTGCGCATCTTGCCACATGGGAGGGAACAATGTCGTCAACCGCGCTAAAACCCTTAAAAAAGATGCGTTAGAGAAGTACGATATGGCTTCGCTAGAGGCCATTAAATATCAGGTTATAACCGGCAAGATGGCGATGCCGGCTTTTAAGGGCCGCTTAAGCGAAAGCCAGATTGAAAATGTTGCAGCTTACGTACTAGACCAAGCCGAAAAAGGCTGGTGATGGAGCCTAGTCTAGGGGGTTGGGGTGACCCAATCCCCTGGAAACTTTTTTCAGAAGAAATCTTCTTGTTGATCTGGGGACAGGGCGACGCAATATGAGGCTCCTTATGAATACCCTACACAAATGCATTCCTACTCTGGTTTCAACGCTACTGCTGCTATGGATTACTTTAACTTCTCCTGCTGAAGCCCAGGCCATGAATCAGTTTAGTCTTGGCGTTAATGCTTACCGGCAGCACGACTATGAGCTCGCCCTCGCCACCTTCACGCAAATCATTGAGCAGGAGGATTCTGATTCGCTATCAGCCGCATACGGAAACCGATGCCTAATTGAGCTAGAGCTAGAGGCCTACCAGGCGGCGATCGCAGACTGTACTCGGAGCCTACAGCTCAACCCGACCAGCAGCGAATCCTACCTCAATCGAGGGCTGGCCCATTACCGAGTGCACGAGTACGGCGCCGCCATTGAAGACTATGGCCGGCAGCTCCAGCAGACGGCTGACGACTACCGCGCCTTTTACAACCGGGGACTGGCGCAAGCCGGCCTGAGCCACTATGCTCAAGCCATTCAGGACTATACCCAAGCCATTGCCCTCAGCCCAGAGTCCCCTACTCAACGGATAGCTCAAGTCTATGCCGACCGCGGTTCGGCTTACCTGGCGACTGGCGAGTATCAAAAGGCAGCGTCAGACTTTTCCCAAACCATTGCCTACGACGCCTCGAATGTCGAGGCCTACTTAAACCGGGCCTATGCCTCTCACTTGCTAAATAATGATGCTGCCGCCCTCAGAGACCTCAACCGCGTGTTAGCGCTCGACCCCACCCATGCCAAAACCCATTTCAACTTAGGGATGCTGCGCTATCAGCTCGGCCAGATTGAGGGGGCGATCGCTAGCTTTGAGCAGGCGGCCCAATACTTCTTCCACCAAAACGCGAGCGACGACTATGCGCGGGTCATGACCATCTTAAATCAGCTCCAGCTCCCCTCTGCCTTTGGGTAGCTCCGATTCTTCTCTGGCAGGTTCTACTCAGCAGCCCCGTTCAATCCATCCCCTTTGCCGCACCCATGTCGCCTCTACCGCACCATCAGCCCAAGCACCTCTCCCTAGGCTCTCTAGAAGCTGAAATTATTGGCATCCTCTGGGCTCTAGGATCCGGCACCGCTCAAGAGATCCATCGCCACATTCTGTCTGACCCAGCGCGGGAGCTGACCTACGCGTCGGTGATGACAGTGCTGGGACGCCTAGAGAAAAAAGAGTGGCTGGCCTGCGATCGCCAAGGGCGAGCCTTTGTCTGGACTCCCCGCGTCTCTCAGCACGAAGCGCAGGTTCTCAAAACCCACGATCACCTGCAAAAATTCCTTCAGGTCGGTAACCCTGATGTAGTGGCGGCCTTTGCCGACAGCCTAGATTCCGATAGCATTGAACAACTGGAGGCGATCGCCCAGCGTCTTAAAGCGGCGCGGGAGGATCGGGAGGAACCATGCACCTAGCCCTGTTCATCTTAATTTTTGCGATCGCGGTTGTGGGTCGGCTTCGCTGGCGTACTCCCAGCGAGCGCGCCCATCATTGGCGTCATACGGTGGTCACGTTTTTACTGCCGCCGCTGTGTCTATTGACCACGGCTGTGGCTATTCTCTGCATGGGAGCTGAGGGTCAGATGGTGGGTCGCCCTGTGGGCCGCTTGGGGTATCTCACTGCGATGGGGTTTTTAGCTGCGGCCCTCTGCCTTCTGGGCTGGCTGACTTGGCAAGGCTGGCGATCGCTGCGCAAGATTCGAGCGCTGCCTATCGTGACGCTCAACGGCTACTCCTGCCGCCAGCTCGATACCAATATTCCATTTGCGGCGCAGATTGGGTTCTGGACCCCAACGCTGGTGGTCAGTCGAGGATTGTTTGAGACGCTGACGCCCCAGCACCTCAGCGCCGTCCTTGTTCATGAGCAGGCCCACAGGCGCTTTCGCGATACATTTTGGTTCTTTTGCTTGGGATGGCTGAGACGGCTGACCAGCTGGCTACCTAAAACGGATAGCCTCTGGCAGGAGCTGCTGCTGCTGCGGGAGCTGCGAGCCGACGCCTGGGCCGCTAGCCACGTTGACGCCATCCTGCTAGCGGAAGCGCTGCTCACAGTGGTTCAGCACCATGCCGCTCTGGAGCATCAGGTGACGCCCAATAGCCTTTGCACCTCGTTTGCGGCTTTAACCGATGCTTCCACACCGGTAAGCCGGCTAGAAGAGAGGGTAGCAGCGCTGATTGATCAGACAACCGATGTGCCTGAATGCTCTTGGCTTAGAGGTAGAGCGTTCTATACCATCTTGGCGATCGCCTTGGTGCCCGTCTTAACTATCTTTCTGCATCGCTGATTTGGACGGGGGGGCGTGAAGTCTCTATCTATGCTAAACAAAGGCTCAGATTGTCATTGGTTCATCCCATACGGAAAAGATGAACCTCCAACCTGGAGATGAATTCGAGGTCAAGCTAGGCTACAAGCACATCCACCTCAACGCGCTCTAGCCGTTCTGTTATGCATAGGTGATTTAGGGCTTCCGCGCCTACCCAAATCCTTTTGCCTCGCGCACGCTCAACTCCCATACTCCGACGGTTCCCGCTGTAGTGGCGATCGCTACCATACTGCCATCGGGGTGCCAGGCCAGGGCCGAGCAGCCACCTTTCGGAAGCTTGATTACTTTAGCGGGTGTCTTCTTCATCTCCCGTACCACCGTTTCCCAAACACAGACGATGCCGTCTTCCCCCGCTGAGGCCAGCCTTGAGCCTTTGGGCTGAAACGCGATCGCATTCACGCGGTCTGTGTGGTGCTGCAGTACCTGCGATCGCCAATCTCTGCCCTCGCTGCTCCGCCGCCACACCGTGATGCCCTCGGCACAAGCGGCTGCAAGCACCGGGGCTTCCGCCTGACCGGTGACCTCAGGCCAAGCTACCTGCCGCACCTTACCGGGAAATCCCTGCATCAGCCAGGGCGGAGGACTGTCCCATTCCACGACGGTCAGGGTACGGTCCAGATTGCCTGAGGCCAGGTAGCGACCGTCAACAGACCAAGCAGCGTAGAGGCTGGCCCCCGGTGCGGCAATGGTTTTGTGGTCTGCCCCCCAGTCAGCCGCATTCCACACTTTCATACCGCCGTGACCGCTGACGGTGAGCCATTGACCCTGGGGGTGCCAGGAGATGTGTAAGGCAGAAGAGGATAGAAAATCTAAGTCTGCAGTTAGCTCAGTCCCATCCCAGATCTTCACTCGGCGACCAGCCCCATAGGCCAACCAGGTTTGGCTGGGATGCCAAGCCAGTTGATCGATCCAGAGGCCAGAGTGAGACTGGCGAAATGCCACGGGGTAATCGGGCTGCAGCGCCCACGCCATCACATCCCCAGACTGTCCGCCTGCGGCGAGGTATTGACCGTCTGCAGAAAAGCCCAAAGCATTCACGGCCTTGCCCTGTGCCGACTGCAAGACAACGCGATTGGGGACAGCGCGACTGGGGACAACGCGATCGCTG
>JBHJHJ010000192.1:0-21776 GCA_050330955.1 Elainellaceae cyanobacterium | reverse complement strand
ATCCATCAAATGGGAGAGGCTTCCCGACGATTTCTTGCTTCCCGATGACCCCGTGGATAACGTCAACCAACCGGCCCTAGCCGCCGCCCTCACCGATAGCCTTAACCAGGCCGGGCGACTGGGCGATCGCGCCTTCACCATGACCAACTACGGCATCTGCGCCACCGTCAACGACCGCACGGTGGTCAAAGCGCCGGACTGGGCCTACGTAGCCAGCATCAAAGTCCCTAGGGAAGACATCGAGCGCAGCTACACCCCCCACCTGCAGGGGGAAGTGCCCGCGATCGCCCTTGAGTTCCTATCCGAGACGGCGGGAGAAGAATATTCGATCAAGCCGACCCACCCGCCGGGAAAGTGGTTTTTCTACGAATCAGTGCTGCAAGTCCCCTACTACGGCGTATTTGAGCCCAGCTCTGGGGGCTTGGAAGTGTACCAGCTTGGTGAGGCGGGGCGATACACGGTCCAAATTATGGCGGAGAACGGCAAGTACTGGATAGCCTCAATGCAGCTGTTTTTAGGGGTGTGGCAGGGCACGCGGGAAAATCGCACTGGGTATTGGCTGCGATGGTGGGATGCCCAAGGACAGCTATTGCTTTGGGGGACTGAACGAGCGGAGCAGGAAGCCCAGCGAGCCGAACAAGAGGCCCAGCGGGCGGAGCGGCTGAGGGCACAGCTGCGGGCTGCTGGCATAGACCCCGAGGAATAGACGGCTCACTAAGATGCGTTAGAGATGGGGCTTTTCTCCCCCGCGCAATAGATGCCGAAGATGTAGGGAGATATTTTGGGTTGCTATAAAAATTGCGGAGCGCCTTTCATGACCGATCAGCTCGACCTCTTTGCCACCGCTGCCCCCTACGGCTGGATGGGTCCTGTTACGGAATTTCTAGACACCCCGCCCAACGCCTGGCTGCAGACCCTCTCCCAAAACTACGCCACCCTCTACGCCCAGCAGGCCACCCAAACCCAGCGCGACGCCTGGCTCGACAGCTATAACGTGATGAGCACGCCTCTGGCATCCCTCGCTAAAACCCGCCCCACCAGCGCCAGCTGGACCTTAATCTTTGAATACGAGCTGCCCCGCGAAGGGGGACGCCGCCCCGACTTAGTTATTCTGGCCGAAGGGCAGGTGCTGGTGCTGGAGTTCAAGCAGAAAGCCTATGCCGCTGCCAGCGATCGCGACCAGGCCGCCGCCTACGCCCGAGACCTAACCGACTACCACGGCGGCTGCCGCCAGCATCCCGTCACCCCCATCCTGGTGCCGACGCGGGGCAAAGGCGAAAAAGACGAAGACGGCATCCCCCTTGTGCTCTACCCTGACGGCATCGAAGCCTACCTCCAGTCCCTCACCACCCATTCCCCAACCATCAACCCCCAAGCCTGGGTGCAGGCCGACTACGCCCCCCTGCCCACGGTCATCCAAGCCGCGCGGCAAATTTTTCAGCACGAGCCCTTGCCCGACATCAAGCGCGCCCGCAGCGCCCGCATTCCCGAGGTGATGGACTATCTGCACCAGCTCGCGGAACGGGCCGCCACGAAGCAGGAGCGGCATTTGGTGCTGGTGACGGGGGTGCCAGGGGCCGGAAAAACCCTGGTAGGTTTGCAGTTCGTGCATCAGCACCCCGCGCAGGATGAGGGGGCCAGCGCCGTGTTTCTCTCGGGGAACGGGCCGCTGATTCAGGTGCTGCAGTACGCCCTTAAGAACAAGGTGTTTGTGCAGGCGGTGCGTAATTTTTACATCCAGCACCAGGTGCGCCGCCAAACTGCCCCCTCCGAGCATGTGATCGTGTTTGATGAGGCGCAGCGGGCCTGGGACGCCGAGCGGATGCAGGAGAAGTACGGCATCGAGACGGCAGCGGCAGGAGCGGTACTGCGCATTGCCCAGCGCATCCCGGACTGGTGCATCGTGCTGGGGCTAATTGGGGAGGGGCAGGAAATTCATGTGGGGGAGGAGGAAGGCACGGAGCAGTGGAATGAGGCGATCGCCTCGGTATCCAATGACGATCTTTGGCAAGTGCACTGCAGCCCCGAACAGGCTCGCTACTTCACTGCTCTGCCCGACAGCCAAATCCACGCCGACGATCGCTTTAACCTCACCACCTCGCTGCGCTCCCACCGCGCTGAGGACTTACAGACCTGGGTGGCCCATCTGCTGGCGGGAGATTTAGACGCCGCCGCTGCCCTCATGCCCAAGCTGCAGCGCGACGGCTTCTCTGCCTACCTGACGCGAGATTTAGACGCGGCCAAGGCCTACTGCCGCGATCGCTATGGCTACGAGCCTTCCAAGCGCTACGGCCTGATGGCCTCCTCCCGCGCCCGCAACTTGGCGAACTACGGCCTACCCAACGACTATTTGGCCACGCGACGGGTAAAGCCCGGGCCTTGGTATATCGACCCGCCCGAATCGCCTCTGTCCTGCTGCGCCCTCCATAGCGCTGTGACGGAATTTGGCTGCCAGGGCCTGGAGCTGGACTTTCCTATAGTAGGGTGGGGAGACGACCTGCGTTGGGACGGGGCCCGTTGGATAACCACAACCCGGCAGAAAAATGTTGCTGACCCCAGGCGGCTGCGCATCAACAGCTACCGGGTGCTGCTGACGCGAGGCCGGGATGGATTTGTAGTGTTTGTGCCATCGGAGGAGAGAATGGATGGGACAGCGATCGCCCTTGAAAAAGCGGGCCTATTGCTGCTGACTGTGCCTTAGAAGGCTCAGAGGCGCTGCTGATTGGGGGCGTACTTTTGTACGGGACGTGGCAGTGCAATGTCCCTAGGTCCGACTTTAGATTTGTTTGATGCTACGAATTCACGCCTTGATTTATGAGCGCCCGTTACCCCTATGCTGAACTGGATCACCGACGTCATTTCCTCTCTTGGCTATTTTGGTATTGCTTTCTTGATGTTTTTGGAGAACGTCATTCCCCCCATTCCCTCAGAGGTGATTATGCCGCTGGCGGGGTTTAGCGTCGCCCAGGGCAAGCTGGGACTGGTGGGGGTGCTCGTGGCGGGCACTGTGGGCTCGGTGGCTGGGGCACTGCCCTGGTACTGGCTAGGGCGATCGCTAGGCACTGACCGGCTCAAGCGTCTGGTCGACAATTATGGAAAAATCGTGGGGCTGTCGGCAAAGGACGTGGACAAATCTCGCCAGTGGTTCAATCGCTACGGCTCGATTGCTGTTCTAGTAGGACGACTGATCCCTGGCGTCCGCACCTATATTTCTGTCCCAGCCGGTTTGGAGGAAATGGCCTTTGCACCGTTTTTGCTCTATTCCACCCTAGGCACCGCCGTCTGGATCGGATTTTTAACCGCAGCGGGCTACTTTTTAGGGCAAAACTATACGGTGATTGGGCAATACTTGGGCCCGATTGGCAAAGTGGTTACTATTGGCCTAGCGATCGCGTTTATCGCGTTTATTCTGCGACGGGCGCTGGGCAGGTCGCGGCGGAGCAAATCCTCTGATTCGTCGTCTGATTCGCCCGACTAACCCAGCATGGAGCGCCGGAGCGTGGGAAATCATGACTACAGACACGCAGCAAGCTTAATGGTGATGGTGGGGCTTCCCGGCAGCGGCAAGACCACTCTTGCGAGACGGCTCACCGCAGATAGTTTGCTGGTTTCAACGGATGCGATTCGCGCTGAGCTCTTTGGCAGTGAAACCATTCAGGGGCCTTGGTTAAGCATTGAAGCCTGCGCTACAGAAAAGCTCCTGCAGGCCAAAAACCAGGTACAGCAGTCTACTCAGGCTTTGGAGCCTATCATTTACCCTGTGATTTACGATGCGACCAACGTGGTGCGCCGCCAGCGTCGCCGCGTGATTCAGCAGGCGCGCCGCTTGGGGTTTGCGGCGGTGTACGGCTGCTGGCTCGATACGCCATATGACCTCTGCTTAGCGCGCAATCTCCAGCGATCGCGTCGGGTGCCGGAGGCGGTCGTGCAGCGGATGCAGCGCCGCTTAGAGGGGGCACCACCAGACCTCAGCGATGGCTTTGACGGTCTCGTGAGAGTTCGGGACTGCACTAACACCAAAGCCTTTGACGTAAAGCGGCAAGCAGGAGCAGTAGCCGGGCCAGCGCCACAGGTTGAGAAAGTGCGGGAATCGCGATCGCCTCAATGGCATAACCGAACTCAATCTCTCTTTAGGACTTGATAGGCTAGAACTAAGCCAGAGTGTGGGAATCTGTTGTTAGGAGAATGAGGTGGATGGCTGCAACTGACTTCAAAGACTACTATGCCGTCTTGGGCGTCGCTAAGGGCGCCAGCGCTGATGAGATCAAGCGGGCATACCGTAAGCTTGCTCGAAAATATCACCCTGATATGAATCCAGGGGATCAGCAGGCAGAAAATCGATTTAAGGAAGTCAACGAGGCCTACGAGGTTCTATCTGACGCAGACAAGCGAAAGAAGTACGACCAATTTGGGCAGTATTGGAAGCAAGCCGGAACCCCAAGCGGCTGGCCTAGTTCGGGCTCGGGGATGGGCACTGATGGCTTTGATTTTAGCCAGTACAGCAGCTTCGACGACTTCATTAATGAACTTTTGGGCCGCTTCAGTACAGGGCCATCCAGCCGGCGGCAGGGGGCTCGCTACAGCGCGCGCACTAGCACGGGCGCCTCTTCTGGAGGGTTTGCTACAGATGGTTTTGGCAGTGACCCATTTGCCGCAGCCGGTCAAGACATTGAATCTCCAATCACGCTGAGCTTTGGAGACGCCTTTCGAGGTGTGCAGCAGCGACTGAGCCTTGGCAGCGAAATCATTACAGTGCGCATCCCGCCGGGGGCAAAATCCGGTAGCCGCATTCGAGTTCGCGGCAAGGGGCGCCTCTCGCCTTACTCTGGTCAGCGCGGTGACCTGTATCTCGTAGTTAACCTAAAGTCCCACCCTTTCTTCTCGTTTGAGGGCAATAGCTTAGTCTGTGAGGTTCCGATTTCTCCCGACGAGGCTGTTTTGGGAAGTGCCATCGCTGTCCCAACTCCCGATGGGGCCGTTACGATGAATGTCCCAGCAGGCATTCGCTCAGGGCAAACGCTACGGCTACGCGGCAAAGGCTGGCCTTTACCCAAAGGGGGGCGCGGCGATCAGCTTGTGACCGTTATCATTGTGCCACCCAAGTCAATTAGCCAGGCCGAGCGGGAGCTTTATAAAAAGCTGCAGTCTATGCGCAGCTACGATCCAAGAGGGGAGCTAAGCTCGATATCGCTGTAGCGCTTAACAGGTATGCGATAGAGCTGATTGTTGGGCCTATTCAACAAGATTCACTTTAGATTTACACAGCGTGCGTTAGCCCATACACGAACTTCACACTGTAAGCATTATCATCGTGTTTAGAGATAAATACTTTCCAGCCATGGTTCTACCTTTGGAAGTAAGACATTTAGGCGCTGTCAATTAAACTGGCTTAAGAAGCTAGTGAGACTCGCCCTTGAAGCCCAAATCACCTTGGGTCAAGTAGCTCCAGACATTGATGCATTTGGGTGTAAGTATGGAAAAGCAGATGAAGCAGCGAGTCAAGTCGATGTACGGCTACGCGCTACGGCAAGGGGTCTGCTCACTAGATGAAGTGCCCAAGTTCTTTATGGATATCCTTAAAGAAGATGGAGCTCAAGATGCTCTAGATGAGTTGATTTCCTCCATATCCCCGCTGCCAGACGCTGGTGCAGACGTTGATTTGCCTACAAAGGCTTTGCAGATTTAGGGCGCAGATTGTTCAGATTCTAAGTGCAGCCTCTAAGATAGGTAACCGTACTCATACTGAGTCTAACCATCGCTTCTAACTCGACCACGGATTCCCAAAACTCCGCAGCGCGCTACGCCCCTTTCACGCACGCCCCTTGGCTAGATCTGTCGCATTGCCTCGCAGAGTACGCGGCGCGTTTTTTGCCCAGTCTGCGCCCAGCTAAACTGACGGGCTCGCCTCAACCCAGCCTGCTTGAGCTGCTCCCTTGCGTTGCGATCGCAGGCCACTAGCTTCATAGCTGAGGCTAGCTCTGCCGTATTGTATGGATCAACCAGTAGAGCTGCGTCTCCGGCCACCTCAGGCAGTGCGGAGATATTAGAGGTGATTACCGGAGTACCGCAGGCCATGGCTTCTAAGACGGGCAACCCAAATCCTTCCCAAAGGCTGGGAAAGACTAGAGCGATCGCCTGATTGAGGACAGCAGGCAGCCTTTCGTAAGAAACGTAATTCAGCAGTTTGACGCGCTCCTCTAGCCCGTAGGCCGTCGCCTGAGCTTTGATTCGAGGCGTGTAGCGGCTGTCGGGCGTTCCAACGAGCCATAGCTCCCAGTCTAAGTCCGATGAGATTTGGGCAAAAGCCTCTAGAATTCGCGGGACGTTTTTGTGGGGATCATGCCGCCCCACGTGCAGGAAATAGGGTTTTATAGGCAGCCCTAAGTCTCGAAAATGACTGGCATCGTGGGAAAGGGCTATGGGCGTCAGCTTGCGGGCCGGAAGTCCGCAAAATTTGACGGCATCCCGCGCCGTTGCTTCGGAGTTGACGATTACATGCACCGCCTGCTTCAGCACCAGAGGCACGTAGTACCGGGTATACAGCGCCAAGGGAGAGGTCGGTTTGGAGAAGCGGCGGGCAATAAAATCGTGCACCGTGACCACAAAGCGATCGCCAGTGCCCAGCGGCGCTTCGGGAATAGGGGAAAACAGCAGATCGCTTTGGTAGTCCCTTTGAAGCTGGGGCAGCCTTTTCTGCGTCCACCATAGCCGTCGGGCGTGGCCCAAAGATCCCTGCTCGGCGGTCATGTTTGCCGCAACAGGATGCACCCGGTGGTGGGGATGCTCCAGCGGCGAGAGCAAGACAGGGTTTAGCGGGCCTAAGTGGGGAGACAGGTTACACCCATAGGTCGCAAGCCCCGTTGGCTTGGCCATCAGGAAAGATAGGTTGACGAGCAGGGGATTCACTGAAGGCGAGCGGAGATGGGGATGGCGGACTACGGCACAGAAATGGGCGACAGCAGGGCCGTATTGGTCACCTCTGGGTCACCTGGTCTGGGGAATACCGGCGTTAGCTGCACAAACCGCTCAATGTCTTCCAGAATGCCGTTGTAGTTTAACAGCGCTCGTTCGCGATTCTGGGCGGTGACGGCTTCATCGATGGCAATCAGATGGTTGAATACCTCTTTGGAAATATCTCGGGCGTCAGCCTGCACACGCTGATCTAGGGTGCGAGCAACTGAGGTCATCTTAAAGCGCAGCTCCCCTAGCGGGCCATGAATCAGAGAGTCGACGTCTGACCAGCGAGCCGTATCGACCATGTCGGGCAGCTCATTCAGGCGATCGCGCAGCTGATCGATGTCGGCGACGTATGCTTTAATTTGAGCGATGTCGGCGTCGGTGTAAGACGGTGCGGCGACTTCGGTCGGCGTACTGCAGCTCACCACGAATAGGGCGATCGCGGCAAGCAGGCAGGATATGAGAGAACGATAACGAGCCATCATAAAACTATGGGTTAAGGACGGATTGGCGCTAGTAGACGTTAAAGGGGCAGACTGAGTCACTTCGGACGGCTCGGCTAGCCCCTCTGCTGAAGAGCGTTTTCGGCGCTGAACCGCTGACGTGCTTCCCCATCAAGTATATTAAACTGTGACAACGCCGATTGCGATATCTGGTAGGGATCGCGCTAATGTCGGCGGGATTTTAGAGCGAAAGCTCAGAGCTTGGGCGGCGCCTCCGCCTCTAGGGTAAGCGGCCCCCGCACGAGAATTACGGTGGCGCTGCTGGTGCGGGCGATCGCCTCGGGAATGTTGGTGCGCAGGGTTTGCAGCAGAATGCCAGCGCGGCTTGCCCCTAAAATAATCACGTCCGATTGCGCTTTGTCAGCGACGGCCAAAACGGCGTCGCTGACGGTTGACCCAAAGGCTGGGCAGGACTGCACTGAGCAGCCTCGCTGCAATAAGTCCTGGGCGGTTTGGTGGAGCGGCCCATTGTCTTGGGGTTTGGCGGGGTCGAATACCTGACAGACCGTGACCGCCGGAGACTGACCGAGGCCCATCAGCGCCGGGATGTGCTTGAGGGCTTGCTGGGAGTTGGGTCCACCCGCTACGGGAAAAAGCCAGTTTTCGAATGTGGGTGTGGCGCGCAGCTTAACCACAACCACCTCGCAGGTGGCTTGGCGAATGAGCGTATCGACGGTGTTACCAAAGACGCGACCCGGTATTTTGGTTCTGCCCTGCCAGCCCATCAGGGTAAGGCTAATGTGGTCAGCCTCAATGGCTTCCAGGGTCGCCTGAGCCACGTCGTGGGCAGCGCGGATCTGGGTGTGCACAGGCAGGTTCCATTCATTCCCCACCTGTTCTGCCTGCTGCAGGAGGCGCCGACTGAATTGGGTATGGACCGTCGTTTCCCAGGGGGAGCGACTGCGGGAGATTTTAATAATCTGTAGACACTCCAGCTCGTAGCCGCGGCGCTGAGCGATCGCCGCCGCAATCTGGAGGAGGTGGGGCGCAGTGTGGGGGTTGCCTAGCAGGACTAAAAGCCGCCCATGACCTGTGGCTGGTGACTGGGTTTGGTAAACCACGTAAGAGGGCTCTGTCCCCAGGTTCTGAGCCTTGGCCGAGCCGCTGAGCCGATCGGATTCGGCCCGGATGATATCGGCCCGGGTAATGATCCCCACTAGGCGCTGCCCCTCGGTGACGGGCAAGCGGCTAATCTTGAACCGGTTCAGCACATACAGCACGTGGGACAGCGGATCGGTTGGCCTCACGGTTACCGGCTGAGGCGTCATCACGTCGGCCAAGCGGAGCTGACTGGCCTTAAGCGATCGCCTGGCCCGTAGCCGTGAGGTATCCTGCAGGTCAGAGCGGGTGACGATGCCCACCAGCTTCCCCTCATCGAGCACGGGGAAGCCCCGATGGTGCGACTCGGAAAAAGCCCGCATCACCTCGTGCAGCGGCATCTGGCTCGACAGGGTCTCGACGCGGCGCTGCATGAGCTGTGCTGCCGTCAGATCCGTAATCGATTTACGCGCTTCCCCAGTCGGGTCAAAATTGATCCCCTGCAGCGCCAGCAGCCGGTTGTAGATGGAGCCGCTGTAGAACAGATCTGAGGTGAGGTAGGCCGTCACTGAGGTAATCATCAGGGGCAGCACCAGGTTGAAGTCCGCCGTCATTTCAAACACGATGACGATGGCGGTGATGGGTCCCTTGGTCACGGCGCTGAAAAAGGCCCCCATACCGGCCAAGGAGTAGGTGGAGGCCGAGCCGATGCTGGCGGGCAATCCCTGCAGCCCCACCGCCTGCTCTAGGGCCGCAGCTCCTCGACCCACGAGAATTCCTAGGGACGACCCTAAGACCAGCGCTGGCGCAAAAATTCCGCCAGGGGCACCAGCGCCGCAGGCAATCAGCGTGAGCAAAAACTTGAGCCCAAACACGAGCAGCACGAGATGCCAGGCCACCAGCCCCTGACTGAGAAATTCTGGCAAACCGGTATTATCGCGAAAGGCGACGGGCAGCAGCATCGTGAGAGCGCCTGAAATCCCGCCTGCGATCGCAATTTTCAGCGGCAGCCGCACTTTCAGCCGGCGGTTGAGTAACCGGCTAAAGATAATACCCCGACCAAACAGTGCCCCGAGTACCCCCGCCAAGACCCCCAGCAGCACGAAAAAAGGCACATCCTGCAGGGAAACATCGGCCCGGGACACTGTTGTGGTCAAGGTGAGGCTGATGCTGCGGCCCCCTAAAATTCGGGAGACCACCGCCCCAATGAAGGAGGCCAGAATGGCGGTGCCTAGGGTCAGCCCTGAAAAGTCCTGCAGCAGCTCTTCTACTACAAACAGCACCCCGGCAATGGGGGCGTTAAACCCTGCTGCCAAGCCCGCCGCCGCCCCAGAGGCTAAGAGCTGCCGCCGGTACTCTGGCGACGTGGGGATCCACTGATTAAACTGAGCTGCAAGCGCCGCGCCGATGTGCACCGTCGGTCCCTGCCGACCTAGGTTGAGCCCTGAGCCCATCACAAGCACTACGCCCACCAGCTTGACAAAGGCCACCCGCAGGTTCAGCCGGATGGGCATGTTGGCTAGGGCCATTTTTACCTGGGGAATGCCGCTGCCCGCCGCCTCAGGGGCAAGGGTCTCCACCAGGAGGCCCGCTAAACCGCCACCAATGCAGCCAATAATCGGCAGCGCCCACCAGTAGCCGGCCTGCGCCGATAGGTCAATGCGCCATGCCCCCAGCGCGACCGCACTCTGCCGCAGCAGCACAGCGGTCAGGCCCGACACCAGTCCAATAGCGCAGGCCTCAAAAATTGCAATTCGCTTGGGACGGATGGAGAGGGCGCGCAGACGTCTGTGAAGATTTGAGAGCACGGAACTCTTCCCCTAGAAAGACGAGCCAGGCTGCTTAAGGAACGCAACCTCGGCGGGCGTGCTGCGACGGCCTAGAATTGGGTTGCGGTGAGGGAAGCGCCCGAAGCGTTCGACGACCCGCCGATGGCGGAGGGCGTAGTCCAGGGTATCTTTTAGTTCGGCACAGTCGTCCGCCAGCGCTCGAAACAGGTCAACCGCCTGATTTTGAGCGCTCAAAGATTCGCTGTGCTCTAGGGGGTAGTAGAAAAACATCCGCTGAATCGGCGGCAGCAGCCGGTCAAATCCAGAGGCGATCGCCTGTAGGGCCAGACCCAACGCCTGTGGATCCGAAGCAAAGGCTGCCGGTGTGCCGCGAAACATGTTGCGCGGCAGCTGATCTAACAGCAAGGTCAGCGCCAAACTGACCTTGGGAGACGACTGCCAGTCCGAGGACAGAGCCCAGTTCTCGGACGCTGCTTTGCGGTATGTAGACTCAAACCGCCGTCGAACTTCACAGTCAAACGGGGCTGACTTGCTGAACCAGATCTTACGACGGGCACCATAGGACACATCGTCCTGGTTGATGTCCCCAAACCAAAATGTGAGAATGTCAACCGAAAGCGCTTCAGCAGACACCCCCAGACTTCTCCGCACAGCTGAAATACCGGGACTACTGAGCCGGTGTAATCTGCGCTGGTTCGGCGGCTTCAGCGGCGTTCCGCTGCTCCATCAGGCGGCGCTGCTGCTCTTGAAAGCTAGCGGCTTCTTCCTGAATATTCTCGCTGCGGGCCTCGTTGAACTCTTCGGCTGAGGTGCCGTTGCTGAGTACAGAATTGTGAATGATGTCGAAGATGCTGCTTTGGGCAGCGTTGCTGTCCCCTTCAAAGGGGCCGCTGCCGCTGTCGTTTGTCCGCAAATCCTCTAGGGGGTCCACGGTGGTTTGGGCGTTTGCTGCAGAAGCCAGCGCAGCTAAACCACAGAAGACAACAGACAGCAAGAGCGTGAATCGGGTCAAAGATTTCATAGGGCGTTACCGATGTGGGCTGGGGTGGAATAGAGTCAAAATTTCAGCGTTCAGAACTGTTCGCTTAGGAAAACGACCGTCGCAGGAGCGACTGCACCGCAAGGAGCGCCACCGCGTCAAACCCGACGAGAACCAGCAGTGCCGACCATAGGGTAACATCCCCAAAGGGCGCCTGCATAACAATGCTGCTGAAGCTCCAAGCGCTGTGGGTATAAATATGGCGGATGGGCTCAATGGCATAGCTCAGCGGGTTGAGGGAGGCAATCCAGCGGAGCCAGGTGGGCATGAAGGAGAGGGGCGCCAGGGCCGTGCTGGAAAACAGCAGCGGCAGGTTGGTGACAAAGATCACCGCAATCAGCTCGACGTGGCCCGGCAGCGCAAAGGCCAGCGCTAGGCTGAGTCCCGTTACCCCTAAAACCAGCAGCAGCACGATGCCCGCCACCAGCAGCAGCCCCCCGATGCCGGGGAGGCCAGCGCCCATCACGGCGCTTGCAGCCACGATCACGGCGGTTTGGACCATGCTCAGCGTGGCGATGAAGAGGGCTGAGGCGACGACAATGGATAGCCGAGAGGCCAAAGGCGCTACCAGCAGTCGATTGAGAAAGCCGAACTCGCGGTCAAACATAACGGGCAGCCCCGCGTTGAGGGCCCCGCCAAAGGCCGTGAAGACGATGATCCCGGCGCCAAGGAATTGGCCATAGCTTTGGCTCGTGCCAAATATTCCCTCAGGAACGTTCTGAAACAGGGCTCCGAACAAGATGAGCCACATGAGGGGCTGAATAATCCCGGCAATCAGGGTTGTGGGCCGTCGCTGAAGCTGAATAAACAGGCGCTTGGCCAGCGCTGCAGTCTCTTGGACAAACGCCCCGGACACCAGGCCTGGGGCCTGGGCTACTGCTGGAGTAGGGGCAAGGGGGGTAATGGTTTGATTCATGGTGTGTTGGCTATGGCGAGTCTAGTATCTTCTTTTATATTCTTTCAAAGCTAGGCTATCTTCGTCGGCTGAAAACGGTCAGCGCATGTTCTGCTTGCGCTCGGCCTTAACGTCACGGCTGGCGGCAGCGGCTAGTTCTGCGTCCATCAGGGTCTTTCCTGTGGCTGCTAGATAGACGTCATCTAAGCTAGGGCGGGCTTGGGAAATGCCGAAGGTCGGCAGCCCTGCATCTTTGAGGGTTTGCCGCACCGTAATTAGGGCCTCGCTTTGGGGATCAACCACCAAGTTCAGCGAGTTGCCCTGGGACTCGTTAATAATGATTTCCTGCACAAACGGCAGCTTCTTCAGCAGCCCGCGAGCCTGGTTTGCCTCGTCTTCTGCCGTAAACTCGCGGATGCGCAGCGTGATGCGATCGCCCCCAACCTTGTCTTTCAAGTCTGATGAGGTGCCGGACGCGATCACGGTGCCCTTGTCAATGATGGCGACCCGATCCGCTAGGGCGTCCACTTCCTCAAGGTAGTGGCTGGTGAGCAGCACCGTTGTGCCATTGGCCTTGAGCTGGCGCAGAAAGTCCCAGACCACCACCCGGCTCTCAATGTCTAGCCCTACGGTGGGCTCATCTAACACCAAAACATCGGGCTGGTGCAGCAGGCCGGCAGCTAGATCAAGGCGCTTCTTCAATCCTCCCGAGTAGGTGCCACTTTTCTGGTCAAGCCGATCGCTGAGGCCCAATAGCTGGGCCATGGCGTTAATGCGCTTCGCAGCCTCGGCCTGGGGAATATGGTATAGCGCGGCCTGCAGCTCCAGGAGCTCTCGCCCCGTCAGCACCTTATCTAGCGCCACCTCTTGGGCTACGTAGCCGAGCCGCTGGCGAACGCGTTTGGGCTGGGCGATCGCCGAAATACCAGAAACTTTGATGGTTCCAGCATCCGGAGCCGCTAAGGTGCAGAGGCAGCGCAGGGTGGTGGTCTTGCCTGCTCCGTTGGGGCCAAGCAGGCCAAAAATTTCACCTGGCTCTACGTGGAAGGTGACCCCGTTGAGCGCCTCAACGGAGCCGTAGCGCTTCTGCAAATCTTGGATCAGCACCGCTGGGGTCATAGGTCGTCAGGGCTTTTACAGGTTTTCTCTATTGGACTCTTTCCTAATTGTAGTCGTCTGCCTGGGAAGATGAGTAGGTGTCCCGATGACTCGAGACAAACCCCGTATAACTCACTGGAGACGCAAACCTGGTATTGCGGGGAAATTATGGAAACAATCACAATGCTGCCCCTTTGGGCCTCTGCCGAATCGACCTCCTCGGCAGAGCTACCCTTTGTGATTGCGTCTTCCGAAGCTGCAGTTGTCTTAGCTCCTCAACCGGCTGCGCTCCATCTAGAGTCAGTCCTGTGCGAACCTAAACCGAGCGATCGCGTTCTTCCCATTCGGATTGCTGCCGGTATGGTTCTGGTCACTGCTGCTGGCGTCATTGGCCAGGTCACTCAAAGTCCCCCTGCCCACGAGGCCCGCGTAGCGCTGGCGGTTCAGGGTAACGCGGGCGCCACTATAGACGCCGAAACTCAGCTGGAGGTGATGGAGAGCCCGGCCCTGCTCGAGCCCGCGGTCGAGCAGCTCCAGTCCCGCTCGGTTGATATCACCTATGAAAGCCTCATTCAATCTTTGACGATTGAAGCCCAGGGAGAAACCTTTGACATTCGCTACCGCCACCCCGACATAGATACGGCCCAAGCCGTGGTCGAACAGCTCAGCTCGACCTACCTCAACCACGGCCAGACCTGTCGCCACTCCGCCTGCCGCGGCCTGCAGTACATTGAGGGGCAGATTCCCCGGGTCCAGCAGCAGGTGCGGGCAGACCAAGCTCAGCTGCGACGGCTCTATCGTAGCGGTATGGCCCCTGAGCATCAGGCAGAGCTTTTATCGGCGCGGAGAATGGACGTCCGGCGACAAGCGATTCAGGTCAATCAAAGGCTGTCTTCAGCCCACCGTGCGCGGGTCACGCTGCAGGAGCGTATGGGCCTAACCCAGTCGCCAGCCTCCAAACTGCTCCAGGGGCACGGGCCTTACCAGCAGCGGCTGCAGGATTTGCGGCAGATCGAGCAGCAGATAGCCACCGAGTTTGGTCGCGCCCAGGCAGACAGTCAATACCTCAAAGCGCTCTATCGCCAGCATAATTCCATTGCTGCGCAGCTCAATCAGGAGGCCCAGAGTGGGCTAAGGCGGTTTCTAGATAATCCTAGGGGTCCCGTCGATCCGGTCTTTCAGCAGCCGCTGTACGGTGAGCTTTTGCAAAAGCTGGTGGGCATTGTCCATCAAATCGAAGTGCTAGAGCTGCGCCAAAAGACCCTGGCGCAAATTGAGGCTACCTTGGCGCAGGAGCACCGTCGCATCGCCAGCCTGCTCAGCCAGTACGAGGCCGTGAAGCAGCAGCTCTTCTCCAGCAGCCAAATTTTGCAGGACTACATCGATCGCCGCGAGCAGCTGCGAGAGGAGACAGCGCTGGAGACGATGGCTTGGCGGCTTGTTTCCCCGCCGGAAGTGATTTCACCTGAAGATAATAGCGCCACCGGAGTCTGGTTCAGTGAATGGCCACCGCTTTACTACGCAGGGGCAATCACCGGTCTCGCGGCAGGGGCAATCGCCCTTACACTCCGGCAGCGACAGAAGACCAGTAGGGCGGTAATTGAGGGCGAGCTGATCTAGACGCCGCCTCGATTACCGCTTGCTGTGGCTTTAACCTTAGAGGAGAGCCACCAGGGAATGGCTTACCTCAGCAATCCGCGATAGCGCGGCGTGAGTAACAGGCAAGCTGTCAAGGGCCATGGCGGCGCTCAGCAGCATCATGTAAAAGATAGAGTACTTGAACAGCGATCGCGCCAGGGCTAGGTCAGTGGGGTCTTGAAGCAGCGCCCAGGACTTGGCGATGAAAAGGCCCCCCAGGTAAATGGCGCTGACGCCATAGACGCTGCCCAAAACCCCAAACGGGTAGACCAGCAGCAGCGTTGTGGGGAGCTGCAGCACCGTGTATACCAAAATTTGCCGGGCGGTAGAGGCTTCCCCCGCCACAACCGGCAGCATGGGCACCCCCACCTTAGCGTAGTCTTCGCGGATCATCATCGCCAGGGCCCAAAAGTGGGGCGGCGTCCAGACAAAGACGATGGCAAATAGGATCCAGGCGGGCCAGCTCAGCTCACCCGTCACCGCCGCCCAGCCCACCAGCGGGGGAATGGCGCCTGCTGCACCGCCAATGACGATGTTTTGGCTGTTGTGGCGCTTCAGCCAGTGGGTGTAGACCAGCACGTAGGTGACAATGCCCGACATGGCCAGCAGGGCGCTGAGCAAGTTTGCGGTGGCTGTCAGCAGGGTGAAGGATGCGATCGCTAGGGCGATCGCAAACAGCAGCGCATCTCTAGGCTGTACCCGGCCTGAAGGGAGCGGGCGGTGGCGGGTGCGCTCCATGTCGTAGTCGATGTCGCGATCGTAGAGGCAGTTGATGGTGTTTGCCGAGGCGGCGGCTAGGGCACCCCCGGTGATAGTAGCAAGCAGAAGAACCGGATCGACCTCGCCCTCTGCAGCAATCCACATGCTGCCTGCGGTTGTAATCAGCAGCAGCAGAATAATGCGGGGTTTGGTGAGCTGCCAGTAGCTCTGCAGGATCTGCCAGGGGTTTGAATGGTGACGGACAGGAGTTGCAACGTTATGCATGGAAATCGTTTTTAAGATAGTTCAAAGGGTGGGGGCCTGGTTTGAGAGACGCTTAGGCACTCTGCGGTCTTGGGCGAAGGCCGTAGGCTGCGGCGCACACTAGGCTACCTAGCAGCGCTGCCGCAACGATTTGGTGACTGATGGTCAGCAGCTCGACCTGCAGGTGAAGCCGGAACGTGGCTGTCCCTAGGAAAATTTGCGTCAGTAGAAGGAGGCCAGCGGCCTGGGCCAAAGGCTTAACGGGCGATCGCCATCCTAGAAACACTACGGTGATGACGGCAAGACTGGCGGGAATCACCCCCAGCAGGTGAACATTGACCACCGAGCAAAGCTGGGTGAGCTGGAGACACTGGTGCAGCGCCCACTGTGACCCCACCAGACCGCCGGAAAGGCTCTGGAGGTAGACCAAAGCAGCCGCAGTGGCGCTGGCAGCGGGCAGAAAGCGATGGCGCTGAGCTTCTGAATGCTGGTGCACCGAAAGCTGAGGGGCGGGGAGCAGCAGCACGCCGATGGTCAGCAGGGTGATGAAGAACAGCAGCGCCGTGCCTAGGTGTGCTGTGACAATGTCAAAGCGCAGCAGCTCAGTCACGGTGAGGCCGCCCAGCAGACCTTGAACTAGCACCAGCAAGAGCGCCCCCCCAGAAGCCCAGGGAAGCCACTGGGGCACCACCATTCGCCGCCGCCACGAGAGCGCCACAAGGGCGATCGCCATCAACCCAATTAGGGAAGCATCCAGGCGGTGAATCCACTCCAGAAAGACCTGCAGGTTCATCTGCTGGGTAGGGACTAGAGTGCCATAGCATAGGGGCCAGTCCGGGCAGGCAAGGCCAGCGTTCATCACCCGGGTGGCGCTGCCAATTGCCATCAAAATGAAGGTGGCGATCGCCATCTTCCAAACAAGTCGTCGAATTTGGCGGACCGCTGCCGGGTTGAGGCTGTGGGGGGTGGGGCTAGCGGGTGCCGCTGGGTCAGCGCTTTGACTAGCGCGACGGGTCGGCCACTGAGCGAAATGAGCCATTAAGACCTCTTGTGACAACTACGAGAAATCAATAGGCCCGCCATAAGACCCTCTATTAAGTGGGGCTTAGAACTGCATGGGGCCCAGATCAAATAGCTCAGCTACAAGGCGAAGTGGACAATGCTATGTTACGGCACTGCTAAAGATGGCTGAGTCACTACTCCTAAAAAGCTTCCGTAAGCCTGAGCTTCTTCTATCTCCACTGTAGTGACGGTTTCCCAGTCCTACCGAAGCTTTAGGATTTTCTTTAGGGTTGTTGCCGCTGGGTCTGATATGTAAAGCAATGCAACGTAATTCCGCTCAGATACCCCAGAAATTGCTCCAAGCTTAACCCCCTCTAGTCCAGGCACGCTCTACGTCGTCTGCTGCGCTTGGGGAGGGATTGAAAGACCACCTGAAATTTCCTCCTCAAGCCCAGGCGGTTTGGGCAGAGGAATTTCTTCTACAGCAGGGAGCTTTTCAACCGCCAACCGAGATGGGGCCGAAGTGCCCGAGAGCCGCCGCAGCAGCTTGGGTCTTGGATCGTGAAGGAGATAGAGGATGCGATCGCCTGCTTGCCATTCCTCCTGGGCCCGCACCACTTGCAGCCGCTTCTCCCGCTCTACCATGATAGGCACCAGCTCCCCTGCTCGGGTCAGCGCCTTGATGTGGGCCTGCTGGAACAAAAACCCGGGCTCTTTGAGGGTCGTCTCCCCCAGCTTAATCGCCCCCTCCTGAATGTGGCCGTTCCAAGCCTTGAGGGGCAGCTTTTGGACAAATGCCTGCTGTACTTTGGCGGCAGGTGGCTTAGGCGCTTTGCCGCTGCCATCTTCCACCAGCTCCAGATCAGTTTTGAGTTCCCCGGTGGAGACCGCCAAAACCCGGGGCGGCTTAAACTCTTCAATGGCCCGCTGCGCCAGCACCGTGTTGACCTCACTGTTGTTGGTCACGGCCAAAAAAGTTCCCGCCGTTGCCAGACCGGCTTCCTCCAGCACGTCCACATCTAGGGCGCTGCTGGCAATTGCGGTCAGCCCCTCCTTCTCCGCCGCAATGCAGGCCTCTTCGTCGGTGTCAATTAAAACAATGGACTCGCCCCGCTCCTGAAACAGGCGAGCAATCAGCTTACTAAGGGGATTACAGCCCACAATAACCGCGCCAGTGGCCTGGGTTGAGGTAATGCCGAGCCACTGCGCCACCCAGCCCGCCGTCAGCCCTTGAGCCGCAACGGTGGTAATAATGGTCAAAAATACCAGGGCTTTGATTGCGTCGCCGCCGCTAATTCCCCGATCGGTGAGCAAGATGGCAAACAGGGAGGCCACTGACGCTGAAACGATACCCTTGGGGGCAACCCAGGCCAAAAATAGCTTCTGCCGCCAATTGAGATCGCTGTTCCAGGTGCAGGCCCAAATATTGATGGGGCGCACCACCAGCATCAGGGTTAACACCGTGATCAGCGCACCCCAGCCTAGGGCGAATAGACTGGCAATGGAAAGATCCGCCGACAGCAAAATAAACAGTACCGACACCGCCAGCACTGTGAGCTGGCCCTTAAACCGCCTCAGCAGGCGCTCCTCAGGCAAAGACGATGCCCGCAGCACGATGCCCGCAATTACAGTTGTCATCAGTCCCGACTCGCTGCGAACGGTCTGGGCAAGGCCAAACAGGCCCCACACCCCAGCCAGCACCACCAGGTTTTTCGAGTCTTCTGAAAGAAAGTCTGCCCGCTTTAAAAACAGCCCCATTAGCCACCCCCCGATCGCCCCGATGGCGCCGCCAATGCTGAGGCGCAGCAGCAGACCGCTGATAACCATGATGGGGTCGGCGTCGCCATTGAGAATGACATCGAGCACGACGACGGCAAGAATTGCTCCCACGGGGTCTACCAAAACCCCTTCCCCTTCCAGCAGGGCCGCGACCCGCCGCTCCACCTGAACCTGCTTCAGCAAGGGGGTAATGACGGTGGGGCCAGTGACCACGACGAGGGAGGCATAGAGAAAAGACAGGGTCCAGGGAAACTCGCTGAACCAGTGGGCCGCCATGCCGCCGCCAATCAGGGTGATTAGGGTGCCAAAGGTCACAAGGTTCTGCAGGCTCCCCGACACGCGGCCCAGGTCCCGCAGCTCTAGATTGAGCCCGCCCTCGAACAGAATCAAGGCGACAGAGAGGGCGACAATTACTTCTAAACCCACCCCCAGCATGCCGGGATGAATCAGCGCTAGACCATCAGACCCCAGCAGAATGCCGAACAGCAGCAAAAAAACGATGCTGGGTAGCTTCAGATAGTCCCCCAAAACCTGGGCCGTGATCCCCGATAGGGTAACCAGCACCATCTGCAGCGTAATCTCAAAAGGCGTATCCATAGGCTATAAGATGCGCACAACTCTAAAAAAGGTTGCTAGCAGATCTCCAATTCATTACGGGATGCGGTTGCGAGGTGTTTGGGCATCATGATGGATTGACAGGTGAACTGCATCTAGCCTAAGGATCGATATTCCAACCGATATTTGAGCAAACCAGGGACGGAAGTAGGGAAGATAATAGGTTATCTCACCTAGCATAGCATCTGCAGACTGTGTCGCTTCGAGTGCCAGATGTCAGCCCGGTGAAGACCCCATGAGCAATAAGACGAATAAATTCACTTCCCTGTCTGTAGCCCTCTACTCATACCGAAAGCCACAGGCTGGATAGACTCGCGATATTCAAACTTAACGGTCAGAGTACAGGGCACCGAGCTGACTGACGGTTTTTACACTGCTTGATGAGAGGAAAGACATGGGACGAAGGCGCTTCCGCTTCATTATTCTTGCCATCGCATCTCTGGCGATCGCAGTCATGGTTGGCTGTGGGGGTTCCCCAGAGGCCACTGACACGGCTGAGACGGCTCCCACTGCGGAATCTGCTCAAGAAGAATCCGCGCCAGCCGAAACCGGAGCCCTAGTCTACGGGGCCGGGGGCCAGCCTGTGGCGCTCACGCCGGGCAACATCACCGACGGCAACTCCCTCATCGCCCAGTACCAAATCTACGATCGCCTGATCGACACCGAACCCGGCAGCACCGAGCTGATTCCCAGTTTGGCTACCGACTGGAGCGCCTCTGACGACGGCCTCACCTGGACCTTCAACCTGCGGGACGACGTCACCTTCCACGACGGCACCGATTTCAACGCCGAGGCCGTGGTGTTTAACTTCAACCGCTGGTGGGACCCCGAATTCGAGTTTGGCTACCGGGAAGAGGGGGCGCTCTACGAAATTTGGACCTACCTCTTCGGCGGCTTCAAAGGGGATGAGGCCTCCACCGTCGCCAGCATCGAGGCTGTGGGCGACTACACCGTCGAGTTTGGCCTGGCCGAGCCTTTTGCCGCTTTCCCCGCCGCCATCTCCTCCGGATACTTCGGCATGGCTAGCCCCACCGCCATCCAAGAGGCAGGGGCAGACTTCGGCACCCCGTCCGGCGCGGCGGTGGGCACCGGCCCGTTTGTGTTCGAAGAATGGATCTCAGGCGATCGCATCACCTACACCAAAAACGAGAACTACTGGCAGGACGGACTGCCTAAGGTGGACCAGCTCGTGATTAGCTTTGTGGAAGACCCCGCCGCCCGACTGGCCCAGCTGCGCGCCGGCGGCCTAGACTTCACCGTGGACCTCACCCCAGACCAGCTTCCTGAAATCGAAGGAGACGACAGCCTAGAAGCCGTGTTCCGTCCGTCGTTCAACGTGGGCTACTTGGCCCTCAACCCCTCCTACGAGCCGCTGTCGAGCCCCGAAGTGCGGCAGGCGATCGCCCAAGCTATCAACAAGCCCGCCATCGTCGACGCGTTTTGGGGCGAACTGGGCAACACCGACGGCCACTTCGTCCCCGCCTCCTTAGAGGACTACCGGGCTGAGGGGGTGGACGACTACGCCTACGCCCCCGAAGCCGCCCAGCAGGCCCTAGCCGACGCGGGCTATGCCGACGGCTTTGAAATGGACCTATGGTACATGCCCGTCAGCCGGCCCTACTTCCCCAACCCCAAGCCCATTGCCGAAGCCTTTGCCGCCGAGCTGAGCCAAATTGGCGTCACCGTCAACCTGCAAACCAAAGACTGGGGTGCCTACCTGGAAGACCGCAACCAGGCCCCCGGATTCCAGTCCTTCATGCTGGGCTGGACCGGCGACTACGGCGACCCGGATAACTTCCTCTATGCCCACTTCGGCCCCGGCGCCACTCAGGATCTAGGCAACTACGAAGACCCGGAGATGTTCTCCCTACTGAACAAGGCTCGCACCGCTAGCGAAACGGGCGAGCGGGAAGACATTTATAAAGAGGTGGATCAGATGCTGTTCGATAAAGCCTTGCGCATCCCCATCGTCCACTCCCAGCCGCTGCTGGCGAAGCAGGCCAATGTTAGCGGTTGGGATCCCAGCCCGCTGGGGTCTGAGTCTTTTGCTACGGTTGAAAAGTCTTGACCCCTTGCCGTTGGCGTCCCCCTGGGGGGACTATATAGGTTATCTAATTTACGAAGCATGGTGGCCCCCTGCCGTTGGCGTCCCCCCTGGGGGACTATATAGGTTATCCACTTTACGAGGTTTGATGGATGGGTCGTTATATTGTTGAACGCTTGCTGCAGCTCGTCCCGGTGCTCCTGGGTATCTCCCTACTGGTGTTTGCCTTCCTGCACCTGATTCCCGGCGACCCCGCCATCACCATGCTGGGCGATCGCGCCACGCCAGCGCAGGTGGAGGCCCTGCGGGAGCGCATGGGGCTGAACGAGCCGCTGCCGCTGCAGTATCTCTCTTTCTTAGGCAGCCTGCTCCGTTTCGACCTGGGCACCAGCATCTTTACCGGGGAGGCGATCGC
>JBHJHJ010000191.1:0-2268 GCA_050330955.1 Elainellaceae cyanobacterium | reverse complement strand
AAGGTGCGATCGCGGAAGGTGAGCTGGTGGGGGTTCTCCGAGTTGGGGTCGTCGCGGATGTAGGGCTCTTCGAGGGCGTAGGCAATGTAGCAGCGCTCTTCACCCGCCGCATCGGTGTGAAACGTGATCCCTGAAGGGGAGGTAATCGGGGTAAGCAGGCTAAGGCGAATTTCCCCGGTGGCCCGGTCCATGCAGTAGACGGTTTGCTCGTCGCGATCGCACACCCAAAGCTCGTCACCACGCACCGTCAGCGTCTCCACGCCGATGCCCGGCGCGATGAACCGCGTCACCAGCTCAGCGCTATCTCGGGCAAACACCTGAATATAGCCGTACTTCTGACAGGCCACGTAGACGACAGCGTCCGTGACGGCAACTCCGTTAGCTGGGTAGGGCAACCGCACAAAAGGCTCAGGCACAAAGCTGGAGCGGGGACAGCGATAGACGCTGTGCCCTTTGGAATACCAAAGGGTATCGTCCCAGAGCGCTAGCCCCACACTGTCTAACCAGGCCTCCGTGTGATGGGGGTTGAGGATGCGGGTGTTGTCGGTGGCGCAGTCTATTTGCAGAAGGTATCCCCTCACCGCGTCCAGCGCCAGTAGACCATCTGGGGAAGAGGTGACTCCCTGCAGCGCATAGGCCCCGATGGGCCGAATAGTTCGGTGGTTAAGATCGACAGTCATGACGGTGGGGAACAACGTGGGGAACAACGGTTCGCAGAGAGCTAGCTCATTCTATCGGACGCTGGGGTTTTTCCTCTGCTGGTTCTGCAACAAACAACCCTATCTTTTGAACTTGCTGGGGTCATTCCTTTGAAAGATGCTGTTGCATCAACTGCCTCGGGATACTGCTAAGGCGATCGCTATCGCAAGATAGATAGCCTCCAGGAGAATTTGATATGATGCCTACACTGTTGACCGCGGCTGGGTTAATCCCATCACGGCCCGCTGCAATCGCTGCTAGTTTGGCTCAGGTAAATACGCTGGCTCAAGCCAATATTCTGGCTCAGGTGCCTGAACCAGTTCTGGAAACCCCAGAAGAAGCCTCCCTCGTTTTCAGCGGCCCCAACTTTTTTATCACCCTGCTCGCAGGTATCGTGCTGGCCTTTGCGTTCCAGTTTCTGTTGACCAACCTTGGCGTGGCGGCAGGGGTCTCCTTGGTATCTGCGGATGGCTCGTCCAGCGGAGATTCTGATGATGACAGTCTAGGGGACACCATCAGCAAAATAGGATTTACCGTGGGCATCGTCACCTTAATTACCGTGGTGGTTTCCCTCTTCTGCGCCGTCTGGCTCGCGGTGCAGCTTAGTCTGCTGGTGTCGCCCGGTTTAGGGGCCGTGGTAGGGCTCGTGATCTGGGCCGCTTACTTCTCGCTGCTGCTGTGGATTAGCTCAACCACGGTGGGCTCGCTGGTGGGTTCGGTGGTCAACACTGCGACCTCTGGGGTTCAGGCCATTTTTGGCACGGCAGCCTCGGTGTTTCAAACCAACATCAACGACGGCATGGTGGCCACTGCTGAGGCGGCAGCAGCGGCGGTGCGGCGAGAGCTGTCCTCAACGGTGGACTCAGACGCTGTGCAGGAGCAGCTTGAAGACTACATTCGAGCGCTGCGATCGCCCGATTTAGACATGGCCGGTCTGCGGGCCGAGTTTGAGGCCATGATTGACGACTCGGGTATTGCCCAGAGCAGCGAAGGAGAAGCGCTGCCGCAGCTTGAGCGAGAGGACTTCATTCAGCTCGTAGATGACCGCACCGACCTGTCGAACCGCGATCGCGATCGGATTGCTGACCAGCTTTACGCGGTGTGGACCCGCCGCGCCAGCCGCTACCAGGGCGATCGCACCAACGCGCGGCTCATGGACTACGTTCAGCAGGCAAGCGCTGACCAGCTTACGGGCTCTGAATTCAACCAAAAGCTTGACCAGCTCATTCGCGCCATTCGGGAAGAGGACTCAGGGCGATCGGGGGGCAGCGCCAGCCTCAAACGCGCCGTGACCCAGCCCATATCCGCCACCCTCAACAGCATGGCTGGCATTGTCATGGGGCGCACCGACCTATCGGATATCAGCGTCGAGAAGATCCTTAGCCAGCTTAAATCGGCGCAGTCCCAGGTTAGCGACCAAGCCCAACAGCTTGCCAGCGACGACGAGACTTACAACGTCATTCGCGAAGACGCCAAAAGCTACCTGCTTAACACCTACCACTGGCGGATGACGCCCGACCGGGTGGCACGGGAGTTTCGCGATATTATCTACGACCCAAACGCTGATCC
>JBHJHJ010000190.1:0-48527 GCA_050330955.1 Elainellaceae cyanobacterium | reverse complement strand
CCTCCTTGTGACGCGGCCGACGCGCTCCCAGGTTGTGGGGCTGTGCGGCTATCTCGTCAGCCGCCTGCTGGTGCCGCTGCAGCAGTCCTTGGCCTATGCCGGCCTCTCGTCTGGCCAGATTGACGTGGTGGTTCTGGTGGGGGGGGGAAGCCGCATGCCCATGGCCCAGGCCTTAGTGCGATCGCTGCTGGAGTGCCCCATCTCGCAGAACGTCAACCCAGATGAGGTGGTGGCTGTAGGGGCTGCGATTCAGGCGGGGGTGCTGGGACAAGAAATTAAGGATATTTTGCTGCTGGATGTGACGCCGCTGTCCATTGGTCTGGAGACTATTGGTGGGGTGATGAAAAAGCTGATTCCCCGTAACACCACCATCCCTGTGCGTCGCTCCGACCTGTTTTCCACCGCTGAGGACAACCAGACCTTCGTGGAGGTGCACGCGGTGCAAGGGGAGCGGGAGATGGCTGCCGACAACAAGACCCTAGGCCGTTTTAAGCTCATGGGCATTCCCCCCGCGCCGCGGGGTATTCCCCAAATTGCGGTGTCTTTAGACATCGACGCCAACGGCATTCTGCAGGTGATTGCGGTGGATAAGACCACCGGGCGAGAGCAGGGGCTGACTATTCAGGGGGCGTCCAGCCTAAGCGATTCTGAAATCAACCGCATGCTCAAGGAAGCGGAGCAGTACGCCGACTATGACCGGGAGCGCCGCGATCGCATCGAGAAGCGCAACAAAGCTGAAGCCCTGACCTTCCAGGCGGAGCGGCAGCTGCGGGAGGTGGCGCTCGACTTTGGCATGCAGTTTGCCAATCAATACCGGCGGAGAATCGAGTCGCTGGTGGGGGAGCTGCGGGACTACCTAAAGCAGGAGGACGAGCGGGGCATCGACATTGCCCAAGCCGATCTGCAGGACGCCCTCTATGAGCTCAATCAGGAGGTCTACCAGGTGACCCAGCGGGAGGATGAGGATGACAGCATTTTGGGGACCATCAAGCGCACTATCGTCGGGGATCCAGACTTTTACGATGAGCCCTTCCCGCCACCCAGCCGTGGCGATCGCTACAGTGACAGAGGTTACAGCGATCGGGGCTATAGCGACCGAGGCTATAGCGATCGGAGTTACGACAACGACTACTACGACAAGCCCCGCACCCGATACCGGCGTCCCTATGACGGCGGTAGCCCTCCCCCATCCCGGCGCGATCGCTACAACGACAGCTTTGACGACTGGGATGACGATGACGATTGGCTCTAAGCGCGGCGCGCCGTAGCTACCCCATACAAATGCTGTGTAAGGATGTTTTATCCCTAGGCTGTTAGCTCATTCATGCAGAATTTTCGCAACTATTACGACATTCTGGGCGTCTCTCAGGCCGCCACTGCAGAAGAAATTAAATCAGCCTATCGAAAGCTGGCCCGCCGCTACCACCCCGACCTCAATCCGGGAGACCGGGCGGCTGAAGAGTCCTTTAAGACCGTAGGCGAAGCCTACGAAATTCTCTCCGACAGCGATAAGCGTAGCCAGTACGATCAGTTCAGCCGATTTTGGCGGCAAAAAGGATTTTCAGGCGGCAGACGCAGTCGGCGGAGTGATCCAGACTTTAGTCAGTTTCAGGACTTCGACACCTTTGTCGACCAGTTGCTCAACCGCCGCGGGGCAGCACCCACCAACCGCCGCCGCACGGTGCGGAGCGCCACTTCCCCTGAGGCGAAAGCTCCACCCCGCCAGGATCCCTACGAGCCGAAGCGGACCAAAAAGACCTACACGGTCAGCGCTTCTTCGCATCCGCAAGATACAGACGCTCAGCTCACGCTTCCTCTAGAGAAAGCCTACCGAGGTGGCCCCGAACGGATTCGTCTGGAGACTGGACAGCTCCTAGAAATCACGCTTCCCCTGGGCCTGCGAGACGGTCAGCGCCTCCGCTTCCCCCGTCAGGGCACTGATGGCGGGAATCTACTGCTACAGGTGCGGATTGAGCCTCATCCGCTGTTTCGCCTAGTTGGCCACGATGTGGCCTGCGTCATCCCAGTAACGCCATGCGAAGCCGTTTTGGGCGGCGCGATCGACGTTCCAACCCTAGATGGCCCGGTCAAGATGACGCTTCCAGCAGGCATTTGCTCCGGTCAGCGCCTCCGGCTCGCCCGCAAAGGCTATCCGCGCACCCCGGATCGCACCGCCCCAGATCGCGACGACCAATCCGATCGCGGTGACCAAATCGTAGAGCTCTGCATTACCTCTCCCAAAACCCTCAGCTCCGATGAGCAGATCCTTTACGAGAAGCTTCGCCGTCTAGAGACTAACCCCCGCGCCAGCCTACTGAATCGCTGAGGACGTGCCTCCAGATCAATTTAGGAAGCCTTGCTACAATTTTCAGGGGATTTTGAATTACAGGAGGTGCCTTGTGGACCCAGCTCAGGTTAATTGCGCCGTTGACTGCGTTAACGGCTGTGTTTTAGGGGAAAGCTGTCCGAACTTGGAATATAAAGAACAGGCCTCTGACTTCATCCAGCAGACGTCATTAGACGATATGCTGGCGATCGCTGATGAAGCGGCCAGGAAAAAAATGACCCAGCCGACAAAATGGGTTTTTCCTGAAGATGGAATTTAAAGAGGTTGTTTAATAAAGCGAGATTTAAGCGCAAACGTTGCTGTGATATTCTGCTGCGATCGCGAATTGAGCAGCTACGGGTCAGAGCGCAGGGTCCGCTGGGGGGAGAGGACAACGCCCATCTGATCGAGGCCCCGCTGAATACGTCGGGTCACCGTCATGGGGCTGACGCCAATCCGTTCTGCGACTTCTTTACGAGACATACCCTTCAGAAATACGGACTCAATGATTGTCCGGGTCTTGTCCTCAAGCTGGCCTAGGGCGCGCTGGATGAGCTGACGATCTTCTTCAAGCCGCTGTAGAATTTGGTAATCTAGGTCGGGCAGCGTATCTCCGAGGGTGATTGTAGAATCAGTCTGATGGGAAATAGTGGCGTCTAGGCTGAGGGGGGAGCGATTTTTCATCGCCAGTCGAGCCTCTCGCCAATCTGCAACAGAAACGCCCAGCGCCTCCACGATTTCGTGCTCTAAGGGCTGACGACCAAGCTGTTTAGCGAGCAACGCCTGCTGCTTTTGCCCCTCCTTCTGCAGATCTTGCCATCTGCGGGGTACTCTAACAGCACTGCCTCGATCCCGCAGAAAGTGCAGCATTTCACCTCGGATGTAAGGTACTGCAAAGGAGCTAAAAGCGCAGCCCTGGGTTGGATTGAATCGCTCGATGGCCCGAATCAAACCAATATGGCCAATCTGCTCAAGATCTTCGTAGGGCTCGGCGCACTGATGGCTAATGCGGTGGGCGATCTTGCGAACCAGACCTGTGTTGAGTCGAACCAGCCGGTTGCGCAGCTCAGTAGACGGGTTCTGATAATAGGCCATCAAGAGCTCCATGCTCTGAGTACGGACGGAAGAGAGGGTCGCCATAGTTGAAAAACCTTAAAGACTCTTGACTGTGTTGCGCCTATTCTCTTCAGTTTTCAGCATCAGAAGCTATGGTTAATTTACGGGAATGCTTCAGGTTTCTTTGGAACGTTTCCGCGGATATACCGATTTACTTTGGCGCTACTGGCAATAGGGAAGAGTACGACTGCAGTACTTGATAACAGGCGGTAAGCTGAAGAAGTGCGCGCAAGTTCAGCTCTGGTTAGATAAGGATATTGCAATGTTAGATACGGCAGAATTTAAGCGAGAAGTTGAATCGTTAACAGAGCGCCTGGGCAAAGCCCAGGACTATCTTTGACATTCCTGCCCTAACCGCAAAGATTCAGGACTTA
This sequence comes from Elainellaceae cyanobacterium, assembly GCA_050330955.1. Lineage (GTDB taxonomy): Bacteria > Cyanobacteriota > Cyanobacteriia > CAKZMO01 > CAKZMO01 > JBCCAG01. Next base: position 44,711 of record JBHJHJ010000190.1, on the reverse strand, counting down.
GAGGCGTTGGCGGCCCAGCCTGAGTTTTGGAACGAACAGGCTGCTGCACAGCAAACGCTTCAATCCCTGAACGACCTTAAGTCAAACCTTCAGCAACTGAAAGACTGGCGCAGTAACCTAGAGGATGCTGAAGCGGCCATAGAGCTACTGGAGCTGGAGGCTGATAGCGCTTTAATGGAGGAGGTGACCCAAACGCTGCAGCACCTCCACCGTGAGCTAGAGCAGTGGGAGCTGCAGCAGTTGCTATCGGCCCCTTACGATAAACACGGCGCGATTTTGAGCATCAATGCTGGGGCTGGTGGCACCGATGCCCAAGACTGGGCTGAGATGCTGCTGCGCATGTATACCCGCTGGGCTGAGCAGCATGGGTTTCGCGTCAGCTTAGCGGAGATTTCTGAAGGAGACGAGGCCGGCATCAAGTCAGCGACGCTGCAGGTCGATGGCCGTTATGCCTATGGCTACCTTAAAAGCGAGAAGGGGACTCACCGGCTGGTGCGGATTTCGCCCTTTAACGCTAACGGTAAGCGGCAGACGAGCTTTGCCGGGGTTGAGGTCATGCCTGTTCTAGACACTTCAATTGAGCTAGACATTCCCGAGAAGGACTTGGAGATCACCACGACCCGCTCCGGCGGTAAGGGCGGGCAGAACGTCAACAAAGTTGAGACCGCCGTGCGCATCACCCATCTGCCTACGGGGGTGGCGATTCGCTGCACCCAAGAGCGATCGCAGCTTCAAAATAAAGAAAAAGCGATGGCGCTGCTGAAGGCCAAGCTGCTGATTATTGCCGAAGAGCAGCAGGCCCAGCAGATTGCCGACATCCGAGGAGATATTGTGGAGGCCGCTTGGGGAAATCAGATCCGCAACTACGTGTTCCATCCCTATCAAATGGTGAAGGACCTGCGGACCCAATCGGAGACCACCGCCGTGAATGACGTCATGAACGGCGACCTCGATCCGTTTATTGAGTCCTATCTGCGTCAGGACACGCTAATTTCTGAAACGGCGGTCTAAACCTATTGCCCGCCGTTTGGCCCCAGGGCAAGTTAACTTGTTAAGCTATTGTTACAGTTACCGGTAACGGTCATGTCTAAACCAGACGTTGCTTCGCAGCAATCTACCCAACCCCCTACAGCCTCGCCAGCAGCTCCATCGGATCCCGCAGAGGTCACAGCGCCCACAGCGTCCGTAGAACCAGCCCCGAGCTATGTCAAGTTGGCCATGCGCAATATGGTCCGTAAGGGCGGTAAATCACTATTTCATTTCTCGCTGACGGTGAGCGCGCTGCTTGGGCTGCTGATTGGGCTATCGTACCTGACCCGATGAGCTGGATTCCAATGGGCTGCACTCAAGGCTGAAATGATGAACCAGGTGGCTTGGTGATGGCGATCGCTGCCGTAGACGTCGGACTCCAGGTTGACCCTGTGAGCCCCGTAACCCGGTTGATATCTTCCGGGGCTCACAATGCCGCTGATGCCAATCATCCTACGGACCCCTTATCTCCCCAAACCTGGAATCATTGGGTGGCGATTTGGCTGACTGCTCTTGGGGTTGATTGGTCAGTGACCCAAACCTATGAGCTGGGTCTTTTATTGACCGACGACCTTGGTATCCAGCGGTTTAACCGAGACTATCGCCATCAGGACAATCCCACCGATGTGCTGTCTTTTCCTACGGTCGATGTTGAAGGCGCCCCAGAGTGGCAGCCAGATTATCCGGTTTACCTAGGCGATATTGTGATCTCTGTAGAAACTGCTAGAAGACAGGCCCGCGATCGCAAGCATACCTTAGTTAAAGAGCTGGTTTGGCTGGCAACCCACGGCCTATTGCATTTGCTGGAATGGGACCATCCCGACGATGAGCAGCTAGAGGCAATGCTACGACAGCAAGATGTTTTACTCACGGCGGTAGGGTTCACTAGATTAGGCCAGTTTTCTACTGATCCACCAAACGGTACACATCAAACAGCAGATTAGGTATAGAGGTTAGCATAAAAGTATGTGACTTCATGGTGTACTTGTTTGCCCCAAAGTGTCCCCAGCGTCCCAATCCAGTTTTTACTCTCTATATAGTTTTTATCCACGTCATGTCTCAGCAATTTTCTACCGATTCTCTCAATATTGCAGAGCCGTCGCTTAAGCAGCAGACGGATGGACTGGAGTCCTCATCTGACAATCGCGATATGTCGTGGCAGGTTGCTTCCAACCTGTTTGTCAGCTTTGGATACGCCTGGGCAGGGATCGCCTACGCCTTTCGGACCCAGCGGAATTTTCGTGTGCATACGCTCTTTGGCATCGTGGCGATCGCGTTGGGGGCCTGGTTACATCTGTCGCGGGGCGAAATTGCGGTGATTGAGCTGACCATTGGCGTGGTCATGGCGATGGAGCTGCTCAACACTGCAGTTGAGGCCGTCGTTGATTTGACCGTCCAAAAGACCTACCACGAGCTTGCTAAGGTGGCCAAAGACTGCGCTGCTGGTGCTGTGCTGCTGTCAGCGATCGCGGCGCTCCTCGTAGCCATCTCGCTGCTGCTGCCGCCGCTGCTCGATAGGGCGATGGCGTTAGCGCTTTAGTGCTGCGGTTTTTAAGTTGCTGTGACTTTTAGACGCCAGGCAAGCTAGAATTAGCGCTACACCAGGCCTACCGTAGAGCGACAGGCTTGAGCATGAGGAAACAGGCCATGATTTTAGTTATTGATAACTACGACAGCTTCACCTACAACCTGGTGCAGTACTTGAGCGAGCTGGGCCGCGAATTTCCTGCTGCCTCAGATGTTCAAGTGTTTCGCAATGATCAAATTACCTTGGAGCAGGTGAAGCAGCTGCAGCCCGATGGCATTGTGATATCGCCAGGGCCCGGCAGACCCAGCGAAGCGGGGGTTTCAGAGTCCTTAATTGAAGCTGTAGGAAACGATATTCCACTACTGGGCGTGTGTTTGGGGCATCAAGCGATTGGCCAAGTCTTTGGCGGCGGTATCGACAGCGCCCCCAAGCTCATGCATGGTAAAACGTCACCGATTTATCACAATGGTAAAGGCGTGTTTACGGGCTTGGACAATCCCTTCGAGGCGACACGATATCATAGTTTGGTCATCGACCCCGAGACCTGTCCCAACGTGCTCGAAGTGACGGCCTGGACTGATGACGGTACGATTATGGGCGTGCAGCACAGAGATTATCCTCGTCTCCAGGGGGTACAGTTTCACCCCGAAAGCATCTTGACGTCGTCAGGTAAGACCTTACTGGCCAACTTCCTTAGAAGCCTGGTTCAGGATGGCAATAGCCATAAGCCTCCCGCTGACCCTACCCTAGGCTAAGCCCCAGATTTAGTCTTAGATTGAGCCCTTGATCGAGCCGAAGTGAGTAAAACGATATGAAGCGCCGAAAGTTTATTCAATATGCCGGAGCGGGGGCGATCGCCACCCTGGGGCTCTATCGCGACCAAAGAGCCCAGGCCCAGACCTCTAGCGTGACCGTAGAATGGCTGGGGCACACCTGCTTTTTGTTCAGCGGTGGGCAGCGCATTTTGGTCAACCCGTTTCGCACAATAGGGTGCACCGCCGGATACCGTGCGCCGCAGGTGGAAGCAGATGTGGTCATGTCCAGTAGTCGCCTGTTTGACGAAGGCTGGACCGTTGGTTTACCCGGCAGCCCGCGTAAGCTGGTCGACCCCGGCATCTATGAGCTTGCCTCTGGGCGCGTGGAAGGCATTGCTGCAGACCACGACCGGGTGGGTGGACGTCGCTTTGGCGTCAATACCTTGTGGCGCTGGAGTCAAGGCGGCCTCACAATTTTGCACATGGGGGGAGCAGCTGCCCCGATCACGGAAGAGCAGCGCATTTTAATCGGGCGCTCCGATATCGTGCTGATCCCAGTGGGCGGCGGTCCAAAGGCCTACGGGCCGCAAGAGGCTAAAGCCGCAATTGAACGGCTTAACCCCAAAATTGTCATTCCGACCCACTATCGCACCGCCGCCGCTGGCGAGAACTGCGACCTGCAGCCCCTAGACGATTTCTTGTCAATGATGGATGCGCCTGTACGGCAGGTGGGCAGCCGCACTTCATTCAGCTCCGCTTCCCTGCCGGAGAGTGGCTACCGTATCGACGTGTTCAGCTATTCTTAAGGGCCTAGCTACAGGCTTCAAATGTACGCTTGGGCCACGAGTTAAGGGTTCTCTACAGATTGACTATGCTTCAAATCGACCCAGCCGAATATCGGCAACGGCGCGATCGCCTCATGATCGCAATCGGGGGAGGCACCGCCATCTTTCGCAGCGCGCCAACGGCGGTGATGCACAACGACGTTGAGTACAACTTTCGTCAGGACAGCGACTTTTACTACCTCACCGGGTTCAATGAGCCTGACGCCGTGGCGGTGTTTGCCCCCCACCACGAAGAGCATCGCTACGTGCTGTTTGTGCGGCCCAAGGACCCCCTCAAGGAAACCTGGTCGGGCTACCGCGTTGGGGTGGAAGCGGCCAAGGCCCGCTTTGGGGCGGACGAGGTCTACCCCATTGAGGAGCTGGATGAAAAGCTGCCCCAATACCTAGAGAAGGCTGACCGCATTTTCTATCGCCTGGGGCGCGATCGCCTCTTCAACGATCGCGTGCTGCGCCACTGGCAGCGGCTGATGCGCACCTATCCCAAACGGGGATCGGGCCCCATCGCCATTGAAGACCCTGCCACCCGGCTGCACCCCCTGCGCCAGGTGAAAAGCGAGGCTGAGATAGGGCTCATGCGTCAAGCGGCGGAAATCTCTGCCGCTGCCCACCGCCAAGCCATGGCGATCGCCCGCCCTGGGGCTTACGAACATGAACTTGAGGCCGAGCTGGCCTACGCGTTTCGAAAGTCAGGAGCTTCGGGGCCTGCCTATCCCTCGATTGTGGCGTCGGGGGTCAACGCCTGCATCCTCCACTACACCGAGAACTCCGCCCAGTTGGCCGACGGTGAGCTGCTCCTCATCGATGCGGGCTGCGTCTGCGGCTACTACAACGCCGACATCACCCGCACCTTCCCCGTAGGCGATACCTTCACCCCAGAGCAGCGGACGCTGTACGACCTGGTGCTCAGGGCTCAAGAAGCGGCGATCGCCCAGGCCATCCCTGGCAATCCCTACAGCGCGGTTCACGACGCTGCCGTGAAGACCCTGGTCGATGGACTGCTGGATCTAGGTCTGCTCAAAGGGAAGGCTGAAGACATCATTGAAAAAGAGGCCTACAAACCGTTCTACATGCACCGCACGGGCCACTGGCTCGGGCTAGATGTACACGATGTCGGGGTGTATCAGCGGGGAGAAGAACCCTTCAGTCTAGCGCCGGGACAGGTGTTTACCGTAGAGCCCGGACTCTATATTTCCCCATCAATCGAGGCGGCTGAGGACCAACCCGAAGTACCGGAGCGCTGGCGCGGCATCGGCATTCGTATTGAGGATGACATTTTGATGACGGCAGACGGTCATGAAGTGCTGACCGCGGCAGTGCCGAAGTCCGTCGAGGCGCTTGAGCATAGAACCGACCTGACATCCTTGAGCCGTTAAGGGCCGGCTATAGCCGGGACGCGGGCACAGGCGTCATCAGCGATCGCAAATTGCTGATGAATCACAAGCAGGACAGCCCAGCTACTTATCATTTCGCCGATTTCAGCCCTTTATCCTGATTATCCCTTAGATCGGTGTATCAATTGGCGTCTCTATGTGGATGCTGGTTATGTCACACTCCTTGAAAACTGGTGGCCTACTGACAACGGCGCTTTTGGCCTGGACCACCCTCGATGTGGTTGTGCCGGGTCAAGCTCACGCCGAGTCAGACGTTGATGCTGCTTCGGTCTCACAAGAGCTGCCGGTTATCCCTGTTACTGTCCCCCAATCTTTATTGCCTGTCCCGTCGCCGCTGCCGCCGCTTCAAATTCCCGGTCGGGACTACATTCCCTTCCAGCCGGTGGACGAGGTTGTACCCGATGTCGCCCCGTCACCGATTGTCCTGCCGCCAGCGGGAGCGATCGCCGGAGTCGAGATTGAGGTGATCCCTTTTGCCCAGGGAGATGACGCAAATCCTCGCGAGGGGAGTGAATGGTTCAGCGTCCACGACGTTGCGCCAGAATACATTAGTGCAGAAAGCGGCAGCGAATTCAGCATTAGCGAGACCCGCGTCAGCCAATCCAGTATTAATGAATCTGGCATTAACGACTCCAGCATTAGTGGACCCATTAGCATACCTGCGGTGGAACGAATCGTATCCATCGAAGAAGTCTGGCCTCAGCCGGAAGATGGGCACCTAGATATGCATCTAGATGAGCCCCATGATGGAACCCAAAGCACCGACGAAGCGTTCAACAACGCACTGAACCCAGAGACGAGCCCACAGCCCCTTGCTGAGCAGACGACAGCGGCGGCCAGTGAAGGCGATGCTAAAGGCGAATCTTCCGCTCAAAAATCTGAGCTATTAGCCGCCGCTCAAGTTGCGCCGCCGGCAGAACCGAGGGGGTGGTTCGACCGCCAGCTTGCCGCAACCATCGCGCGCCAAAAGGCCCACCGGGAAGCCCGGCTGCGGGAAAATTTGATTAACGCCGTGCGACAGCACGTTGCCCAAAACAACATTGCCGCAGCGCAGCGGATCGCCCAGAACCCCGTTTTTCTTGACGCCGAGCGGACCGCACTACAGCAGGCGATCGCGGCCAGACAGCCCATGCCGCAGGTCAGCAGCCCCACCCAGACTGAACCGACGACTGAATTGGCCAAAGACGTCGCCCGGCTGGCTGCCAGGCAAACTTGGCTCTTAGAGCGTCTCCCCGCGATGGCTGATTCCAACTGTGAACAAAACACTACATCAAGAGCTATCGCACCGCCGGCCTGCTCTAGTAACCAGACCGACTCTCAGGACAACTCCCAAACCAACTTCAATTATGGGTGGCTGGTTCAGGCAGCCAATCGAGCCACGCCTAGCCTATCGGCGTCCGTCTCAGGGCCGCTTGCCATAGCGGCTCCGGTCACCTCTCGCTACGGCTGGCGGATTCATCCCATTTATGGGGATCACCGGTTTCATGCGGGGGTAGATTTTGGGGCTCCGCTAGGAACCCCGGTACACGCGTCGCTGTCGGGCTACGTTGAAACGAGCGAATATCTAGATGGGTACGGCTTTACCGTAATTTTGGAGAGTGCTTCAGCCCAAGAACGCCATCTATACGCTCATCTCGCCGATCTTGGAGTCCATACAGGGCAGTGGGTAGAGCAGGGGCAAGTTATTGGTTGGGTGGGCAATACAGGCAATTCTACGGGTCCTCACCTGCACTATGAAGTGCATCGGCTCGCCCAGAACGGCTGGATCACGGTTGATCCGCTGTCGGTCGCCGCACAGGAGGGGGCAAACCTCTAAATCTCTGCCCGTAGGACGCGTCTATTCTCTTCGTTTCTGCAATGGGGGAGGTATCGGCGCGCCAGCTGGGTATGCTATCGTCGATTTTAGTAACTGTATCAGGAATTGCCCTCTGTCCTGACATAGCGGATCTTGCAGTGCGTGAGCCAAAAACAGTCTGATAAAGCAACCCATCGCTCTACCAAAGAGGCGAGACTGCAGGCAGAATGCATGCATGAGGTAGCGCTGCTGCTGGAAAATTTATTTCTTACCGAAGCGTCGACGGTCAAGCAGATTCTTGACCGCCTCTACGACATCGGCTCAGTTCACATCATCGATCAGAAAGTCTCTCCCCGACCCCTAAAGCGGCTTTCAAAAGCGATCGCCCCAGGCGCTAAGCCTGTTTTTCGCGTCGTTGCTTTTATTTGGTTTAGGAAGAACTGCCCTGAGCTAATCACCAACTGGCTTTATAAAAAAGTGACGATGGGTCAATCGCTGCCGGCGCTGCTAGAGGAAATTGAGGAAGCTGAATTAGAGCAATTGATTCAGACTGACTTGGCTAGAGATAGGCGACCTTCGGCGCTCCCAGCAATGCGACAGAATGGTGCACTGAGGAGCGAGCAATCCGCTTCAGTGCCCGCAAGCCCAGAGATTCACAAGCTGCGATCGCAGGTCCAGTTTCTGCTAGGGGCCTTGGTCGGCACTGTAATTCTGCTGGGAAGCACGACGCTGTGGCTGATGCGCGACTCAATGCCGCTATTACTCAGGCCTGCGGGCCCATCTACCACAGCTTGTACTAGGCCTGCCGACTGTCAGGAAGCAGCAGCAGGAGCAGATCGTGCTCTAGAATCGGACTAACTGTCGGATCTGGCCTCGCTCAAGTGTTTAGGTTAGCCCAACTATGGTCATTGACGCCCCGTCTAACCAATCACCCTCTAATCAAACGCCGCCTAGTGCAACTTCCCTCAGCGCCGCCCTCAGACGTCGCCGAGAGCGCTTGGCGCAGCGGTATGACGCGCCTGTGGCGCTGTGGTCTGGTGGCCCGGTTCCGCGGAACTTTCCTGCCAACCGGTATCCCTTTCGCGCCAGCAGCCATTTCCTCTACTTTGCGGGGCTGCCGCTGCGGGATGCTGTCATCCTCTTGCAGCAGGGCAGGCTGAGCCTGTTTATGGATGAAGCCCCAGCAGATAGCGAACTGTGGCACGGCAGAGCGCCTAGCCGAGACGAAATCGCCGCCGCCATGGGTGCAGATGGAGCCTATCCCCTCTCGGCGCTCCCCCAGCACCTTCCCCCCAAAGTCGCCACTCTGGGCCCCAGGCCGCTCAAACCTGAGCAGGCGATCGCCCTCGGACGCCCGGTCGACTCAGCACCCACCGCAGCAGACCAGGCCCTAGCCGCCGCCGTGGTGCAGCTGCGGCTGACCCACGACGAGCACGCCCTAGCTGAAATACGGCGGGCGGCGGGGGTGACCGTGGAAGCCCATCTCGCGGGCATGGCCTATACCCGGAATGCGGCACGAGAATCCGACGTGCGCAGCGCCATGGAAAGGGTCATCCTACGCCACGACATGACCACGGCCTACAACAGCATTGTGACGGTGCACGGAGAGGTGCTGCATAACGAGCGATACGCTAATCCGCTGACCGATGGGGACCTGCTGCTGGCCGACGTAGGGGCCGAGGCCGAGTCTGGGTGGGCATCGGATGTGACCCGCACTTGGCCGGTCTCAGGAACATTCTCACGGACCCAGCGCGAGATTTACGAGGTGGTGCTAGCTGCCCACGACGGCGCGATCGCCGCTGTAAAGCCTGGGGTGGAGTACCGCGATATCCACTGGCGCGCCTGCCGCATCCTCACCGAGGGGCTGGTGGACCTGGGAATTTTAGCGGGCAGCGTTGATGCCCTCTTGGAGCAGGACGCCCACGCCCTGTTTTTTCCCCACGGCGTCGGCCACCTGCTGGGGCTAGACGTGCACGATATGGAAGACTTAGGTGATCTGGCGGGCTATGCACCAGGGCGCAGCCGCAGCCCCCGGTTTGGCCTGGGGTATTTGCGGCTCAATCGGCCCCTGCAGGCAGGCATGATGGTCACAATTGAGCCGGGGTTCTACCAGGTTCCGGCCATACTAAACGACCCCCAGCGGCGATCGCGCTATGGAGATATGGTGAACTGGGCGCGGCTGGCGCAGTTTGCCGACGTTCGAGGCATCCGCATTGAGGATGATGTGTTGGTTACGTCGGCGGGGGCAGAAACGCTGACGGCGGCTTTACCTACAGCAGCGGCAGCCGTGGAAGCGCTGGTAGCCGGATAACCATAGATCTCGGTACCCCGCTCCACCAGGGCAGTTGCCGTACGAGACTAAAGCTGCATGTTTCGCTATACCCGCACCCTATTTCTGCACGACACCGACGCCGCCGGCGTCGCCTATTTTGCCAGTCTCCTCAGCATTTGCCACGAAGCCTACGAAGCATCATTGACCGCCGCTGGGGCTCCGCTGGCCCAGCTGCTTGCCACCCCCGAGGTCGCCATCCCCATCATTGAGGCCAGCGCCCGGTTCCTGCTGCCCCTCAGATGCGGCGATCGCTGCGAGGTTCAGCTTGTGCCCCAAGGCTGGCAAACCCATCGCTTCATAGTGAGCTACGAACTGTATTTGACGTCTCCTGGCGCAGCGGAACCTGGCGCAGCGGGAACTGGGGCAGCGGCGCTGGCCGCCACGGCTCTGACCCAGCACTACTGCATCCATGCGGGCACGCGGCAGCGACAGTCCCTGCCGCCGTCGCTCCAGCGCTGGTATCAGCTTTGGGCAGAGCCCGAGACGGGCACAGACGGCGCTGAAGCCTGATGGGCCAGCGCCTTCAGGGCTAAGCGGTCTAGCTTACCCTGGGGGGTCCGCGGCAGCTGGCGCACGGCCAGCCAGCGGCTGGGATGCTTATAGCGACTTAGCTGGGCAGCAAGGGCTGCTTCAATTCCACCTGAGCCAGGTGGAGAGGGCGAAGCTGAGCCCAACCCGCTTTGCTGGGGCACATACAGCGCCACTGGCGTTTCTCCCCAGCGCTCATCTGACACGCCGACCACGGCCACGTCTGTCACTAGCCCGGTGGCCCAAATCGCGGCCTCTACCTCTGCCGGGAAGACGTTCTCCCCCCCGGTGATAATCACCTCGCTGCGGCGCCCCACAGGATGAAGCCCTTCTGCGTCAATGTATCCCAAATCCTCAGTCTCAAGCTGGTTGGGATAGCTGGCGTCGGGGTAATAGCCCAGGTAGAGAGACTGAGCAGCGATCGCAATTCGGCCTGTGCCCTGGGTGGTGCGGCCCTGCTCGTCAATCACGCGCACCTGGGCGTGGGGCAAGCTCGGGCCACACCCCGCTTGCCCCCCCAGAAAGTCCTGGGGTTTGAGGGTCGCCACTTGAGATGCCGTCTCCGTCATACCGTAGGTGGGTGCTAGGGGCAGCCCCAGCGATCGCCCCTGCTGTAGCAGCGCAGGCCAGGCCGGGCCGCCCCCCACCAGCACGGCAGCGAACCGGCGCAGGGCCGCGATCGCCTCAGGACTGGTCAGCAACCCCTGCAGCTGGGAGGGCACTAGGGAGAGGAAGTAGCCCTCGGGCTCAAAGGCGAGCAGGCCTGCGAGGGATCGCCATGGCTGAATCACGAGCTGCCCCCCGGACAGCAGCGTGCGCATAAACTGCATCAGCCCGCTGACGTGGTAGAGGGGCAGAGTGCAGCAGGCGTTGACGGTATCCAGGCCAAAGTGCTGGCAAAAGCCTTGAACAGAGGCCGAGAGGGTGTCCCAGGTATGAATCGCAAACTTGAGCTGCCCGGAAGTGCCTCCAGTGGGAATCATAATCCAGCCGGGTTCGGGGACTGCCCCCCCCTCAGTGGCAATCTCAGCCTCAGTGGCGATCTCAGCCTCAGAACCCTGTCTCGCTCCAGGACGTGTCATCTGGTCCCGCCAGACTAAGCTAGGCCGCGCCAGCGTCAGTGCAGCCCGCCACTCCCTATCGCCCCAGCGGGAATTAGCCAAAAATACTGGGCACTGAGCCGCACAGGCGGCCAAAAACGACGCCAGGAAGACCGCTGGCTGAGACTCGGCCAGCAGCACAGCGGGTGGACTATCTCGCTTTAAAAGCTGGCGATAGCGCTGCTCAAACACCGCTTCAAACTGGGCGGACAGCGGCGTCTCGGCTGCCTGTAGCCACGGTGTGCCGAGACGCTGGTGATAAAGTTCTAGAGGCGAGACCATATCTGGTGGGCACAACCCTGCTCAAGACCCTCATTAAACCAGTGATCGACACCGAACCCAAGGGCGCGCTGCGATGGATGGGCTGCGATCAAATAATCAAAAATATACGCCCTAGCCACGGGGGTTTCAAACACCGACGACCAGATGACATCCGGCTGGTGCTTGCGGCACACCTGACGCAGCCGCGACGGAAACCCAGCGATCGCCGCTTTGACCACCACCACCCCCTGCCACCCCGCCGCTAGGCACTGCTCTAGCTGGGCCACCGTCGCCACTGATTCATCTAGCGCAAGGGAAGTGCTGTAGCGCTGCTGCAGCCACAGCATTTGAGCAAACCGCTCAGGGGGAAGGGGCTGCTCTAGGCAGTCGACGGTAGCCGCCGATGGGTTAACCCAGCGATCGCAATAGTCTAACCAGATCATTGCGTTCTCCTCCGTCAGCCCCCCATTGGCGTCGAGCCGCAGCGCTGCTCCTGCGGGAAGGACTGCTATGAGCTGGGTAAACAGGTCTAATTCCTGCGTCGCTGGCGCAACCCCAATTTTCCACTTAAACGTGCGGTGTCCCTGCTGCCACGGCGCCGCCCAGGCGGTGAGGGCATCTGCTCCGGTGGGCAGCAGGTAGGCACTCATGAGGCCAGATTTAGAATTTGGCGCTTTTTCGGTATAAAGCTGCTCCCAGGCGGACTCTAGGCCAAACTGACAGGCGGGATAGGCGCCAGGAATAGCGCGGATATCGGCTAAAGACACCTCCGACGGCAGAGCCTCACACAGCGCGATCGCCTGGGCAAGGCTCTCGCTGCCAAACCACGGCAGCGGGGCAACTTCGCCGTAGTGGTGCCTCCCGCCTTGGGACAGCCGCACCAGCAGCCCTTCCCGCGCGTCCCAACAGCCGTGACGGGTCCGGAGCGATCGCCGGAACGGGCGGCGATAGTATCGGTAGGCGAAACGGTAGGTCACCGTTGGCTGAAGCGGTCAATCGAGCGCCGGGCTCGGGGTGGCGACCGGATCCGGAGCGCCGTCGTAGAGCTGACCGATAGCATTCTGCAAATCCTGGGTCAGTCGCCGCGCTATCTGCTTTGCGCCGCAGGCGTCTGTCTCCTTGCCGCTGCTGTAGTCGCTTACCGTCAACGGCTCACCGATGCGAATATCCACATTACAGCCCCAGCTCGGAATCAGCTCGCTGTAGGACAGCGACATAGGCACCACCTGAACGCCAATGCCGGGTTGGGCAAGCTCTGTTTGCACCGCGAGACGGGCCAGACCCGGCTTGAGGGGGTGGGAATCGCGATCGCGGAAAATTCCACCCTCTGGGAAAATAACCATCATCTCTTTGTTCTCCAGCACTTCAACGCCGTAGCGGAGGCTGGCAATCCCCGGCTGACGGGTATTGATGGGAAAACCACCCAAGCGGCGGATAAACCAGCCTTGAATCCCCTGCATCTCATCCGCCGTCACCATAAATCGCAAATCTCGACCCGTGACGTAGCGACCCGCGGCGTAGGGTACGAGGAGCGCGTCCCACCGAGACCGATGGGTCGGCGCTAAAATCACTGGACCCTTGTGGGGCAGGTGCTCTTGACCTGATATGGTGATCCGTCCAAAGTAGGCGGGCAGCAGCACGTTGCACCCTAGGGGATAGACCACAGAGACAAGCCAGGGCGAAATGCGCGAGCGGATCTCTGCAGATTTTTGGGAAGCGAACTTAGGCATGGTTGATGAGGTTAGCGCAGGGGAGCTAGGCCGGATTAACTGCATTTCTAAAGTAGAAAAGATATCGGCGGGTTTCAGCAGCGCTCAGGCCAGTTTAAGGGCCGTCTCAGAATTGACTCATTTGCAGCTGGGCTTTGCTGGCGCTTCAGCCTAGCGCATCTCCGGTGTCGCGCTCAAGTCGGCGGGCCGCGAACCAGGCCTGAAGCTGTTGACGACAGGGCATCTCTAAAATGCCCCCAATGACTCGGGGACTGTGGTTGGAGCAGGGACCATCGAACAGGTTCATCGCCGTGCGCACTGCCCCCGTTTTAACATCATCGGCCCCGTAAACTAGGGTTCCAATTCGGGACAAGATAATAGACCCAGCGCACATTGGGCAGGGTTCCAGGGTGACATAAAGTGTGCAGTTCGTCAGCCGCCAGCTTTGCCGCGCTCGTCCCGCCGCGCGGAGGGCCACAACTTCGGCGTGGGCCGTTGGATCGTGCTCCCGCTCGCGATAATTTTGCCCCTCTGCCAGCAGGCGGTTCTCAGCGTCGACCACAACGGCCCCAACCGGAATCTCCCCCGCGGCCCCGGCTTCGTCTGCGAGGGCGATCGCCCGGCTCATCCAGTGGTGGTGCCGCCGGTATTCAGGATGGTCGAGCTGCGGTGGCGGAATCGAAGTTGGCATGGGATCTGGCGAGGCGGTAGCGCTGCCCCCTAGGCTGACAGCATCGGGTCAAGCCGCCCCTGGCGATCGAGGGCGTAGAGGTCATCGCAGCCGCCAATGTGCGCGCCGTCAACAAAAATTTGTGGCACCGAGCGGCGACCGTTAGACCGCGCCGCCATCTGAGAGCGCGCCGCCTCGTCGCCATCAATCTTATATTCGGTGTACTGTTGCCCCTTCCACCACAGCAAGAGCTTGGCACGGATGCAGTAGGGACAGGTTTGCCAGGTGTAAATTTCAACGGTGGCGCTGTTGTCTGCAGTGCCGCCCCCGAGCCATTCTCGAATGGTTTCTAGCATGTCGCCCCCAAAATTAACGAACCTGGCTTCAAAGCTAGCGCGATCGCTTCCCGCGGGCATCTGCCGCGCAGAGTAACTTGTTGCGTTGGTTTGAGTCCAGGCGCTAGAGAATTTCGTCTGGCTGGGAGGACACCACGACGGAAACGGATTGAGGGGCTTCCGGGATAATAGCGCCTAGTTCATCGGTCGAGTATCCTTTGGCCTCAAGCTCGGCCTTGAGAATTTTCATCGTGTCTTGGTAGCAGAAAAAGGCTCCGTCAAAGAAGGCGCGATCGCCTTCGGTGACGGCGGCTTTGTTAAGCAGGACAGCCTCATCGAAGCGCTTATGGACGGCGGCGACGTAGGCTTTGACGAAGTCGGTGATTTCTGGAGACATGGGCGCAGGAGGGTTGAAACTTAGCCACTTACCCTTACTCTACTTTGCAGAGGGCAAGCCTGAATGCGACGAAGACAGCGCTGGCGTCATCTCTGCCGATCGCCTCTGCTCTGGTGCCAGGGTCATCACCGAAATCAGCGTCAGCTCCGTCAGCTCCATGTAGGCCTGGATATCGACCTCATTGGCCAGCAGCATATCGCGGTACTGCTGCTTGATCTGCCCCAGCTTGCTTAGAGCAGCTTCAGGATCGCTTTGCAGCGTCGCTTGCCAGTCGTCCAGCAGCAGCAGGGTATTGAGAATTTTCTCCCTGCGCTGCTGAGCAATCACCGAGCGGCACTGGTCGCTAAAGGACTGAGTTTTTTGTTGGACTTGGGCGTAGACTTCCTCAGGGAGCTTGCCCACAATGAGCTGCAGGCGATTATCCTGACTGAGTTCCTCGATTTCGCGCAGTGCCGCCTGGGGGGATTCGGTCAACAGCTCGTTGACCTCCAGAATACGCCGGTAGATCCGGCCAACCAAATGTTTGGAGCGCTGCTTGCGCCAATACTGCAAAACCATGCCGGCGACGCTCGTGCCCAGCAAAATAAAAATTCCGGCCTGCAGGTCACTGTTGTTTTCCCAGTAGCGGACCCACGCCTGACGCGGATCGCCGTATTCATACACATTAATCGCGCCAGGATGAACAAAAAATAGCCCCTGGCGGAGCACCCTATTTGGATCGCCGGCCTGCAGTTCTGGATAAAAGGCCGCATAGCGGCGAGCGGTGGCCACAATCGACCAGGTAATTAAGCGAACGGCCTTGGGGCTGGTATCAGGGCGAGTGACCAGCACCGTTGGCGTCGTTAGGGTGGTCAATGCCTGATTTGGGATATTGGGGGAAACGCCATAAATTCCTTCGGGAATCGTCGCGGCCTGGTAAACCCCAGGATTTTGAATCGCGAGGAAGTTGACCAGGCCAGGGGAAATGGACAACAGCTGCAGGGATGGATCGGACGCAAAAGCTTCTCTCAGCCGTGCGTTGGCCCCCAGCCGCCCCACGTAAAATGCCGCATCGACCCGCCCCTGACTCAATAAATCCAGCGCGTCGCTGAAGCCGGCATCGCTGGTTTGAATGGCATTAGGACCCCCCAGGCGAGCGGCCTGCAGCAGTTGCTCGGCAGTAAAGCGAATGCCGCTACCAGGGGCACCGATCGCTAGGGTTTCACCGCCTAAGTCCAACAGCGTGGCTGGGGCGGCGGCTGGGGCAGCATCTGGGGAGTTGGCTGAGGCGGTGGCTGGGGAGTTGGCTGGGGCAGCCGGCTGGCGGCCAATGAGATGAATGTG
The DNA here is from genome assembly GCA_050330955.1 of Elainellaceae cyanobacterium. Lineage (GTDB taxonomy): Bacteria > Cyanobacteriota > Cyanobacteriia > CAKZMO01 > CAKZMO01 > JBCCAG01. Next base: position 28,713 of record JBHJHJ010000190.1, on the reverse strand, counting down.
CTCTTGGGCGAGAATGGCGATCGCCTTGACGTCTCCCGCTTTCATCTTTTCCTCGGCCACATCGAGCTGAACCAACGCCATATCGATGTCGCCTGCAAGGAGCTGCTGTAGGTTATCCAGCGACCCCTGGGACTCCTGAACGTCAACGTTGAGGTTTACAGTGTCTTCGACAGAGGCTTCAATTTCTTGCCCCAGGCGGTAGTAGTAGCCCGTGGGAGAGCCGGTGGAAAGCTGAAACGTTTCGGGGAGGGAGGTACATCCAGGCAGAACAAGATTTAGGATGGCAAGCGTAATGCCGGCTGACCAAGGTGGCGGTAGCATCTGCCGGAGTAACGCCATGTTAAGTAGAATCCCGAATCTGTTAAGTGCGGACCTAGTGACTATTCTACAATCCGGGCGCGATGAAGACGACACCGTTGCCCATACACCGTTGCCCATGGGCGATCGCGGTTAAACCCTCACGGTTGAACCCTCGCAGTCGACTACTCGCGTTTGGATCCCCCGTTGATGAGGCATTCTGCTCCGAGCGTCAGGCACTGAACCCGAGGTGCCGGGGCTTTGAGAGCCAGCGCTGCAGCTCCCAGCTTGACCTGTGAGGTTCGGCACCTCAAATCGTTAGGGTTTAAGCTTAAACAGCGGGGCTCTCAAGCCCGTATCCCCAGGCCCAAGCCTCGGACGATGAGGGCTTGAGCTTGGAAGACGAAGTTCTGAACACGGCAAGCCAACGGCGGGAGGTGACCCTATGAGCAACAAGCGGTTTCGCATCGCCTTTTCCTTTGCGGGGGAAACGCGAGACTTTGTTGAAAAGGTCGCCGCCATCCTCGCCGAGACATTTGGCGAAGAGAAGATTCTCTACGACAAGTATCACGAAGCGGAGTTTGCCCGTGATGACCTCGGTATCTATTTGCCGATGCTCTACGGGGAGCAGTCAGACCTGATTGTGCCGGTGCTCTGCTCCAACTATGACCAAAAGCGCTGGACGGGGTGGGAGTGGCTGCACATCTACGGCTTGCTTACCAAAGCCGATCGCCAGCGCGTCATGCCCTGTCGGTTCGACTACGCGATCGCGGATGGCCTCAGTCCCGCCGCTGGCTTCATCGAGCTGGACCGAAAAACGCCGGCCCAAGCGGCTACCCTCATCCTTGAGCGGCTAGCCCTCAACGAGGGTAAGCCCAAGACCCACTACACCTCAGACTCCGGCGCAGCTTCTGGCGCCCTGGGGCGCGCCAACATCCCCAACAACCTGCCGCGATCGCGGGCCTTCTTTGGGCGGGAGGCGGAGCTGGCGACCATCGCTGAAGCCCTCGACCCCGACGCGCGGGGCTGGGGAGCGCTGATTGACGGCCCCGGCGGCATCGGCAAAACGGCCCTAGCCGTCCGCGCCGCCGAGCTGGTGCCCGCGGGCCGCTTCCAGCGCATCATCTTCCTCTCGTCTAAAGAGCGGGAACTCACCGCCGATGGGCAGCGGGCCCTAGGGGACTTTGTGCTGCCCAGCTATCTGGAGATGCTCAACGCCATCGCCCGGGAGCTGGAGCAGCCGGACATAGCGAAATCTCGGGAGGACGAGCGCTCGGAGGGGGTGCTGCGGGCGCTGCGGGGCGCCGACGTGCTGCTGGTGTTGGATAACCTAGAGACTTTGCCTAAGGGCGATCGCGATCGGCTGTTCGCCTTTTTGAACCGCCTCCCCCGGGGCTGCAGCGCCATCGTCACCAGCCGACGCCGGGCCGACGCCAGCGCCAGCGTCGTGCGTCTGGATAAGCTCGGCCCCGATGCCGCCCTAGCCCTGCTGAATGAGCTAGCCCAAAACAACCCCCGGCTAGCCAGCACCACCGAGCCAGAGCGCCGCGCCCTGTATGAAGAAACGGGGGGCAACCCGCTGCTGATGCGCTGGGTGGTGGGGCAGCTTGGCCTGGGGCGCTGCAAAACAATTGAGGCGGCCCTCGCCTTTTTGCGCAGCGCCCCTGCGGGAAACAACCCGCTGGAGTTTATCTTTGGCGACCTGCTGGATACCTTTAGCGATAGCGAAACCAAGGTTCTCGCTGCTCTCACCCACTTCACCCAGCCAATGGCGACCCGCTTCATTGCTGAGCTGGCTAACCTCAATGACGCCGCTGCCCAGGGCGCCCTCAGCGATTTGGCCAGCCGGGCTCTGGTGGTGCCGGACCTGTAGGAGCGCCACTTTGCCCTGGTGCCTATGGTGGCTGACTTTCTGCGGGAGCAGCGGCCAGGGGTGGTGGCGGAGACGGGGAGTCGTTTGGAGGAATATGCCTATGCCCTCATCGTCGAGAACGGGTATCAGAACTACGATCGCTTCTCCGTGCTCGACGCCGCCTGGCCCACGGTGTCTCCCGCCATCCCGCTTTTCATTGCTGGGCCTAACGACCGCCTGCAGACGGTGTGCGATGCGCTCGACAACTTTCTCAACTTCACGGGCCGCTGGGACGAGCAGCTTTCTCTTTGTCAGCAAGCGGAAGCGAAAGCGATCGCGGCGGGCGATTTGTACAACGCGGGCTGGGGGGCCTATCGAGTGGGATGGGTTTACCATCTGCGCGAGCAGGCGGACGCAGTATTAGACTGTGCCGATCGGGCAGCGGCCCACTGGCAGGTGGCGAAGGCGGGTACCCGGGAGCGCGCCACCGCTATCCGCCTTCGCGGCATTGGGCAGAAGTTAAAACAGGATTATCCCGCCGCGATCGCCGCCTATCGCGAGGCGCTGGACCTACATCGCAGTTTGAGCGCTGAGAGCGAGGATGTGGCGATCGCTCTGAATGACCTAGCCGATGTTGAGCAGCCCTCCGGTGATTTCGCAGCGGCGGAGCGGGACTACCGCGAAGCGCTGCGGGTGGCCCGTGCGGTTAGCTACACCGAGGGGATGGCCACCTATACCGGCAATCTGGCTAGCCTGGCCCTGGACCGGGAAGACTGGCCGGGGGCCGAGGCCCTGGCCCGCGAGGCGCTGCCCCTGTCGGAAAAGCTGGGTCGCCAGGAGTTGATTGCTTTAGATTGCGGCTCCCTTGCCAAAGCTCTGGTGCGTCAGGGCCGGGCTGCTGAGGCGATGCCCTACGCCCGTCGGGCTGTGGACATTTTGACTCGGCTTGGCTCACCCAACCTTGCTGGAGCCCAGGCAACGCTGAAAGAGTGTGAGGGCTAATTTTAATCTGCTAGAGCGGTGGGTCTGCGGGAGCATCTTCCTTAGGACTTACGGAAATCATCCGCATGTAGCTAGCTGGAGCGTTTTGGTCATTGTTTTGCGTAGGTCCTGTTCCTGTCAAATTACCGGAGCGTCAGATCCAAACTGTAGGCGGGTGGCGTCAGGACGCTCGGCAAGGCGATCGCTGGCGTTGGGTTTCACTGCGTTCAACGCCAAACTGCAATCAGCAAACTTGTATGCTGCGGTTGGCGTCAGGACGCCCAACAAGGCGATCGCTGGCGTTGGGTTTCACTGCGTTCAACGCCAACCTACAACCACTCCAGTCTTTAGCCGTAGCAAAGCACGACAGCACAGGCTCAATGATTGGTCGCACTTCCAGGCGGGGATAGCCTAAACCTGAACCTCACGCTGATTCTCGATCGCCTCCCGATACGTCTCAACCACGTGATTCGGCAGGGTATCGCCAAGCTGCGTCGCAAACCGCCACTCCTGACCCACGGGCACAAACTCCGCCCCCCTAAACTGCGTCGGCGGCAAAATGGTGAGCACGTCCGCCATATTCGCCACACGGTAGCTGTTGGGAATCTGCTGGTGGTAGGCGATCGCAAACGCAGGGTCACCGATGCGGGGCCCCCCGAAAGCATACACGTGCAAATTTTCGCGGGGATACGAAGTGTTAAGCGAAATATCCATAGCCGCCAGCGGCGCCAGCGCCGCCCCCAAGCTGTGTCCGGCAATGTAACAGGGTAGAGCTGGGTCAAGCGATTCGATAATTTGGCGGGACTGTTCAACCAAAGGCGCATAGATTCGGGCAAAGCCGCTGTGAATCTTGCCGTACTTAGGCTCTGACTCCAGATAGGCCTGCTGCGCGGTGACCATATTTAACACCCATTCGCTACGCTCTTGCGTGCCCCGGTAGATCAAGAGATTGACTTTGGGCGAGGTGAGGGCGAACCCGAAGAAGTAGGCGCGCGATGACTCCTTGGACCGCGTAAAGCTCAGGGCCGCTGCCGACTGCTGTAGAACCAGAGAAGCCGTCTGCGTGAAAGGGTTGAGGCCGTCTGAGTAGGATATTAGGGGCTGAATCGAGCCGTCGTAGTCTGGCTCGGCTTCTCCCCGCAGATACTGCTCAGTGGCGAGTCGCGAGCACTGAATCAGGATTTGAGACATTTCGCGGTCGTAGGGCACCGCTGGCGCGTAGGGCGCCACTGAAGCTTGAATTTCTTTGTAGCGCTCCAGAACGCCGAGGTCAGCTTCTAGGCCAATGTCGCTAGCGGTAAGCGTTTGAAATTCGGACTGCTCCATGCTAAACCTCGCTATCTCCAATTGGGTGTGGACTTCAAGCCTATTTTATAGCCACCCTCACAAGACATTCTTCCTACCCCAGCAGAGAGAGCTGCCCCGACGCTTCCGGCTTTTTGCGGGTTTGTCGCTTCCGGGGCCGCCACGACTGTACCCGGCGGCTGGCCACAAACCAGGTGCGCAGCGCCTTAGCCTCTGCCTCGTCCAGCGCTGCTAAATCTAGCGGTGGCGGAAATAGGGGCGGGTGCTCCGCCTGGGCCCAGGACACCTCGCTCGGGTGGCGATCGCTGCCAAAGGGCACCACCGACGCCGGCATTTCCGCCAGGTGGGGCAGCAGATTAGTCTGGGACAAAAACTTGCCGCGCTGCCGCTCTAGCTGGCTCACCCGCCGCTGCCGCGCTTCCCGGTAGTCTAAGATTGGAGGCGGGTAATCCTTAAGGCGGGGCGGGTCGCCGAGCTGGCAGGGGGCAAGGTGGGCCACTTCCGGCACCCAGCGCTTGATGAAGGCGCCGTCGGGGTCGCAGCGATCTACGGCGCACTGCTCCGGGTTATAGATGCGGGTCCAGGTTTTGTCGAGGCAGTGGGTCACCCCCGACTGCATGGCCCACTGGTAGTGGTCAATGGGGCAGTCGCCGTCGATTAGGTGACGCATGAAGTGCAGCGCCCCAAACCGCCAGTCCATGCCCATGAGGTTGGTCAAAAAGCTGGCGTACAGCGCCCGGCTGCGAAAGTTGAGGGCGAGCCAGCCCCCCGTTTCCATCAGGCAGCGGGCGGCAGCATCTACGATAGGGAAGCCCGTCTGGCCCTGCTGCCAGGCCTCATAGAGCCCGTCGTCAAAGTCCCAGCCGTCTTCGTCAAATACGCGGTAGAGCGATCGCAGCTCAAGCTGGGGCAGGTAGCGGAACCGCTGGGCAAAGCCGCTGCCCCACCGGAGGCGAGAAATAAACTGCTCCTGGCTGCGCCGGGTGCGGTAGTTGGTGGCCTGGTAGGCCTGGGCCGTCTGGTAGCACTCCCGTACGGAAATCGCCCCAAACTTGACGTGGGGGCTGATGCCGGAGGTGGCTTCGGCGCTGGGGTAGGAGAGCTGCCAGTAGTAGCGCTCGGTTTTCTGCTCTAAAAAGTCGTGGAGCAGTCGGCGGGCGGCGCCAATACCTGCAGGGGGCATGGGCTTGCCGTCGGGCTCTAGATCTAGCTCGCTTAGCTTGGGCAGCGGTTCACTGGTCACCTCTTCTGGGACGCTCACCTGCTGGGGGGCGGGCACCAGGGGCTGGTCCATCTGCTCAAACCAGAGATTGCGGTAGCGGGGGTAGGACACCAGCGCGGCGGTGGTGCCCGGTGGCTCGAACCAGCGCACCTTCATGCCCTGCTCCGCCAGCGTTCGGTTCAGCCGCGCGTCCCTCACCCGCCCATAGATTCGCTCAAAGTCAACGTAGGCGTAAATTCCCTCCGCCTGGGTCTGCCGCACTAGTTCGGGCAGCACTGCCACCGGGTCGCCGTAGCGCAGGATGAGGCGTCCCCCCCGCGATTGCAGATCTTGGTCCAGCGTCCCCAAGCTCTCCAGCATGAACTGCACGCGGGCTGGGGCTGTCTCTGGGTGGTGCAGCAGCGCTCGGTCTAACACAAACACGGGCACCACTGCCCCCCGACGAGCGGCGCGGTAGAGGGGGGCGTGGTCGTGAATTCGTAAATCGCGGCGAAACCAGACAAGGGTGCGATTCATAGCCGTGGGAGGGCACTGCAGGAGCGGGGCCAAGGTTAAGTTATTACATTTTAACAATTGCTTACAAAACGATAAGGTCAACGCCTAGGCTGCGGGAATTCAACGTCCGTAAAGCGATCGCCTCAGGCTGTAGCATCGGTATAGCAAACGTCCTGACTCGTTAGGACATTTGCGCGCACAGTTGCCTACGAAATCTCAAGGCTTTAAACCGACTGCATTGCCCTAAGAAACTGTGCCAACGCAATATGTGAAAATCGTTAGCCGAGTTAGAGCGTCAAAATGAAAGTGGCTCAAATGTTCACCAGGGTAGCCTGGTCTGTCGGATTTTGCCTGTCGCTGATGGGATCTAGCGCCGTCCACGCGCAGGAAGTGTCCCAACTCACCGATCAGACCGCAGCAGGCAACAGCTACGCCATTGAGCTTCAGGAGACGACGGTTTGCAGCGTGATTACTGGCGACAACGTCAATATTCGGCAAAGGCCAGGGACTGAGAGCGTCGTGGTGACGCAGCTCAATCAGGGAGACAGCGTGCGGGCTGTGTTCCGTCAGGGCGACTGGGTTAGGCTAACGGCCCGGGTCTTCGGCTTCCCGTCTGATGGGCAGCAAGGACCTTTCGATGGCTGGGTGGTGTTTGAGCCGCTGGACGGCTGGGTATTCAATCAGTTCATTGACGGCTGTCTGGAAGATGCAGACCGATGGCGCACCTCTGACGGAGCGGCTACGGGTGCTGAAGCCGTTCAGCTCGATTCTGGCGGACTGCAGCTCGTGGCGCCGTCGCCATCCAGTCTGGCCAGGCCAATTTCGGTGAGGTCACTGCCGTTTGGCAGACCCGATAGTGAGGTGGTTGCCGTTCTGACAGAGCTGCGGGGTGAGCCCGCTAGCCGGGGCGTGAATCCCGAGTGCGGGGCGGGGCCGCTGTCATTCACCACCTGGGCCGATGGGTTTGGGATTGTGGCTTCCGAAGGGCGTTTTGTAGGCTGGAGCGTTGATGGCCGCGATGCCGGAGCTGAGCGACTCACCACAGCGAACGGAATTCGGGTAGGCCTCCCCCGCCGAGAGTTAGATCGCTTTCTCGATGCTGAGGTCCGAGAAACCACGCTGGGCTTCGAATTTTTTGAGGCGGGCCTAGGAGGAATTTTGAGCGGAGGCGGCCCGGATGCTGAGATTACGCTGCTCTACAGCGGGACCACTTGTTTTTTCCGATGAGTCAGTGCAGGGCCTCTGCCTGCTGCCCTAGGGCGATCGCCTTTCCCACCTGCGATCGCCCCCAAATCACCGTTTCCGCTTTGTAAATCACCATCCCCGGCTTCGCCCCCTTGGGCTTGTACACGTGCTTCAGGTCCGTGTACACCACCGGGGCCTGCTCACTCTGGCGAGCGCGGCTGTGATAAGCCGCCAAATCTGCCGCCGTCTGAAGGTCCGCCTCCTGGGCCACTGCGCCGGGGTCCAGCCGCAGCAGCACGTGGCTTCCCGGAATCTCCTGGGTGTGAAGCCACAGGTCGTATTCCGTCGCCACCTTAAACGTCAGCTCATCGTTTTGGCGGTTGTTGCGGCCTACCACAATGTCAAAGCCGCTGGGGGACTGGTAGCGGTGAAACGGCGTCTTCTCCGTGCGGACCTGACGGGAGGCCTCACCCAAATAGCCCTGCTGCTGCAGCTCTTCCTGAACATCCCGCAGCGACGCCAAGTCATCGGGGACCTGGTAAGTTTCCGGCTGGGCGATCGCCACCTCTACCTGCTCCAGGTAGGCCATCTCCGCCTCCACGTCCCGCAGCAGGGGCTCGATGGCCCCCCGCGATCGCTTCATTTTTTGGTGGCGCTTGTAAAACCCCTGGGCGTTCTGCACCGCGTTCTTCGTTGGATCCAGGGGGATCTTCACCGGCTCCCCCGTCTCAAAGTCAGCCAGATGAATCGCGGTCATCCCCGGCTTCCACTCGTGCAGGTAGGCCATCAGCAAGTCTGCCCGCTCCCGGTACTGGTCCGCCTGATCAGACTGCTGCAGCCGCTGCCGAAAATCATCCGCCTTAGTTCTCAGCTTTTTCAGCAGGTTAGCGAGCTTTTGCTGAAGCTGGTGCCGCAGCTGGGCAAAGTCCTGCTGATTGAGCTGGTCCCGATAATATTGGGCCACCAGCGCTTGCACAGAGGGGGCGGGGGCGATCGCGCTCCAGGGCATCACCGTATAGCCCAACGCCAGCCAGCCGGGAGCAAACGCCTTTTCCTCTAAGCGCTGCAGCCACTCCTGCCAGCGCCCAAACAGCCGCGTCCAGTCAGCGACCCCTAACTCATCGGTGGACTGGTTGGGGTCGAGGCCTGCCGCCTGGGCCATCTGACGGGTCAGGGAAGGGCTGAGACCCCGGTAGTTTTGCAGCAGCGTCTTCCAGAGCTTGCCCGGCACCAGGCTCACCCGCTCTTGCCACTGGGCCTGGGACTCGCCCAGAGCAGGCTGGGGGTCCCGCAGCGCCGGCGGCGATTGGTAAGGCTGGCCGGTCTGAATGGTTCTGACGCTGGACTGCTGGGAACCGACCTGATGGGCTGCAGTCACCACCTGCTGGTCAGCCGTCGCTAAGACAACATTGCTATACTTACCCATGATCTCGACATAGAGATGCCATAGGCACGCTTCATCAGGGCGACGAGCAAACTGCAGGTCGAGAACGCGCTCCCAGGGTGAGGTCTCAATTGAGACGAGGGCAAGACCGCCGAGCTGGTGGCGAAGCTGGTGGCTAAAGGTATAGGTATCAGGGGAGCGCGGCGGCGGGTCGTCAATGCAAACCCGCGCTGCTTGAGGGTGCCACGACACCGTGAGCCAGCCGCGGCCTTTTAGGGTGCGCAGGGCCAGCGCTAAACAGTAGCGATCGCGCTGGTAGACCTGCTCTAGCCGCGACGGCAGCCAATCTTGGCGCAACTCAGCGCAAATAGCAGTAAGGGTTGTGAAATCGACTGTCTGCACAAGTAATGTTTAGCAAGTATTAGCAGCATTCGTCTGCACAAACAAGATTCCGTGAATTGCGTTTTATATCTTGGAAATTACGCAGGATATCGCCAGAATAGTATCAAATTTGACCCATATACCCATGAGCCCAAGCCGCTATGGATATTAAGCTAATCAACATCGGATTTGGCAATATTGTTTCTGCCAACCGAGTTATTGCGATTGTCAGCCCAGAATCTGCTCCCATCAAGCGTATCATTAGTGATGCCCGAGAGCGAGGAGAGCTGATCGACGCCACCTACGGTCGCCGGACAAGGGCAGTTATTATTACTGACTCAGGGCACATTGTGCTGTCCGCGATTCAGCCTGAGACGGTGGCCCACCGCTTTATCAGCAATAAGGAGTATCAGAACGGTCAGTGAGGTCGGCGCGGCGGCATAGGCCCTACTGACCGGAGCACATGCCATGCGAGCTGAAGTTTTGGGTAAGCAATATGTTATTTTGTGAACTCAAGCACCGGGAGCCTTCAGTCTAAACCTATGCCTTTTGGTACAATACATGCACAAACTGATATGGGTCTCAGTTTACAATCACCGTGGGCTTATGCATTAATCTACCTAACGCTTTGGTTTGAGTGGTACATCGCAGCGCTTTCGCCAGTAGTCTTTCACTTTCAGGTATTGAATGTCGTAAAGTACTGAACGCAGCGGTGTAACTCTCCCGTTATGTCCACTCTGTACCTGTATTCACTTATATTGTGATTCTGTAGCGTAGTTGCCCATGGTAACCAACAATGCCCCTATATCTACGATAGGACACGATCTACCCAAGGTTGCACACATGTTTTTAGTTGTTGACGACCACGATATGGTCCTAGATGGAACTCTGAGCCGACTGCAGAGCCGGTATCCGGATACTGAGATCTTGACGGCACAGACTGCTGAAGAAGCCCTCAACCATCTCCAAACCGGAACCCCTGATCTGCTGCTGCTTGATTTGTCCATTCCCAGAAAGGCGGGGGAAGGCGCCCAGGTAGATGTGGGGCTTCAGCTGTTGCGATCGCTGATGACTGACTATCCTGAGCTCAACATCACGGTACAAAGCAGCTATGTCAAGGCGCTGGTCAGGGTCGTCCACGACATTGAGAGCCACGCGGGTGGATTCACCGTTGCCAACAAGACCCTGCCGGCGCAGGAGATGCTGGCCCGGGTGGACTGGGCACTGCAGGGGTTGACCCACACCAAAGACATCGACGGCATGCGGGCGGGGCTTGAGATTAAGCCTGAGTGGTTTGAAGTGCTGCACTTGGCCTTTAAGGAAGGGCTACAGGACAAGGCGATCGCTCAGCGCATGTCTATTTCCGAGCGCACCGTTCGACTCTACTGGAGTAAGGTGTACGACGTTCTCGGCATCTATCCGGAAGACGGCAGACGAGACGGGAAGAACATTAGAATTCAGACCGAGATCAAGGCTCGCGAGCTCGGGCTGATTGATTAAAGCGCAGTCTAAACTGGAGGCGCATCATGCCTCGGCAGCCAGTCCCGTTCACCAAGCGACCAGCAGATCTACTCCTTCGCGTATTGCCTGGACTCGGGGTCATGGGTCTGGTTATTGGCGCCCGGATGGCGGGGCTTCTGCAGCCCTTAGAGCTCTTTGCCTTCGACGCCCTGCTCCGGCGCAGGCCAATTGAGGCCCATAGCCAACGAATCACTATTGTTAAAATTGGTGATGCCGATGTCGAGGAGCTAGGCGGCTATCCCATCTCCCAAGACAGGCTGGCAAAAGTCGTCGCTCAGGTCCAGCAGTATGAGCCCGCCGTCATTGGGGTGAACATACTCAGCGACTTACTTGCAGAAGAGTCATCCACTCAACTGGTTGAGCAATTTCAAGAGACACCAACGCTCTTTGCAGCAGAAAAAATACTGCTGCCCCAGGTCAAGCCTCTCGATGATATTCCCTCTGGTCAAGTCGGCTTTTCTGACATCTATGTCGACATTCAAGATAGCCATCTGCGGCGCACCATTCTCGGCGCAAATGACCCCTTAGAGCCAGAGACCTATAAATTCTCTTTCGCAGTTCAGCTGGCTCGGGCCTACCTCGAACCGCGAGATTATTCTCTGGAGAATGGCATCATTGATCCAGCCGCCATGCGGTTTGGAGACGCCGAAATCCCGCGCATTGGACCCAACTCCGGGGGGTACGTCAGCGGACCAGACCCCAGCAGTTTGCTCACACTGCTCAATTTCCGCAACAGCCCTGAGGCATTCCCTGTGCTGCGGCTGCAGGAGCTTGGTTCTCTTCCGGATGCCGCCGCCCTGATTGAAGATCGGATTGTTATCATTGGCGTTTCTGACGGAGAGGCCAGACTGCCCGTTGAGACGAATGCGATCGCCACCGCGCCGTCCAGCATCCAACAAAATCGGGTAGACGCGGTAGACATTCAGGCCCACGCCACGAGCCAGATTCTCAGCGCCACCCTTGATGGACGCACTTTTCTGAAAACTTGGTCCGAGCCTTGGGAATACGCCTGGATTTTGCTGTGGAGCGCCGTTGGTCTAGCAGTTTGGGTCCGGCTCAATGCCCCCAGTCGAATCATGATCTACGGCTTTACGGCAAGCGGCGTGGTGATTGGCGTGAGCTATGCCGCTATTCTCATGGGCTATTGGATTCCCCTTGTGCCCCCGCTGCTGCTGATTACCTTTAATGGATTCGAGTGCATCATCCTCAACCAGTACCAGGGCCTACAGGCCCGCAGCCGCGAGCGGAGACGGATTGCAAGCGAGCGGCAGCGCACCATCAAGCAGGCCTTCAATATTATTCACAATGGGCCGCTGCAAAATCTAGCTAGCCTAATGCGGCTTACCCAAGACAAAGACATCCCCAAGCAGCAGCTCGTCGACCACCTCATTGCCCTAGACGCAGAAATTCGGCAGATTAGCGACTATCTCATCAGCGAGGCGTTTACGAAAGAGAGCAGCTTTTACCTGCAAAACGACTCCAAGCTAGACCTCAAGCTGCCGCTGCACGAGCTGTTCTACCAGGTGTTTAGCAAAACCCTAGAGCGAGATCTGGTCGGATTTCGCGAAATCAAGATTAAAATGCGCTCGTTTGAACCCCTAGACGAGCGTCACCTAGATTTTGACTGCAAGCGGGAGCTATGCCGCTTCCTGGAAGAGATGCTGTGCAACATCGGCAAGCACGCCATTGGCACGTCGCGGGTTCGAGCGACGGGGAAGGTTTGTGATACCCACTACGTGCTGCGGGTTGAGGACAACGGACCGGGGTTTTCCTCAGGGCGAAAGGGGGAAGGCACCAAACAAGCCTATGGCATCGCTAGCCGCCTAGGAGGTGCCTTTAAGCGTCAGCCCAACGGCAGCCGCGGTACTGGCTGCGAACTCACCTGGCCGCTAAAATCGACGTAATCCCAATCACGAGGTCTATGATTGAAACTTTGGTTGTCGCCACTGGGAATCCCGGAAAAGTTGTCGAAATGGAGACTTACCTCAAATCGCTCCAAATTACGCTTGTCCTAAAACCGAAGCACATTGAGGTCGAGGAAACCGGCACTACTTTCATGGAAAATGCTCAGCTCAAGGCTTCGCAGGTGGCTAAAGCCATGGGGCAGTGGGCGATCGCCGATGACTCCGGGCTTCAGGTGGACGCGCTGGGCGGTGCCCCCGGGATCTATTCGGCTCGCTACGCCGCCACGCCCGCTGCCTGCATTGAGCGGCTGCTGAAGGAGCTGGCAGAAAGCCGCGATCGCAGCGCTCAGTTTAGGTGCGCGATCGCCATTGCTGATCCTGAGGGGGCGATCGCGCTCGATGCCGAAGGAATTTGCAGAGGCGAGATTCTTGATCAGCCCCGTGGGGAAGGAGGGTTCGGCTATGACCCGGTGTTCTACGTGCCTGCCGAGGGCATGACTTTTTCTGAAATGTCGCCTGCCCTCAAAGACGAAGTGAGCCACCGAGGACGCGCCTTTCAGGCCCTGATGCCTGCCCTCAAAACCCTGCTGGCTTAACGCGTTGCTGATTTTGGGTATGTATTTCGCGCGGACATGGCAGTGCCATGTCCCTACCGCAATAAATCTTTGGCGTTGCTCATTTGGGGGTATGCGTTTCGTGTGGACATGGCAGTGCCATGTCCCTACCGCAATAAAACTTTAGATTGCTTCAATGTCTCGCTCGCCCGTCCGAATTCGGACGATTTCATCGACTGGCGAAACAAAAATCTTGCCGTCTCCAATTTCACCAGTGCGGGCGGCGGCAATGATTTTATCGACTACCATGTCGGCCTGGGCGTTTTCCACCACAATCTCAACCTTGAGCTTTTGTAGAAATTCGACGGTGTACTCCGACCCCCGATATCGCTCAGTCTGCCCCTTTTGGCGGCCAAAGCCGCGTACCTCTGACACAGTCATCCCCACAATCCCAGCATTGACGAGGGCAATTTTGACCTCATCTAGCTTAAAGGGACGAATAATCGCTTCAATTTTCTTCATCTGCTGCCTACTCCTACACATCTGATGGCTAGTCTACCGCCATCATCTCACCGTTTCTAGCACCGCCCTTCCCCCACAGGTTGTTACAAGAGATACAGTTTCACTGCCCTCCTCTTACGACTGTGGCGGATTCCAGGCGGGATGATTCATCAGTGCCGCCATGGCCCGCACACCTCGGAGCTGATTTGACAGCGGCAGGTGGCCTCGCGGTGCCGACAGACTCCAGGTGAATTCATCGGGATAGCGCGTCCAGGTTTCGCTACGCCAGCCAATCTTGGGCCACAGTCGGCCCCAGTTTTGCCCAACGCTCAGCCAGAGGTCGCGCTGCACCGAAAACCCAAATTTGCCCTGGGAAAAGATGCGCCAGAGCAGGTCAATCGTGGTCAAATCAGCGACGGGAAATTGATTGACCTCTGAGAAGTACAGCCACTTGCGTTTGACTGCCGCCGCGCCCGCCAGCTCGCATAGCTTCTCTAGGGTGACGCGATCCGCTGCCTGAAAATCCTGAGTCATAAGGTGCTGCCGCAGGGGGCAATAGTCAATTTGGCGATCGCTTGGCATCGGCACCAGCGCGTCGGCCAGCGCATCGAGCTCGTCCCCCGAAGCCGAGGATTGAGACAGCATTTGAAGGGCGTAGCCTACCGCAGGGGTAGCGTTCGGGGGTTCGGTCATCTGCTGTTTCAGAAACGCCATAAGCACTGACGGATGCCCTGCCTGCGCGATGGTGTCGATAAGCTGAAGCTGCTGCTTCAAGCCACCATCGCGCAGTTGCTCAACAATATCCTGTGGCAGACTTACTTCGCCCTCAGCATCGGCTGATAAGGTCTCAACGGGAACATCAGTTGTGGATGGAATCAAGTCATTCATCGTGTTGAGGCGAGAGCGAGTGGTTGTCGCCGAATGTCTACCAGATTGAAAATCAATCGACGCAAAGCATCGAAAGTAGAGGTATGGCGGCTGGAATCACTCCTCATTTTAGTGGGTATTCATACCGATTCAACGCCCGAGGCCATCAGTTAACGCAATACTTAGCATCGGCACTCTGCTATGGTCTGCGGGCGCTAACTATCTTGCAGGGCGATCGCAAGCCTCAAGAATCCGCTCTACGATAGCGGTCGTGGAGGCGGGAACTTCAATTTCAATCAGCTCAACTCGCCCGCCGTAGGCCATCACCGCCGAGGCTTCCGGCAGGGTTTCGATTTGGTAGTCCCCCCCTTTAGCGTAGATATTCGGCTGCAGCGCCTTCACCAAAGCCGTCGCCGTTGGTTCTGAAAACAGGACCACCGCATCCACCGCCTGGAGCGCCGCCAAAACCTCGGCTCGCCCCTGCTCGGGCACAATGGGTCGGGCGGGCTTGCCTGCTGAAGCGGGCTTAATCTGTCGCACAGAGCGATCGCTGTTGAGGCCAACCACCAAAGACATCCCCAGGGCCCGGGCTGCTTCCAGGTAGCGCACATGGCCCACATGCAGCAGGTCGAAGCAGCCGTTGGTGAGCACCAGGGGGCGCCACCGCTGGGGATGGGCGGCGATCGCCTGCTGCAGGGCGGGCAGGGTATACAAACCGGAGACCGGAGGCATGGGTTTTAGATGGCAATTACTCTATTCACGTTATCCTGTTTTGGGTCCAGCCAACCCGCCACCAGGCCATGCCAATTCCCGACAGGTCTACCCAGCGCGCCGTGCCCCATCCTTCAAAAGCCGTTTTCCCTACCCTGATGCTCTTAACCCTGGCCGGCGCTGGGCTGCGGCTGTGGCACCTCGGGGATAAACCCCTTTGGCTCGATGAAGTCATTGCCGCCCTGTTCAGCCTGGGGCGACGGCTGGAGGATGTCCCCCTCAACCAGGCTTTTCCCCTGGCGCAGCTCGAGACGGTGTTCACCTATCGGCCTGGGCTCTCCTGCGGGCAAATTGCTGAAACGGTAGCCACCCAGTCGGTACACCCACCCCTGTTCTTCTGCCTGATGTACCGCTGGATGGGGTGGTTGGAGCCCTATAACAACTGGGTATGGGCGCTGAGAGCGCTGCCGGCCTTGGTGGGCAGTCTGATGGTCCCGCTGGGGTACTGGCTGGGGCAGCTGGCGGTGTCACCACAGGTGGGCCTGACGACTGCTGCCCTGATTACGGTCTCGCCGTTCGCGGTCTATCTCTCCCAGGAGGCACGCCACTATACCCTGCCCATGGTCCTAATTGCCATTGCCCTAGCGCTATGCCTACATCTGCAGCAGGCCATCAGCAGGGGCGCACGCCCTTGGGCGGTGCGGGGAATTCTAGGGGCTTGGATTCTGGTTAATGGCGTTGGCCTCTATGTGCACTATTTTTTTCTGCTGACCGTGACGGCTCAGGCGATCGCCCTCACCGCTTGGATGGGGCAGCGGTGGCGGGCACGGCTCACGATCCCTGCACCGCCGCAGATGCCTGTCTACCTGCGGGATTTATTCCTCAGTCTCCTAGTCATTGCCCTGGGCTATCTACCCTGGCTCCCCACCATGCTAGGCCATCTCAGCCGCCCCGAAACCGACTGGCTCACCCCCTACAATCCAGATTGGCGCGATCGCCTTGCGCCGCTGTATCAGATTCCCATGGGCTGGATTCTGTCCGTTGTGGCCCTGCCCATTGAGACCCAGCCGCTGGCGATCGCCATTCCAGCCGCAGTGGCCATGCTAGCCGTGGGTGCGCTCATCGGCTGGTCAGTCGGTCAAGGTCTGTGGCAACTGCGCCACTCCGCCTCGATTCGTCTGATTGCAGCGTTTGTCGCGGTGGTGCTGCTGCAGTTTTTGGCGATCGTCTACGTCCTAGACAAAGACATCACCGCCATCCCCCGCTATAACTTTGTGTACTATCCTGGCCTGGTTATCCTAGTCGCCGCTGGATTGACCCAGTCCTCAGCCACAGCGCCGCGCTCAAACTCAAAGTTCAAGTCTCGCTGGATGCGCGCTCCACTTGCCGCTGCCCTTCTGGCGGGGACGATCAGTAGCCTGCTCGTCGTCAACGGCTGGGTGTTTCAAAAAGGGTTCTACCCCAGTCGAGTGGCCCAAGATATCGCCTTTGAGCCGGGAACGCCCGTGTTGCTCAGCGTCAGCTACCAGTCTCTACAGGAGGTAGCCTTGGGTCTGAGCTTTGCCCGCGAGCTGCGCCGCCATGCCCAGGGCGAGGCGGCGATCGCATTCATCTACCGCGAGGGGGGCTATGGACCTGTATGGCGACGGTTTCCGCAGCTGCGGCCCGATTTGCCGATCCCCCTCAATCTCTGGGTAGTGGCCTCCCCCGGCATGAAAACCAAAGATTATCCCAACCGCCTGCGGCTGCGCACCCAGACCAGCGAGCAGGCCCGCTGCACCATTGTGCCAGAGCGCTTCAACCGTATCGGCTTTCCTTACCAGCTCTTTCGCTGCCAATCTCGTCGCACCCAGCGCTCCAGCAGCTAACCTGCACTAGCGGCTGAACATGCGCATATTCTCAACGTAGTTAGACGGGTCCTGCGCCACCCAGCCCATGTCAGAATTCTCGCGCACCTCAAAGTGCAAATGGGGAGAGACGGCGGCTGATTGCCCGGAGGTAGCGATCGCCTCTCCCTGGCGGACAGACTGTCCAACCCTCACCTGAATCTCCCCAAGCTGGGCGTAGCGGCTCTGCAGCCCATCGCTGTGATTAATCACAACCAAATTGCCGTAGCTGCCCTGCTCGCCAGCAAAAGCCACCGTACCGCTGTCCACGGCCAGCACTGGCGTCCCCGCAGCCGCCTCTAGGTCAACGCCACTGTGAAACGCAACGTCGTCTTGAGCCGCACTCACGCGCCAGCCGTAGTCCATAATGACGGCAGCCGTCTCGGGTAAGGGATAGCCGGGCAGACGAGTGGACCGGGGCGCACGGCCCGCCTGAGGAGACCAGTTCACCCCCGGAACAAACACCACCTCACCCATCTCCTGGCAGCCGTTGAGTTCAAAGAGCACATCTGGCCGCACGCTGTATCGCTCACCCAGGTCTTGCCAGGTCATGCCTGGGCTGGGCCGCGTGACGATGCCGTTGTAGGGCGGAATCTGCAGGGTCATTCCCTGGGCCGGGGAGCGGCTGGCCAAATCGCGGTTGAAACCAATCAAGGTGGCAGGTAGCAGCGCGTAGTCGTTGGCGATGGACTCTAGGGTTTCACCAGAGGCGACCCGGTGCTCAACCAGGCGAGAGAGCACTGGCGGCGGACAACCATTGTCGGCGCTTGGGTCGTTTGCGCGGGCCGAATGGGGCCAAACCACAGCGGCGATCGCCGCGAGGTAGGACAGCTGCCTAATGGTGGACCACAGGCCAGATGGCATGCTGAAGCAACGGGTTTTGTAGGAACTGAACATGGAAGACTTAAATTGAGAAAATGTGCCGGAGCCCCTTCCCTTCGCTCCAATGCTGAGGGACGTTCATCCGGAAATTTTGGACCCTGTCGATTGAAACGACCTTCTTCTATAGATTTCCCAGGCGGAGCGACGCAATAAAGTCTTGCAAACTGGTCATCTTCCAGGGTAGCTCAGCTACACTAAGGTAGAGGGGGATTAGAGTGCTGCTGAACACCACGCTTACGGACGCTATTTGACCACCATGGGTATCTTTTCAAGGAAGCTGCAGATTTTAGCCGCCTTCATAGTCGGCGGCAGTGTTGGCCTCGGCGTCAGCCATGCGCAGCGAGTCCCGCAGCAGGCCATACAGCCTCTCCAACCCGCTCCGTCCCTTACAGCAAGTCCGGCGTCTCTGGCTCAGCTCCCTCCTCCACAGAACCGCGATTCTAATTTCATTGCTGCAGCGGCGGAGCAGGTTGGTCCTGCGGTGGTCCGCATCGACTCTGCCCGCACCGTTTCCAGCCGTCTCCCGAGCGCGTTTCAAAATCCAATGTTTCGCCGCTTCTTCGGGGAAGAGACGCCGACCCCCGAGCGCGTTGAGCGGGGAACCGGCTCAGGCTTTATTCTGAGCGCAGACGGCAAGGTCGTCACCAATGCTCACGTGGTTGATGACGCCGACAGCGTCGAGGTCACCCTCAAGGACGGACGGACCTTTGACGGACGGGTGATGGGCGCAGACCCAGTGACTGACGTCGCTGTGATCAAGATTGAGGCCGAAAACCTGCCCGCAGTCACCCTCGGCAGCTCAGAAGACCTGGTTCCGGGGCAGTGGGCGATCGCCATCGGTAACCCTCTGGGTCTAGATAACACCGTCACAGCAGGCATTATCAGCGCCCTTGAGCGCTCAAGTTCCCAGGTTGGGATTCCCAACAAGCGGGTACGCTTTATTCAAACCGATGCCGCCATCAACCCCGGTAATTCAGGGGGTCCGCTGCTCAACGATCGAGGCGAGGTCATCGGCATCAATACCGCTATTCGCGCCGACGCTCAAGGCCTCGGCTTCGCCATTCCCATCGAAACCGCCTCCCGCATTGCTGAAGAACTATTCTCCAATGGGGAGGTGCAGCACCCCTACATTGGCATTCAGATGGTCGAGCTGTCAGCGGACACGAAGCGACAGTTCAACGAAGATAATCCGTGGGGCCTCACAATCAACCCTGAAGCGGGGGTTCTGATTCTACGCATTATGCCCAACACCCCCGCTGCTGCCGCCGGCATGCAGAAAGGTGACGTGATTTTATCCATCGATGGATCTAAGGTGGTGACTGCTCAAGACGTTCAAGATCAGGTTGAGGCTAGCGACATCGGCAAAGCGCTGAGCCTTGAGGTTGACCGGGAAGGTGAGCTGATGACCATTGAGCTGCGGCCTACCGCGCTGCCAAATTAGGCGGCAAGGGGTAAGGCACCGCCGTATCCCTACAAAATGCATGTCTAGCCCAGCGATGCCTCAGTCTTCGGCATCGCTGGGCTCGCGGGTCGAAAACCGCACCGCATCCGTCACGCCATCTTCTAGCTCCATACGCTGCTCCATGCGGCGCAGGAAGTAGCCTGTCATCATTGCTGAAGCAAGCAGACTGGCCAAATTCTCCTTATCTGTAGTCACCTGAATGTTGAACGCCTCGTTGGGGAGCACCCCAACCAAGCCTTGGACGTTCTGTGAAACAATCTGCTTAATGTCTGCCGTCACGGTTTTCGCGACGCGGGCCAGCACCTCTGGTGGCTGGTGCTGCATATATTGCAATAGCTGATTGGCCTGATTCTCGTCATCAGATTCTTCAAAAAAGCTGGCGCTATTGGAATCGAAAACCATGAGTGCCTATTTGCTCTACGTTGATACCTATTGTTACATCTATATAGACAAGTCTGCCCACCCGAACAAGGGCTAAATCACAGCCTCATCGTTTTTTCATACGCTAGGCAGGACGGTCGAAGGGCGCTGGGAGCTTGTCCACCTGGAAGTATTGATAAAATTTTTCGGTCACCTGCAGCCAGAAAGATCGCCCGTCAGACTGACGCCGCTTGCGCACCAGCCCCAGACTCACCAGCTCTTGCACATGCTGGTAGGCCCCCGAACCTCGCAGATCAATTAGCTCAGTTTGAACAATCGGCCCATTGAGGGCGATCGCCGCCAGGGTCCGCAGCGCCCCCACCCCCAGGTCCACCGGTACCAGGGTCTCCACTAGACTCTGGTAGGCCTCCCGCAGCTGGAGGCAGTACCCCGATTCAACCTTAGCCACCTCTAACGCCCCCTCACGCTCAGCGTAGCGAGCCATCAGGTCATTCAGTGCCGCCTTGGCCTGCTTGCGATCGCAGCCGGCATACTCTGCGATTTGCGCCACCGACAGCGGCTGTCCCTTCAGATATAGAATCGCCTCAATCTTATCCGTCAGCGCCATGGAAACTCAGCTCGCTAGTCACCGAGACGAGACAATCCCAGTTGAGATTTCGCCCCGTCAGCTCTATAAAGATATCTTCTAAACATGACCTCCGCCATGCACACCACTGCTATCCCGTGGATACCCGCTGGCGCGATCGCCACTGCCGTAGAAAGCGGGCTTTGTGGGGAAGCTGAGAGCGCAATTTCAGCTCAGAGACCAGATTCCAGTCTGAGTAGGGATTACCGCCATTTTTAACCAGCTTCGACGGGCTACGATCTGGGCAGAGCGGGAGATTACCACCTGAAGGGGGGAATAAGCTTGCACAACTGTTGTGAGCTGTTGGGGTTGTTGGAGCTACTGTTTCCGACTGAGAAGGATCTAATTCCTCTTTTATCTCAACTAGTGTCTCAACACTCTGCCGACCTGAGGTAGAACTAAAAGATTCCGATAGATAATCTGGATGCCAAAGTTCTTTGTGCCGATAGAGAGAGCCGCCACCAATACCATAAGTGAGCAACGCCTTAAACCGAGCAGTCGTACCAGTGGGCAATCCCGTTTGAATTAGATCTTGGACTGCTGCTTTGATTTTTTCTGCGGTCTGAGAGAACTGCTCCTGATTCCAGTTCCGTTTCTCTACCGCTTCATCTACTGCGGTCTTAGACGTTTTACTAAACCCATAGGGATAGTACTTACTATTCTCGACGCATCTCCCCCAATCCACTGCCCGGTCCTGGATTTCATGCTTGTGCTGACACCAGTCCTCATAACCCGGCAAAGCGCGAGCGATCGCCACAATGCGCTCAGCTAATGCGGCCCCTGCTAGAGGCGATCCACCCGACAGCACATGGCCAAAGACGTAAGTACGAAGCGCAATTCTACCCAGGATGTAGTTCGTCTGCGAGGGACCCGTCCAACCAGGCTCAATATCCGCATTGAGATCGTTTAGAAACTTATTGGCCTTTCCGGAGACAATGTACTGTCGCCGCTGCTGCTTTAGAACTCGGCGTAGCGAAGCAGCGGTCACATCGTTTTGAGCGGCACACTGCTGCCACTGAGCGACAAAGCGCTCCGGGCTGGTCCAAATAGGCTGGAAGTCTGGATTGAGCAGATAGCTCCCCGTCTGTAGGGGTAAGCGGTGGCCATTGAAGAGGGTCTTGCCCTGAGAATAGGGGCGCGGATTGGGAAACAGTTCGAGCTGCCCTGGCGCTAGGGTCAAGCCGGCCTGGAGAAGCAGCCCCTTCATGGCGTGGGCAAGACGTTGGGAAGACTGAGCAGTTTCGAGGGGGAAGTAGAGATGCAGCCCACCGCTGTAGCTCGACGTGCAGGCCAGATAGGCCACTAAGCCTAAAGGCTCCAGCGCACTGAGAATTCGGCCTATCCCTTGAGGATCGCGCTCTGGATGGTACTGACTCGTACTGTCGATATCTAAAAGACTGTAGTAGGTGGTGGCCCCAAATCGAACGCCTAAAAGGTGATTGCCTTGGTCAATAAGGCGATCGCTGAGGGGGTAGCGATGTTCGGTCTTCCAGTTGGGGCGCTGGCCTGGGGTGACATGCTCAGCGTACAGAAAGTCGTATCGGTGGGGAAACAGCGATAAAAAGTCGCTGTCTTCCCTAACGTAGGTGCTTACAGTGGCGGGGGCACCGTTGATACGCAGCTCTCCTTGGCAAAATCACAACGAACAGAGCGTCATCATCTTGACAAAGGAGACTATCTTCTCAGAGCGAAATGCTTTTTGCTTTTAATTAGGTTGTCTCACCAGCCTGCAAGTCTGATTTCTCTAGAGGCTTGAGTTTTTTAGGTGATGGGATTGGGAAAAGGAAGTGATGCCATTGAGAAGGGTGGTGATACCAACAAGATCGACTTGTCTCAAGCTGTATCAATTGACTGACCATGATCTGAGCCTTAATTTCAGGAGAAATTTGAGTCAGACAAGTACACTCTGTCTGCCGGCACAGGGTAGCAATTTGAGCTTAAGGGAAATCACCTTAGCACAGCAGTGATGCGATACGGACAATATTGTCTCAAGTGCTGTCTCGATTGAAGTGCGCTAAACCGGCGCTTTCAAGCGCTCTCCTGCACAGGAAGTGATGCGATACGGTGGCGCAAGTCTCAACGTTGTCTTACTGCTATAGAAGCTCATCAAGTGATGGCATGCGGGGGAAGCTGTCTTGCGGAAGAACCTTTTATGACGTTGGGCCAACTGAGACGCTACTAGCGCGGGCTACAGTGGTTTCCAGGTGGCCGAATCACCAGACTTTCTAAGCTCCTTCAGATGCATTTATGAGTACAGTCTCCAAATCGGTTAAAATCCGCATCGAGCACTTAATCAAAATCTACGGTAATGCACCCCAGGCCGCTCTGCAGCTCTTCCGCAGCGGCGACAGCCGGGATTCAATTCTCAAAAAAACGGGACAGGTGCTTGGCGTTGCGGATGTATCTTTCAGCATCAAAGCGGGGGAAATCTTTGTCGTTATGGGGCTCTCCGGCTCCGGTAAATCCACCCTCGTACGCTGCATCAACCGTCTCATTGCCCCCACCAGTGGCCACATCTACATTGATGGCGAAGACGTGGCCCATGTCAGCGCCGATCGCATGCGGCAAATTCGCCGCCAGAAGATCTCCATGGTGTTTCAGCGCTTCGGGTTGTTTCCCCACAGGAGCGTGGTGGAAAACGTTGAATATGGGCTGAAGGTGTCGGGTGTGGGGCAGCAGCAGCGGCGGGCCAAAGCGCTAGAAACTCTGGAGGCGGTAGGTCTCTCTCAGTGGGGCGATCGCCTCCCCAGCGCCCTCAGCGGCGGCATGCAGCAGCGGGTGGGGCTAGCCCGCGCCCTAGCCACTGACACCGAAATTTTGCTGATGGATGAACCTTTTAGCGCTCTGGATCCGCTGATTCGGCGGGAGATGCAGGGCGAGCTGCTACGGCTGCAGCGATCGCTGAACAAGACCGTCGTGTTCATTAGCCACGACATCCAGGAAGCGCTGACCTTGGGCGATCGCGTGGCGGTGATGAAAGACGGGGCTGTGGTGCAAGTTGGGACACCAAGGGCGCTGGTACTGCAGCCTGCGGACGACTACATTCGCGGCTTTACGCGAGATGTCAATCGGGCCCAAGTGCTGACAGCGGGTGCCGTTGCTCGCCCCGCTCCTAGCGGAGTCGATGGGGCGATCGCCTCGCCGCTTGCAGTGCACCAAGACACGCCTTTGGATCAGATCTTCCATCTGTTTGAGGCTGGAACTGCTGTGGTGGCGGTCGATGACGCTGGAGCGGTTCTGGGGGTGGTTGAGCCCGCTGAAGTTCTGGCTAAAATCGCCCGACCTATGCAGCATTAAAATAGTGATAGTGATCAGAAGAACCCGGCCATCTGCACCAATCTATCTCTGTCGTCTTGCCCTGGCTAACCCTATGCGTAAACTCGCCTATCCCCTTGCGATCGCGGCCCTACTCACCCCAACCGCTTGTCAATCCCCGTCCCAGACAGCAGATGACTCTACGTCCAAGGCGGCGATCGCTGGCGCAGCGAACGATGACCTCCCCGGTGCTGGCATCACCATTCGCCCGGCCAACAGCGACTGGATTGAAGAGCGGTTTACCACCGAAATTGTCAACATTGGCCTAGAAGCGCTGGGGTACGAGATAGAGGACATTCAGCAGGCGGACTACGCTGCCCTTTACGTCGCCCTGGCTAATGGTGACCTAGACTACACCACGGGCTTCTACAATGTTGGATTTGACGACGCCTTTGAGAACGCAGGGGGCGACGTAAAGCTCGAAAAGCTTGGGCAGCTTGTTCCGGACGGGGGACTGCAGGGGGTAATGATAGACAAGCAGACGGCGGATGAATACCAAATTAGCAGTGTTGAGCAGCTTCAAGATCCAGAGGTGGCGGCGCTATTTGACAGCGATGGCGACGGTAAGGCAAACCTAGCCGGGTGCCAAACAGGTTGGAGCTGCAACACCGTGATTGAACACCATTTGGAAGCGTATGATCTGCAGGACACCGTGGAGCAGGATCAGGGGGCGTATGCGGCCCTGCTGGCGGATGTACTGACCCGCCAGGGCCAGGGTGATCCCGTACTGTTTTATGCCTACTCTCCTCACTGGGTCTTGACCGAGCTGAAGCCCGAAGAAGACGCCGTCTGGCTGACGGTGCCGTTTACGTCTCTGCCTGAGGACTTTGATCAAACGGAAGCAGAGACTACGGTAGACGGCCAAAACTTGGGGTTCCCCGTGGCGAAACAAACCCTATTGGCGAGCCAAACCTTTGTCGATCAGAATCCGGCGGCGGTTCGCTGGCTTGAACTCGTGGAAATTCCAGCGGCGGACCTCAATGCGGAGAGCCAGCGTATTCAGGCCGGGGAGAACGCTCCTGAGGACATCCGCCGTCATGCTGAAGCTTGGGTAGAAGAGAACCGCGATCGCTTTGAGGACTGGCTAGGGCAGGCGCGGTCGGCTGATTGAAAACTGATTTATCTGATTGGTTCATTTGATTCATCTATCTGGGGGACCAGATATTGATGACGCCGTCGGTGCTACTGGAGACTAGGGCACTGCTTTGGTCAAAGTTCAAAGACCATACCGGCTTCTGGTGGCCTTCAAGGGCCTGAGTCGATTCCCCGGTTTGAGCGTCCCGCAGCCTGATGGTGCGGCTATAGCCGCTGCTGGCGAGCACCTGCCCGTCGGGACTATAGGCCACTGCATAAACCGCTCTGGTGTGGTCTTCCAGCGCCTGAATCAAATCCATCTGGTCTAAGTCCCACTGCATCACCGTTTTGTCCTGGCCGCCGCTGGCTATCTTACGGCCATCTGGACTAAATGCAATGCTCCAGACCGTGCGATGGTGCCCTTTGAGGACGCCTCTACGGGTATGACTTTCTAGATCCCAGATGTAGATGTTACCGCGGCGATCGCCGCTTGCCAGGGTTCTGCCATTGGGGCTGATGGCCACAGCGGTGACGGCGTAGGGATGCTGGAACGTGTGGCGCAATAGGTCAGACTCTAGGCTCCAAAGCTTGACGGTTTTATCAAAGCTAGCGCTAGCCATGAGGGTTTCATCAGGGCCGAGGGCGATCGCCTTAACGTCGTCTGTGTGGGCTGCCAAATGATAAAACTTCCCTTCCGCTCCCAGTTTCCACACGCCAATTCGGTTGTCCCAACCCGCCGATAGAATCAGATTTCCGGCAGCGTTGACGACCACTTGTTCGATGGCATCTGAATGGGCTGTGCGGGAGAACAGCTGCTCACCTGTTGCCGCATCCCAAACTGCAAGGGTGCCGTCAGCGCTTCCACTGACGACGCGTTGACCGCCAGCCTGCACGTTGCTGGCATACATCATCGACTCTGATGCTGTAATTTGCCGCTGCTTAAAGCCAGGTTCCTGACCCAGCTCCCGTGGAAGACCAACTTCAATCTTAGGTCGATCGACGTTGGGTCGATTAACAGCGCTACGCCTCAGGAGTGGCTCAAAATCTAAGCCGATCAATGCGGTTGATGTCGTTAGCGTAAATGCAGCTAGAAGCTTACACAGGAGGGAAAGCTGAAGCGGACTTGTTGCAGTGTTCATCGCATTGATTTGGCTTTTGAGAGCGGTGAGAACTGGGACAATATAGCGTGCTGTAGCAAGCTACACCCCTTTAGAATGAGCCTTAGACCTCGCCTGACTCCAGCAAAATTCATTCCATTTACGAACGCCGAAAAATACCGCTGTTGTGATGATGACGAGCTTACCTAATGGAGTGATAGCGGTCCACTGGCCCTGCATTTTGCTGAGAATGTGCCAGACGAGTAAAAACATTGCCCAGTAGGTCAAGGTATGGAGCCGTTTCCAGTTTTGCTTAAGGTGCTTAATACTCCAGTTATTGGAAGTAATGGTCAAAAGCGTCAAGATGATGAAGGTAGCAGTGCCTTCAAAGCTGATGAGGTAGGTCTTGAAATCAAAGAAGTCGAAGTTGCGCTTTCGAATGACAAAGTAGATGTGGCCCAACGCTAAAATAAAGGAGATGATGCCAATAGCACGTCGGCGCTTGCGCAAAAATTTCGGAAACTTTTGGGTCTTTGCGGCGGGAAAGACAACGCGAATAATAGTCGGCCATAGGGTGGCAGCGTAGGCGGTGAGCGCCAAGAATCCGAGGTGGTTTGCAAGTGGCGGAAGCGCGGGTAAAACAGTCATGATGTCAAGTTTTGTCAACTGATTGTCGGAATTGCAGCTGTCCTACTTTGATTTGACCCTGTGTAAAAAAAGACGATTCTATTTGAAGTTTGTTTCCGGACTATTTCCACTAATTTTCTTGTTACTCCTCACAAGTCATTCAGGATTGCTATATGGAGATACTGTCGCGTTGGCCAAGGCGAAACTGGGGATACTCAGTTTTAAGCACCCCCTCGCTTAATACACTGGATGCAGACGTTGAACAGCGCCACCACCAGTAACACCTCGATACTGATCTGTAACCCCAGGGGGGCAGAGATCAGGCCAGTCAGAATCAGGGCAGAACCGATGACGGCGGCGGCAATGAGGACCGCTTCGTCATCAAATAGGGTGAGCCCAAACCAAAAGGTGCCAAATCCGAGTATCCAGAAGACGATGTGATTCATGGGCGTAAGGGTCGACGCACTATCCTAAGCGACAGAGCTAGCATAACTAAAACCTGAACGAACCTGAATCGGTTCCTGAATAAACCTCAATTCTTCAGTATTTTTTCTGGTAGAGGTTCTTGCGAGACTTAAGTCGTTGAGAGGCACAGTCTTCATCAAATGCAATAAGCGATGCAAATTCTCGTGCCTTAGTCTCTCTCCAACCTGCCGTCGCCCTGGTCCTCAACAGCTGGGGCGATTTTCTATGGTTCAACTTAGCTTTACAGACAATTAGGCGCTGCTGTTCAAAAATGGAGATAGATTACAGCGTTCCCGCTGCTTAGGATAATGCAGGCGACAAGCGGGTGCACTTGTCTTAACGCATCAGGGCAACTGCCATAGCAGGAGTAGTTAATGCCGTGAAACGATTTAAAGCGTGGATTAAGCGAGGGGCGATCGCTTCCGTCAGCGTTATTCTAGCCATTGGTGGATGTCAAAAACTCACCGAAGCCCCGCCCCACCAACCCCAGAATTCCGAAGAAATTCGCGGTGTTTGGATGACCCACGTGGGAAACGCCTTCTACGCTGGAATAGGTCAGCTAGACGATGTTTTTCATCAGCTCTCCCGTCTGAACTTCAACCGGGTCTACATTAGTGTCTACAATGACGGCGTTACCTACCCCAGTAAGGTAGCCCACCGCACCCGCGAGGCCTACATTCCTGGATACAACTTCCTCAATAGCGCGGTTCATCAAGGAAATCGGCAGGGCTTAAAAGTCTACGGCTGGTTTGAGTATGGACTGATGCTGCACAAAAATGATCCAATCGCTATAGCTCATCCAGACTGGCTTCTCGATCAAGGCCAGATGATTAATGGATTTGTCTGGCTTGACCCAGGCCATCCCGAGGTTGAGCAGTACTTCCTGGCGCTGTTTACCGAGTTTGCCTATCTCTATCACAAGCTAGACGGCATTCAGCTAGACGACCACTGGGCCATTCCCAGAGCCCTCGGAGACTACACTACCGAACTGACCCACCTCACAGCGGCAGTTGCGACTGCCGTTAAGCAAATCAATCCCCACTGGATAATTTCCCTTTCCCCCAATCCCCCCGATTTTGCAGCTCGCCGCTACTCCCAGGATTGGCTTGAATGGGTCTATCGCGGCTACATCGACGAAGTTGTGGTTCAGGTTTACCGTCCTACAGCCCAAGACGTTGCAACAACGCTGACCCATTCTGGTCTGGAAGAAGCGCGCCGCTACGTCCCAGTAGGCGTCGGGCTTTATACGGGCTACTCCCGGAATAGCCTGGAGATAACGCCGTTGGCTGAAGTCGCTAGGCAAGTCGATGTGGTTCTCGACCGGGGATATGGCTATTCGCTATTTACCTATGGATATACTTTCAGCTTTCTTCGCCTAGCCCCTACCAAAACAAAGGAGTCATTCTTTCAGGACCCCTTTGACGCTGCGGTTTCAGAAGCCTTACTGAATTGACCAGCAGCGATCGCATCCACCGAGCAATCTCATTAAAAGCAGGAGCAATGCCGTGCTAAAACCATATGGCAATACCTTGATCCTGTCAGGCGACCTCAACCACCGTCAGCTCAAAGGTGAGGTCTTCCCCTGCCAGCGGATGGTTGCCGTCGAGAGTAACGCCCTCCTCTTGAACATTGATCACCTGCACGGGGAGAGCGCCTTGGGGGGTCTGAAGCTGTAGGGTTTGACCCACTTGAGGATCGATGCCCTCTGGAAATTGGGTCAGCGGCACCAGCGCCACCAT
>JBHJHJ010000189.1:0-10030 GCA_050330955.1 Elainellaceae cyanobacterium | reverse complement strand
GCTTTGATGTCTTCAGTGATTTGGTCTTTAAGGGTCATGTTGTCTTGGTTCTCTTACTTATTAAGCTACGTGTATACACAAATCGGCCTTACCCCCTCTAACTCCCCCTTGGAAAGGGGGAGAACCCGGATTTCCCCCCTTTCCAAGGGGGGACTAAGGGGGGTAAAGCAGCGTTTAGACTTCATAACCGAGATGTGTGTACACGGCAGCCATTAATAAGGGGAGCTAGAGGGGGTGAGCTCAGCTTATGGGTCTACCGTAACGTATTGAGAGGGGTGTCAATAATCTGTCTCCTCTTCGTACTCCACCACCCGCTTCTTCTCAGGAATATTCAGCTTCTGTGGCTCATAGGGTTGCGGGTTCTCGTCGCTAGCCCAGGCATCCCCAGTCACATCGTAATCCTCATACTGGGTCTCGGGCTCGGGCTCAGGCGCGGGGGCAGCGTACTCCTCATAAGCCGCCTCTTCCACATAGTCTGCCTCGGGCACATCACCCCAGTTGCTTTCCTCGTAGGCCTCGCGCTGCTGCTGTTCCACAGGCTCCTGCAGCGGCTCAGCAGCGGGTTCTGCCTCGCTCCAGTTGTCCTCGTCCCAAGTTTCGCTGGCGGCGGCACTTTCCTGCGCCACCTCTGTTTCTGCTGCCGTCGTAGAACCAGTACCCAGCTGGTTGGCTGGCGAGGTAGGCATGACGTAATAGTCGTCGTTGCGGCGGTCCCAAGGCGGGGTGCCAATGCCCAACCGCTCCAAAACGCCTACTGTAACCTGCACCATTTTGTCCTCAGCCCCCTCAAATACAATGAGGCGATCGGGGCCGCTGCTGACCACTTCTTCTAACGGTAGGTCGTAGGTGCTGATCACTTGATCTGGGATTTGGGGGATACCCAGAGAGGCGATTAGGAGTGACGTCACGCGGCCATCGCTGGCGTTGAACTTAAAGCCGCGCACCTTGCCCAGCATCTCCCCCGTTTCGGTGATCACCTCACAGTTAATGAGGTTGCTGTAGGCCTCCACGTCAATGTCTTGGTCCAAGACCGTGTCGTCTTCAACCAAAATCACGTCTCCAAATTGGCTGACGTCGCTGAGCAACATGGTCTGCTGCGTCGTCGACAGCACCCCAGCCATCACGCTGTCACGCAGGCCCATCGCTATGACCTCGCGCCGGTCGATGTCTACCCAAAGCTGGCTAATAATGCCAAGCCGCTTGCCGCCATCGCGGGTGATGACCTGGGTTCCAAGGATGTCGGAGCGCTGTAATGATTGTTCAACTGTCATGTTTTAGATCCTGATCTTTGAAGATCGAGCGGGGCGATGGTCACACATCGCGAAATGTCATCACGGATGTCGCTGCCGCCAGGGACTGGGCGACGGTAGTTATCAATATACAAGGATTGAGATGCCACGATTGCAATGACACCTCAGTGTAGGTATTCATATTAAGACAAATTTTTGGTGGTATGCGCAGTCGTGAGTGCCGAACCTTGTTCAAACCCGGTCGCTGGCACAAGGTTGGCACAAGGTTATGTTCTAGCGCCCCTACCGCGCAAATCTGTACCTCACGCGATTGGGAATCGCTATAAAGCGAGATAGCGTCTAAAAACTCACCTAGGTCTTATGATAAATGCATAGAACTCATGAAATCATTCTATGGGGAGTTACGAGAAGCCGCGCATGTTAAGCGATGGCTTGAGTCAGGGGCTTGCTGAGTTTCGCAAACAGTTTGAATCGCTAGAAGTTTTTGAAGGCGCTCTCTACAGCGTTCCGATGCCGACATTTCTTCACGCGGAAGATGGAGAAATTCTATTCTTGAACCATGCCTGGATCGAGCTCAGTGGCTATACGCTAGACGATATTCCAACAATGTCAGTTTGGCTGGAGAAGGCCTGCAACCAGCATCAGGCGCTGTTGACCCCGGCAATCAATAGACTTTACGAGCTAGAGGCCATCCTTGACGAGGGTGAGGACTACATTACAACCAAAAGCGGCGCTGTCAGAACTTGGTACTTCAGTTCTGCGCCTGCAGGCAAGCTTCCCGATGGAAGACGTTTGGTGATCACGACCGCTGTCGACCTGACCGAAAGCGATCGCGCTAAGGAGCTGCTGTGGGAGTATACGCTTTCGCAGAGCGTCCTCGGAACGATCACGCAGCAGATGCAGTCTACGCTGAAGCTGCCTGAGGTCCTCAACATTGTTGTAACCGAGGTGAGACAGCTCTTTGGCGCAGATAGGGTCGTGGTCTTTCAAAGCGAGGGCAACGGCTGTCAAGCGGTAGTTCGAGCCGAGTCGGCTGACTCGAATCTCCTCTCGATGCTGGACGCCTGCTTTGAGGATCCATGGGATACCGACAAAAATTACGCCCAGGGGAAAGCCTGTATCACGTCTGGTCCAGACGATAGCGGTTCTTCGCTATGCCAGTTCTTGAAAAAATATCAAATCCAGGCGGCGATCGCGGCTCCGGTTATGCAAGACGATGTCCGCTGGGGAACCCTCTGCATCTGTCAACATTTCGGTGCCCCCTCGTGGCGGCCTTTTCTGGTTGAATTCATTGAGCAGCTTACAGTACAAATCGCGATCGCCATTCGCCACTCGGAGCTGCACCACCAGGTTCAGCAGCTCAACGTGGCTCTTGAGCAGCAGGTGCAGGAGCGAACCGCTGAGCTTCAGCGGGCGCTCGACTTTGAGTCGCTGCTGAGGCAGTTTACGTCCCGGGTCCGCGACAGCCTCGATGAGGCGCACATTCTGAGGACCTCTGCAGCCGAAATCGTGAATCAGCTCAGTCTCACTGACTGCGCTATCACCAAATATGACGCTACAGCCGGAACCACGGCGCTCTGCTATGGGCCAAATAGCGCCCACGACGACCGTCGGTGCCCCGCCCACTATGCCGACTATTTCTCCAATCTCCGCTTTGACCTAGCGGCAGGAGAAGCGCTGCAGTTCTGCCCCACGTCGCTGGGCCCGTACGGGGTCCAGCACCCGGCTACCATCTTGGTTTGCCCCATTATCAACCAAAAGAACACGCTGGGTCACTTCTGGCTTGTAAGGCCTGGTACCACCTTCAGCCCCATAGAAATTAGCCTGGTCGAACAGATTACTGATTACTGCTCGATGGCGCTCCATCAAGCAAGGCTGTATCAGGCGTCTCAAGAACAAGTGGTCAAGCTAACAGAGCTCAGCCAGGTCAAAGACGACTTTTTGAGCACGGTGTCCCACGAACTCCGAACGCCGCTCACGAATATTGAGATGGCAATTCAACTGCTGGCGATTGGTCTAGAGAAAACCCAGGTTCTGGCCGAATCGCCCCAGATGCAGCGATACTTTCAAATCCTACGGTCGGAGTGCGCCAGGGAAATTGATCTGGTCAATGATCTACTAGATTTACAGCGGCTGGAAGCGGGCGTAAAGACCTTACAGCCCGTCACGCTAGAGATCAATCACTGGCTACCTCAGCTCCTAAATTCATTTCAAGAGAGGGCGCAGGCCGCCAATCAAACCCTGGCTCTCGACTTACCAGAAACGTCTTGCACAATAACCTGTGACGAGGCAACCTTTAAGCGCATTGTGGTTGAACTTCTGAACAACGCCTGTAAATATACGCCTGCCGGTGAGAGAATTACCGTCAGCGTAACGCTCGAACCTAAAACGCTGCAGCTCCAGGTCGCTAATTCTGGCGTCGAAATTTCCAAGCATGACTTGGAGCACATTTTTGAACGGTTTTATCGAGGCCATCAACAGTCCCGCTGGAAACAGCGAGGGACGGGACTAGGGTTGGCCCTAATCAAGGAGCTGATCGACGTTTTGTCGGGGGAAATTCGCGCCGCCAGTCACAGCAATGAGACCACCTTTACCGTTCGGCTGCCGCTGGCTACCGCCCCGGGAGTGGGTAAATAACCTCGCGCAGCCGATGAGCGAGATAGTCTCCCGCTAGGACGGGAGGATAGACCGGGGGGCGATCGCCATCGTGGCAGCTATCGAGACAATTCACCATCACGTCCAGATCTGGGTCACAGAAGAAAGCGATGGAATAGCGCGAGCGGTCCTTTTTGTCGTTTTGGGGAATAGCAACCCGGTGCCGAGTGGATCGAAGCTGCCTGTTGGTCCACCGCTGCATCAGATCGCCGACGTTAACCAGCACGGCATTCGGCATCGGCGGCGCGGCAATCCATTGTCCCTCAGCGGTACAAACCTCAAGCCCGCCGGTCGCGTCTTGAAACAGCAGCGTCAGGCTACCAAAATCGGCGTGCTCACCACACCGTACCTGATGAGGTTCAGGCTCTTGATGGATCGGCGGGTAGTGAAGCAGCCGCAGGTTCATATTGCGCTGGTGCCGCTCCTCGAAGAAGGTAACCGGCAGGGATAGCCCCATGGCAAAGCTACGAAAGATGTAGGATGCGGTTCGGCTACAGGTGGCAAAAAAGTGAGACGCTGCTGAGCAAAACGCCTCAGCTTCCAGCTCTGCTTTCATAGCCTCGGACACTGCTGTGCGAGCGTCGAAGGCTGCCTCTAAAAAGCAGCCCGACTTAAATACATCGAAGGTCTCTTTTAGATCGCCTGGCGTACCCGGATCGGCAGACTCTTGCTCTAGCCTGACGTAGCCCATTGTTAAGTCAGGGGTAATCTGACGGGCGCGGGATAGCTCTGTCTTAAATGGATAGGGAAGCTTGAACAAGCGGTTCGACTGCGCAAACATCTGATCAACGAGCGTCTGGCTGATCCCAGCGTTTGTCAGGTAGACAAATCCAATCTCATGACACGCTTGATAAATTTGCTTAGAGACCGTCATCTGATCTGACAGATCACCGTTGATAAAAGCCTCAAAGTCAACAACCGGAATCCGTACCGAATTGAGCATCATCATAATTTACCTTGCAGTCGTTCTGACTGTGCAGCGACGTTTTAAGTAGAGGACCACTGCTGTAACAAGCCCGAAGGATTTGTGAGAGGAGGGGCGGACGAAGTACGTGTTTAGCGACTTTGGAGAAGGTGCAATACGCCTCGGCCTTACCCCCCTTACCAAGGGGGAGCTAGAGGGGGTCTTACCAAAACGCTAAACAGATACGAAGCCCGTCCCTCCTCTCAGTTCACAAGCGATTGAGTATCGCTATGGTTGCCAATCACCTGACGTGCGGCTAAGACAAGAGGCGGAATATTAATTGGCATGGCCCATTTCTAGAGTGTATCAACCACTGTATCGATAGCTCAAATCTTACGTCGAGGGCGCTCTCGTGGTAGCGTCGCCCAGTAGAGAATGCCCGTCACAATAAAGCCAACGATATAGCCAATATCTATCCCGCCCAAAAGCCGACCAATGGGTCCAGTATAGGCTGGCGTTGCAGAGAATAGAAAGCCAGTGATTAAAGTTACCCCGACGAAAATCGTGGCGGCTTTAGTCCACCCAGGTGGAACCGTTTCCGGCATTTCTTGGTTGCTTACAAACCAGTGCACTAAAATGATTGCAACCCACGGCGCCAGCCAATAGAACGTTACCAGCAGGTAATTTTCATAGAGGGTTGCATATTTCCCAGAGCCAATAGCCGCCATCGCAAAGCTGAGGATGGAGGCAATGACGGCGGAGACGGGCCGAGTGACGTGAATTCCAGCCGAAATTAGGCTGTAGGCTGCCGTATTATCGTTCATGGAGTTAGGGGCGATCGCCGCCAGCCCTAGCGCAGTCAAGGTTAGGGGGGCTAGAGGACCCACAATATCGCCAATCTCCTGGATAACGGCGAGCGGTGAAGGGTCTGCAATGGCATTAGCAGTAATGAGGCCCAAGGTTTCGATGGAAACCGCCGAGAAGACCAACCCAATATAGGTCAAGCCAACCGTTGCCTGCCACGGCGTATCTTTCGGTAGATAGCGGGTGTAGTCTGCTGAATAGGGCGCCAGTGAAAAGTTGAAGCTTGCAATCAGTGAAGTGGCAAGGATAATGCCGCCAATGCCAGCCGTATTGCCAGTGGCAATCGTGAAGTTTCCTCTTGCGAGGATCATAATACCGGTCAACACAAAAACAGCGAATAGGAAGTAGCCTAAATACTTCTCAACCAGCTGCACCAGGTCGTGGCCGTAAATCGCGGCAATCATCTGCACAATGGCAAGAAATGCAAGCGTGATAACGAAGGGAACGCTTACGCCAAACAGAGCAAACAGGGCAACTAAGGCGGCTGCCGATGGCACATTATTGATGGCATCAAATCCGATAGAGGTGACCCAGTTGATAAAGGCTGGAGCCCGGACGCCAATTTTGCCGAGTGGATAGCGAGACGCTTCAATCTGCGTTAATCCGGTCTTAGGTCCAATCAAGGCCACAACCGCCGTGGGTAAGGTCCCTAGCAAGTTGCCAATAATAATAACCGCAAGTCCAGTCCAAAACCCCAGCCCGATGACCGAAACGAGCATGCCCAGAACCCAGGTAGTCAGGGTAAGGTTCGGCGAACAGTTACTCCAGAACACTTTTTCAAGCGTCATGGTCTGTTCATGTTCACTTACCCCTTGCTCAACAACAGCAGGGGTTGGATCTTCCATTTTTAGTCGCGGCATTTATTACATTCCTTTCGCGATAGGTGCCAGTCGTCTTGGTCATGCACTGTGCCACCAACAAACGCAGTTCACCAGCGTAAAAACGCGGTAAGTAGGCAGTCATAAATAAACGACGCTGTCAGGGGGGGGAATCCCAACAGCGTTTATGGCCATCGCCACAGGTCAATTGCCTGCAAAAAGATGCCCGCAAAGTTGGCCTGCCCTACGCCTAGGTGCTGCATCAAGCCCGCTGAGACTGCAAATTGAGGCCCAGCACCTGGGTGTATGCGCCCCGCGCTTGGGTCACGCCAATGGTGCGCTCTGCCGACTCGATCATTGGTCGCCTGAGGCTGACCACCACAAACTGGGCGTACTGCGACTGGTGTTTGATCATTTTGGCCAGTCGCTCTACGTTGGCCCCGTCTAGGAACATGTCGACTTCGTCGAAGGCATAGAACGGCGAGGGGCGATAGCGCTGCAGGGCGAAGATAAAGCTGAGGGCCGTGAGGGATTTCTCGCCCCCGGACATGGAGGCCAAGCGGCGCACGGGTTTGCCTTTGGGGTGAGCCACCAGGGTAAGGCCGCCGCTGAAGGGGTCGCTGGGGTTGTCGAGCTGCAGGTGGCCGTCGCCGTCGGACAGCTCCGCAAAGATCACCTGGAAGTTGGCGTTCACGGCGTCGAAGGCTTCCTTAAAGGCCCGCTGCCGCAGGGTGGTGAAGTTCTCGATGCGCAGCAGCAGCTCCGATCGCTCCTCCGCCAAGGTGGAAAGTTTTTCGCTCAGGTCTTCTAGGCGCTCCTGGGTGCGCTTGTGCTCTTCCAGCGCCATCATGTTCACGGGCTCCATGGCCTGGATGCGCTTCTGCAGCGATCGCAGCTCTTGCTGCAGTTGGGTCAAAGTGAGGTCGGTGGGCAGCTGGGGGATGGGGTCGGGCAGCTCGGCGGCCTGGGCTTCGAGCTGCTGCTGCAGTTCTGCCAGGGTTGCCTTTGAAGCCTGCCGCTCCTCCTGCAGCTTTTCCACCTGCCACCCTAGGGTCTGCTGGGTGCTCTGCTGCTCTCGTAGCTGGCGCTCCACCCGATCGCGGGTTTGCTTCTCGGTGGCTAGGGTCTTTTCGAGCTGGGCAATCGCTTTTTGCAGTTGGGCGATTCCTCGGTCAATGTTCTCCCGCTGTCGGCGGGCCTCGGCCTGTTGGGTGAAGGCCTGCCGCTGCTGCTGCTTATGCTCCTGCAGACGGCGATCGCCGTTCTCTGAGCGCTCCTGCAGCCGCTGCTGCTGGGCGTTGAGGTCTTGGGCGCGGTTTTCTGCTGTCCTTAGGGCTAGGCGACATTCGTTCAGCACCGTCTCCTGCTGCTGAATCTGCTGCTGGGCCTGCTGCCACTCGCTGTGGGTTTGGGAGGCTTCTAGCTCGCTTAGGGTGTGGCGCAGCTCCTGCAGCTTTGTTTCTTGGGCGGGAAGCTGCTGCTGCACCGTCTGCAAACGGGCTTGGGCAGTTTCTAGCTCGCTGCGGTTTTGGCCGAGCTGCTGCTGGCGGGCCTGCTGCTGCTGGGTGAGGGAGTTGGCCTGCTGCTCCGCCTGGTTGACGGTGACCTGGATCTCCCGCTGGGCTTCCCGCGCCTGGGTGAGGTCGTCGGCCTGGGTCTGGCTCTGCACGGTAAGCTGGGCGATCGCCCCCTCGCAGCGGTCTAAAATCCGCTCGATGTCCTCTAGCCGCTGCCGCAGGGCCTTGGCCTCCGCCGATTCTCCTGCTTCGGCGGTGCCGAAGTGGAGCGAGCCTTGCCGCCGCTGGGACCCGCCGGTCATGGCGCCGCTAGCTTCCAGTAGCTCGCCTTCTAGAGTGACCATGCGGTATTGGCCGAGGTGCTGGCGGGCTTCGTTCAGGCTCTCGAAGACCAGGGTGTTGCCGAAGACGTAGCCGAAGATGTCGCGGTAGCGATCGTCGCAGTCCACTAGGTTGACCGCGTAGTCGATGAAGCCGGCAGGGCTCTTCCACTTCGAAATGGCGGTGAGCCGGGGGGCGCGAATCTTGTTGAGGGGCAAGAACGTCGCTCGCCCGCCGCGCTGCTCTTTCAACAGACGAATGCCCGCCGCCGCAACGCCGTCGTCTTCCACCACTAGATGGCCCAACCGCCCCCCGGCGCTAATTTCCAGGGCAAGCTGGTACTGGGGGTCTACCCGTCCGAGCTGCGCCACCAGACCGCAAACGCCGGGCAGCCCGGTTTGAATCAGAATCTGGGTGGCGTAGGTGCCTTGGGACTCTTGGGTTGCCTGGGCCTGGGCCTCTAGCTTGTCCAGCTTGCGCTGGTTGTCCCGCTGCTCCCGCAGCAGCCGCGCCTGGGTCTCTTGCTGCAGCTGCAGCTCTTGCTTGGTGGCGGCGAGGGCGGCGGCGAGGGTTTGCACCTGCTCGACGGCGCTTTCGGGATTGCCGAGGGTTTGCCGCTGAGCCTGGGCCTGGGCCAGCTCTTGGGCTGTGACTTGAAGCGCTGTGGTTTGGGTTTCGATGGTCTGGGTGAGCTGGTGGATCCGCTCCTGCAGCCGCGCCTGCTCCGTGCGCAGGGGATCGACCTCGGCCAGCAGGGTGTCGACCTGGTGGCGCAGCTCGGTTTGCTCCTGTACCCAAGACTCTGACGCTGCCGCCACGGCGTTAGCCGCTTCTCGCCGCTGTTCCAGCGATCGCTGGGCCGCGTCCCGCTGGGCCGCCAGATCCCCCAGGCGCTGGGCGATGTCCTGCTGTTCCTGCTGCATCGCCGGCTGGGTGGCAATTAGGGACTCCATCTCCTGCCGGGTTTGCTCCATCAACCCCTCGGCCTCTTTCGCCGTCCGCTGGGCCTCCTGCTCCTGGCGCTGAAGCTGGCGGCGCTCGGCCTCCTGGGTGGCGAGGTTCGACTGCAGGGCCAACTGCTCCTCTTCTCCCAGGGCCTTCACCTTGGCGTTAAGCTGCTCTAGCTCGGCGGTTTTGGTCTCGATGTCGGCGCTGAGCTGGCGCTGCTGCGCAGTCAGCTCCTGAATCTTCTGCTCGGCGGTGGCGATCGCCTTCTCGCACTGGGCAATGCGGCGCTGCTGGTTGCGCCATACCAGCACAGCTTCCCAGCGGCTTCGGGTCTGTAGGTCTTGGCGGAGCTGCTGATACTTCTCGGCCTTGATCCGGTCTTTGGCGAGGCGATCGCGCTGGGCCGTCAGCTCCTTTTCAACGATGCGAAACCGCTCTTCTCGCTCCTGGACGGCGTCGAGCTTCTCTTTGGCCTGGTTGATTTTGCGGTCGAAGGCCGCCACCCCCGCCAGCTCGTCGATGATTTCCCGCCGCTCTCGGGGGTTCATGGAGATGATGCTGGTGACGTCCCCCTGAAGCACGACGTTGTAGCCCTCGGGGTAGACCCGCAGTCGCTGCATCTGCTCGTGAAGCTGGCTCAGGGTGCAGGATTCGCCGTTGATGAAGTAAGTGGAGGTGTAGGTGCCTTGAGCGGTGACCCGCAGCTTGCGGGTGACGGTCCATTCTCGGGTCGAGGCGCCATTGCTTGAGGCG
>JBHJHJ010000188.1:0-3521 GCA_050330955.1 Elainellaceae cyanobacterium | reverse complement strand
TCCCAGTTGCTCAATTAGGTCAAGGTCAGACATAGACTCAGACGGGTTTACGCGATCAAATACACGTTAACCCAGCATCAAGAGAATTTGGGTAAAGGCGATCGTCCTTTAGCTATGCCATGCATGATTGTCGTTTGGGAGGGCGATCGCGCATTAGACTTAAACCTTGCATCGCACGCTATTGCCTGATTTGGGGACGCTGGGTTGCAATACCCAACTGAATTGCCTCCACCTTACGCAGCTCATCCATAACGGCCACCACTGTACCGTGACTGACCTGCTCATCAGCGTTGAGCACCACCAGCGCCGGTTCAGGGCGCTGGTCTGCCAACCCCGCCACCGCCGCCGCGACATTCTCAAGGGAGGTGGGCGTCTGGTTGAGGGCGATCGCCCCCGCCGCGTCGATGGTCACCACCAGTGGATCGCTGAGGGCAGGCTCGGCGGTGCTGGCCTCGGGCAGGTCAACGGGCAAGCCTTCAGAGCGGGTGAGCGCCAGGCTCGACACAATCAAAAAAGCCAGCACGGCAAAGATGACGTCAATCATCGGCACCATATTGATCTGCGCGGGCAGGTCGGGTTCGTCAGCAATCTTCATGGCAAGGTTCGCCAGATGGGTCTCTTAGCTCCCAGCATAGAGGGCTTTTACAGGAACAGTGACCCCTAAAAAATCTTGAGAAGGTCTGATTCCACTTTGTGAGTCTCGCCGCTAGGATGTAGCTATCATTACGTTGAGGCGCTGCAATACTGTGGCTAACAACTCTTCTAAACGCTGGTCGTCGCTTCGAATAGGCCTGCGCTGGAAATCCCTAAGGGCCCTCAAGCGGGTCAACGATTTCTGGAATCATAGCAGCGGGGACTGGCACTGGCTCACAGAAAAGCCCACGCCGGTCGCGGCCATCAACCGCGAGCTTTGGCGGGCGGCTGTCCCCTCCGTAAGCTTCTGCGTGCTGTCGATGCTCTCCTGTGCCATCTCCACCTTTGGGCTGCTGGCGGGCAGCACCGCCACCGTCATCGGGGCCATGATTGTCGCTCCGCTCATGGGGCCGGTGATTGCCATGGCCTACGCCATCGCCGTGGCTAACCGCCGCCTGTTCCGCCGCTCCGCGCTGACGGTGGCCTGCGGCATTGCCATGACGGTGCTGATCTCTTGGGCGATCGCAAAGGTCATCGGGCTGCAGGTGTTGAACCCTGAAATCCTCTCCCGCACCCGCCCTACCCTCATCGACCTAGGCGTGGCGATCGCGGCAGGGGCGGCAGGGGCTTTCGCCAACTCACGACGCCGGATTGCCGATGCCTTGCCGGGCGTGGCGATCGCCGTTGCCCTAGTGCCGCCGCTGAGCGTGGTGGGCATCGGCTTTGCCCAGGGCAACGAGCAGGTCGGCGTGGGCGCGCTGATTTTGTTTATCACTAACCTGATTGGCATCGTCTTCAGCGGTAGCCTGGTGTTTTTGCTGCAGCGATACGGCTCAGTAGAGCGCGCTAAGCAGGGTCTGTTTGCCGGCGTGGTGATGCTGACGCTGCTGATGCTGCCGCTGAGCATTTCGCTGCGCAATCTGCTGATTGAGCAGACTGTGCGCAACCAAATTCAGACCTCAATTCGCAGCCAAATTTCTGCTCCCGATGAGGTTGATATTCAGTCAGTCCAGATGCGCTTTACCCGCAAAACCCTGTTCATCAATCTACGGCTTACTGCGCCCGAGGGTTTTGTCACCCAAGAAGAGGTAGAATCGCTGCGGGATCTGCTGTCTGACCAGATCGATCGCTCGGTTGACCTCAGAGTGCAGGTGACGCCCATAGAGGCCTTTAATCTGTTCGACTAGTGCCGAGACGGCCAATCGCCATGGAACCGGTAATTGCTCTATTCTCAGCCGGCGGGATCGTCATGATTCCCTTGTTGCTGCTGTCCCTCGCCTCGATCACTTTAATTCTGGAGCGGCTGCTGTTTTGGATTAAAATCGCCCGCCGCCAGCCTGCCATTGTGCGCGAAGTGCTCCAGACATTCCAAACGCGGCCCAGCGACGCCCAGGCGCTGCTGGCGCAAAACGTCGATTTACCCATTGCCCGCATTCTGCTGACGCCCCTTGAGCTGCCCCGAAACCTCGCCGCCCGGCTGTCTCCAGCAGGCTTTCGGCTCGCCCTAGAAAGCGCCACCCAGCGCGAGCTGCCTTTGCTCAGGCGCTTCAATACAGTATTCGACATTGTGATCAGCGTCTCCCCGCTGCTGGGGCTGCTGGGGACCGTTCTTGGACTGATTCAGTCTTTTTCGTCCCTGCAAATTAGCAACCCCACCGCCAGCAACGCTACCGGCATTGCGGCAGGCATCAGCGAAGCGCTGGTGTCTACCGTCATGGGGATGGCGATCGCCATCGTCACCCTGATCTTTGCCAATGTGTTTCGGGGCCTCTACCGCCGTCAACTGGCCCTGATTCAGCAGTATGGGAGTCAACTAGAGCTGCTTTACTTATGCCGCTTCCAAAGCAAGAGTGTTGGCGCTCCTCGATAGGACTTCAACCCCTGGAAGACGTTTGGTCGCTTGGGCAAAGCATAGGGGTCCATCAAACAAACGTTGGTAGTGCTAAACAGGTGATGATGCGTTGTAGGTCTTACCACTATCCTTACTGACGACCTGATGCCGCTTTCGTGGCAACACGCCTCGATATGCCTCCCAGTCATCGGTGTAGATGACGGCGCTCTACTTATCACTACTGGGCTAGAAATCTACAGCGGAGATCCTCTTATTGAAGCGCCTCTAGCCGCTGGTTCAGTTCATCTAGCTGCTGCTGTTTTGCAGTAGCGGCCAAACCAGCGTTATTTTGCACCTCTAAAATTTGCTTACCGATGTCCAGCTCGCGAATAGCATTCCAGTCTCGGTCTTCAGCAGGCACAAAGCCAGACCAGCCCATGGGTGTGAGAATGTCGGGGTCGTCAAAGGCATAAAAGAAATTCTGCAGCTCAGCCTTGAGGCAGTCCGGCAAATCCTCCCGGTAGGCGATGGGCTCGGTGGGGATGATGGGCGAAGTCCAGATCACCTGGATCTTTTCGCGGGTAGCGGGGTCCGCATCGGCCATCATGGCAAGGGTTTCGCTGTTGTTGGTAGCCACATCCACCTGGCTGTTGGCCACCGCCAGCGCCGTGGCTTCGTGACTGCCCGCAAACACCAGCTCCTCAAACGCCTGATTGGGGTCCATATCGTTCTGCGCAAACACGTACAGGCTGGGCACCAAAAAGCCCGAGGTGGAGTTGGGGTCGTTGAAGGCAAAGGTGAGAGTCTCGGCGTTTTCAATCACGTAGTCGTCGCCGGTCTCCCCGTCAATTTCTGCCAGCATGGGGTGGCCCGTGGGAGCAATTAGGTGGGAGTAGTAGCCCTGGGTGCCATCGGCGTTGACGGTCCTGACAAAGGCTTCCGCCCCAGAGCGTTTGGCCGCTTCGATGTAGGCCTTGCCGCCGTACCAGGCCACGTGTAGCTTGTCGGCGCCCATGGCCTCAATCACGGCGGCGTAGTCGGTGGCGTAAAAGCCGTT
>JBHJHJ010000187.1:0-3228 GCA_050330955.1 Elainellaceae cyanobacterium | reverse complement strand
GGACATTGCGCTGGGCGGTGACGGCTTCGTTGTCGACGAGGAACATCAGCAGCTTGTGCTCATTGCCCTGCTGGGTGCGCATCCCCTCCGCCTCATTCGCTAGCGGTAGCCAAAACTCCTGAATCAGCTAATTCAGCAGCTCTTCCGACAGGCAATCCACATCGTAGATCGCCAAAATCAAATCCTGGGTCTTCCACCACCGCAGGGCTCGCTTGGCGATCTCCTTCGGCTTGGTGTTGCGATCGCACTTCAGCTCCATCGCCAGCTCCGCCCACAGCCCCTTCACGTCGCTGCGCCGCCCTACCCGGTCCAGGCTGACTCTCAGCTTCTTGCCGGACATGCTGGTGGGCACATACTGCTGCAACAGCCGGTTCACAAG
Organism: Elainellaceae cyanobacterium; assembly: GCA_050330955.1. Classification (GTDB taxonomy): domain Bacteria; phylum Cyanobacteriota; class Cyanobacteriia; order CAKZMO01; family CAKZMO01; genus JBCCAG01. The sequence goes on along the minus strand of JBHJHJ010000187.1, from coordinate 2,849 downwards.
CCACTGCTGCCCGTACCGCTCCGTCGGCCCGTGAATCAGGTAGGCCCCAATGGGCTTCTTCTGCACTAGCTTGCGGAAGCGCTTGGCTTGAGGACGATAGCCCAACTGCATCAGCGCCTCTTTGAGCTGGTTGCGGTCCACGGGTTGCCAGATGCGGTTGAGCTCTTCGATGGCGATCGCCGCCCCTGTTTTATTCGGTAGCTCATGGCTCACCACCGCAAACACTTTTCCGGTCTGCGGGTTCACCACCGGGGCCCCGCTAAACCCGCCCCGGACGCTGCCCTCCTCAAACTTAATTTCCCACGCCTGAATCGGGTTGTTCGGCGGCTGCGCCGTAATCTGAAACGGTTCCGCCAGCGTTCCTCGCAGCCTCTGGGTCCGGTGACTCTGCGCGGAGGTCACAAACTCCTGGTATCCCTCCACCTCAACGCCGCTGCCCACCGGTCCTGGCTCACCTGCGGCAAACAGCGTCTCGTCATCCGCCACTATGCCCTCGACTTTAATCACCGCTAGGTCCAGCCCTAAATCATCCCCGGTCACCACCACCGTACCCGGCAGCCCATTGACGCAAATTGTCTCCGCCCCCACATCCCGAATCACATGGGCACAGGTGACGATGTAGGCAAACTCCCCCACCCGGCGCACGATAAAGCCGCTGCCGTAGTCGCGGTTTCGGTCCTCACTGCTGGTAATTAAAACAACGGGGTCAGCGATCGCCACCATCGGTAGTCTTCTCTACTGGCTCAGGCATCGGTTTAGGCTTCAGCACCAGTTTAACGGTCAAATTTGCCGTGGACTTGGCTTTTGTAATGTAGATGTTACCTTCCCCCTCAAAGCTGAGCCCCAGCTCCACCTCCGCCTGGTCAATCTCCACGTCCCGGTTTAGCTCCTGGCAGGCCGCAACAATGGGCCGACAGGCTTTCACAATCAGGGGCCGCACTTCCTCAAACGTCGCCCCTACCTTCTGGGCAAACCGCCCCGAGACCTCACGTACCTCGTCGCCGCGCACCTCCACCTCCACCAGCGCCCCATTCTCGAACTCGATCAGCTGCGTTGCCATACCCTTTCCCGCAAAGTGCTCTGTAATTCTTCTACAGACAATGTTATTGGCCTCTACGCGGGATGCAAATTTTGGAAGGTTCCAGTTCTCTATCTATCAGGTGGCAGTGCACCCTCTTTATCTATCGGCAGTACACCCTGCGTAGCACTATGCGATCGCCTCTACGGATTCCTCAGCCTCTTCCGAGGCCTCTCGGCTTCGAGCGCCTTGACCGTTGAAGCGCTGTCCTAGCTCGTCCACTAGGACCTCTAGCCCGGCTACGCTGCCGTTAGCTTTGGCGTAGCGATACACCTCTAGTGCCGCCATGTAGGCTTCGCTGCCGGCCACAATCGCGGTCGTTTCCACCAGCTCTTGCAGGTGCATCAGCGCCAGCAGAATGGGCTGCAGCCGGTCGTACAGGGCTAGGTCGCGCCGCATTTCGTCGATATCGAAGGAGCGGGGCAGGATATCTGGCGTTTGGGTGGCGATCGCCAGCGCCTTGTGGGTGAAGGCTTGGTTGCGAACGCCGATTTTGGGCAGGCCGCGCAGGGTGTCAGATTTGACGTCGATCAGGAAGGGGAGGGATTCCCGGATCATGGCGATCGCTTCTATGGCGGTCTGCTGCTGGTCGGCGGATAGTTCAGCGCTGATTCTGTTGTCTAGCATGAGTATCGCTTATGTAGTAAAGGATACCTTTAGGGTGCCCGGATGGTTGGAGGCGATCGCTTTTACTCTGTTTGGGTGGGATGAAGAGGTCATGCGGGTTCTCCCGGTGGCTGTTGTGATTTGGGCAAATTAGATGAGATTCAATAGCGATGTCAGCTTTCCCACAGCGATTGGCACAGCCATAACTGAGGCCACTTCGCTTAGAATGTCTTTGATTCTGAACCGAACAATCGTGAAACGAAGCGGCGAGCCATCGTGTACTAAAATCCGCCACCTCCCGCCGCCTCTCCTGCTCAAACAAACAAAACCGCCTGCCCCGTCGTCACCGCCCCATACAACACCGGCACCGCTTACTCATTCTCCCGCAGCCAAGCCCGAAGCGATCGCTTCGCCGCCGTCTCCCCCACTTCACCGCAATCCCGTAAAAACCGATAAACCCGCTCTTTTGGCACTGCCGCAAAGCTCGGGCTAACGCCCACTTCCCGGTACTCCCCCTCCCGAAGCTGATAAATCGTCACGATCTCAACAAACTGACCCAGCAGGCCGCTAGCATTTTCGTGGGGCTCCAGCGGCGCATCCAGCCCTGCCACGCTGCCAACGCATCCACACCACGTTTTGGTCCTAACAGACCCAGTTCATCATTGAGCAAACTCAGCTCCCGCAGCAGCAGACCCAGCTCTACTTTTTACCAAACGAGTTCAGCTAGCGGCCCAGTCAGCTTTGCACGAAACTAAACCAGTTCACCTCTAACCTGAACTCACTTCGCCTTAACCCAAACTGGTTTACCTCTAACCTGAACTCACTTCGCTTTAACCAAAACTAGGTGAGGTTTGAGGTAAACTACCTCTACCGGGAGACGCGTTTGAGGTTAGGGCGATCGCCCCAACCACGGTAAGGACATGGCGGTGCCATGTCCTTACAAAACCCATAGCCCCAGACCTACAGCAAATCCGCGTAATCCGGATTCTCCTTCAGCCGCTTCAGCACCTGCTTAATCTCCTGGGTGCGGTGCTTATTCACCACCAGCGTCGCCTTCCCGTCCCGCACCACTACCACATCCTCCAGGCCAATGGTGACAATCACCTCATCCGCATCCGTGTTGTAAATCACCGTGCCGGTGGTGTCTCGCCCCACATGCTGCCCC
>JBHJHJ010000186.1:0-9129 GCA_050330955.1 Elainellaceae cyanobacterium | reverse complement strand
CGATACAGCTTAAACCAGTCCTGCGGCCCCGGCACATAGTCCAGCGCCTTGTACAGCTCGTGCAGCTCATGGGATAAATCGGCGCGAATCGCCACCAGCAGCTTCACCCGGTCTAGGCTAGGGTCGCCGTACCAGCCTGTTAGTGCTTGGGTAAACGCCCTGCGGTCTTCCTGGCGCGGATTGTGGACAAAGAACTGCTCAAACTGATCCAGCAGCAGCACCACCGGCTTCCCCGCCGCCTCCACTGCCTGGGCCAGCATCTTGTCAAAAGTCGAACCCTGCAGCCACTCCGGGGGAATTTCCAGCTGTTCCGCGATCGCCTTCCCAATGCTCCCCAGCGGCTCCTGGTCCGAAAAGCGCACGTACACCGCCCGGTGGCTCCCCTCCGGCTGGGAAAGCCTCGGCCACAGTCCGGCCTGCAAAAACGACGTCTTGCCGCAGCCCGACTCCCCCAGCAAAATGCCAAACTTATAGCCCGCGCTGGTCACCGCCTCGCAGCATTCCCGTAAGCTCACCTCCCGCTGCAGACGGCTAAACACCTCGGCGTCTTCTTTAGCAAAGGGGCGCAGCCCCTTAATGGCCTTGCGCTCCGCCACGTCTGCCGCCGTGGCTTGAGAGGAACGCGGCATCGTCGCCACCGCCACCGCTAAAGCCCCCGCAAACAGCAGCGCTACGACGGTCCAGAAGCTGGCCCAAAACGGCCCTGAGGGAACCTCACTGAATAAAGCATCGTTAATGCGATCGCGCAAAAAGCCCCCCGCGATCGCCAAGCTCACTCCCAGCAGCACCAGAAGCATGAACCAGTTGCGGCGGCGAATCAGCTCCGCGATCCACTGAATGAAGCGGGCGACGGTTTCGGTTGTCTTTTGGAGGAGGTCAGGGGTAGGCGACTCAGGAACCATAGCGCCGGGCGAAGGGGCATTTTGCTTTTATTAAAACGCAAATTACGAAGGGTATGCCATCTGCCGTCTGCCATTCCTAGCTCCCCAGATTCTTCAAGAATCCAGGGAGCCTCGCGACCCTACTGCAGCCCCCGCAGGCGCATAATATAAGCCAACGTCTCCCCCTCACGGCGACTCAACCGCACCCCATCCGGCCCGATCGCCACCGGACCAGTCCATAAGCTCTGCTCCACAGCGTAGCGGTTGATGTGCATCAAATGAATCGTCTCGCGAACGCCCTCCGGAGAGCCGATAAGGATATGGCGCACCACCTCGCCGTCGGGCTGGTAAGGGGGCTCAGCCAGGCGAAGCAGTGCCGCCTCGCGGTCGAGGGGCTGGTCAGGGATTAAAAATGTCATGATTTGGGTTCCTTTTTAGGTCAATGGACAAGAAACCCAAGATTTGGCCACCCCTTCGGGCGTGAACCGTTCGGGATGGCCGTGGGACAATACCCACAGCTTCCGGACAGCCTACTCTGTTTCGGGGGTCAGGCGGCGATCGCTGTCTCCAGCAACGATCGCTGCCGCTATGACCAAAGCTTGGGAGCCGAACTGCGGCATGCAGCTCTCAGGCATAGACTTTACACCACTCACGGCAGGGGGACAAGCCCCGATCGCCCGCAGTTTATGATGGCGTTTGTAAAACGTAGTAGCGATCGCCCCCACAACGCTATTGCAGCCCTGACAACACTATTGCAGCCCTCCACAACGCTATTGCAGCCGCTACAACGCCATTGTCACCACTCCCCACTCAATGGTCAGCGCCACAACTCAAATGCAGCCGCCAACATTCAAGGTTTCGCTACCACAACGCCATTGCGAACCCACAACACTCAATTGTCATCGCCCCATCGCGATCGCAGCCCCATTTAGCGTAGGGATCCCCCCTTGCCCCCCTTAAATTTAAGAGGGGTGCCGAAGGTGGGGGGATTTCAAGCCGACATAGGACCATCCCCTGACGTAAGTTCGACCAAAAACGCAACCGCCCTTAGCTCGACCTCAAAGCCTGCACCGGGTCCAGCTTACTCGCCTGCACCGCCGGGATAACGCTCGCCCCCACCCCCACCGCCACCGCCGCCCCTAGGGCGATCGCCGCACTGCGGCCCTCAAACTCATAGGGCAGCTCAAACTGGTCTGCCACCACTCGCGTCAGCCCGTGCACCACCACCACCGCCGCCGCGCCGCCCACAATGCTCAGGGCCACCGCCTCCAAAATAAACTGCAGCATAATCTCCTGCCGCGTCGCCCCCACCGCCCGCCGCAGGCCGATTTCTGAGGTGCGCTCGGCCACCGACGCCAGCATAATATTGGCAATGCCCACGCCCCCCACCAGCAGGGAAATTACCCCCACCGCAGCCAGGCCCCGCGCGGCGAGCTGCAGCACCTGCTGGCGATCCCGGATGTCTTGGACATTGTTGAAGGCGTGGAAGCTGCGGTCGGGCGATCGCTGCTTTAGCAGCTGCTCGGCCTGCGCTTCCAAAATATCGATGGCGTCGAGGGACTGGGGGCGCAGCCGCAGCCCAGACACGCGCTCGTCTCCTCTGAGGGCGTGGTGCAGCGTCATGGGAATATAGACCTCCCCCGTGGGCGTCTCCTCATCCTCCGACTGCTTCGTCTCCAACACCCCCACAATTACCAGCGGGCGGCTGTTGAAGTAGACCCGCTCCCCCACCGCCTCGTCCAGGGTGTCGAACAGGCTCTCAGCTAAAAACTGGTCGATCACCGCCACTGAGCGGAAGCGCTCAAAGTCCGCCTCCGTCAGGGTGCGGCCCGTTAGCAGCCGCAGCCCCGACGTGTCAAAAAAGCCTTGGGACACCGCCAGCATATTGGCGTTGGCCTCCCGGTCGTGGAACAGGGCTAGCCGGCTGCCGGCCCAGTCGATGGCGCTCACGGCCTGGGCTCCTGGGAGCCGCTGCTGCAGGAAGGTGAGGTCGTCGAGCTGCAGCCGCTTAAAGGGCCTGCCGGGCTGCCAGCGGGGATAGAAAGAAATCTGGGGCGCTTCTCGCTTGGCCAGCTCTTCGGCGATGATGGCGCGGCTGATGGTGCCCACCTGCAGGGTGGCGACCACGGCGGCCACCCCCATGAACACCCCCGACACGGACAGGAGCGATCGCAGCAGGTTACTCCGCAGGGAGTGGGTGGTCAGTCGGAGGAGGTCGGTAGCAGAGAGGCTCATGGTGAATCTAACCCGGATCTCAGTTTAAAGTGACTGGTCAAAGTGATTGGCGTTCAGAACTCGTGTCCACCACAACTGCCGTATCCGGGGCGAGGGCTTCATCCGGCGGCGGCACCACCACCGTCTCCCCTGGCTCAAGGCCCGCTTCGATTTCCACCTGGGTTAGCCCCTCTAGCCCAAGCTCCACCGGGCGCTTTTGGACGCGGGCAGGGCGATCGCCCTCGCTGGCAACGCCGCCGTCCAGCACCCAGACAAAGGGCTGGCCAGTGGCCTGCTGGACCACCTCCGTGCCCAGAACCACCACATTTTCGCGGGATTCCAGCACAATTTCAACGTTCACCTGACTGCCCGGAATCAAGAAGCGGGTGGGCTCGTTGATGCGCACCAGCGTCGGCACCCTTACCTGGGAGTTGCGATCGCTGTCGTCTCCAGGGACCCTGGCCAGCGGGGAGATTTGCACCACCTGGCCCTCGAATGCTTCTGGGTTGGGGCCAATGACGCTCACCCGCGCGGGCTGCCCTAGGCTGATGCGGGCCGCGTCCAGGGTGGAAAGCTCCAGGTTCACCAGCTCTTCTGACGGGTCCCCTAGGGTGAGCAGGTCCGTGCGCAATTCTACCCCGTCGCCGTTTTTCACCCCCACGTTCAGCACTTTGCCCGCGATGGGTGAGGTGACCACGGTTTCCTGCACCTCTTGCTCAATGCGGCGGTTCTCGGTCTGCAGCCGCTCTAGCTCCACCCCGGCTTCGTCAGCTTCGCTGCGGGCGTCCTGCAGCGAGGCCTCGGTCTGGCGAATGTTGTTTTCCAAATCGCGAATCTGCTGGTAAGGGATGGCGCCCGCCGCCTCTAGCTCGCCGAGGCGGTCCATGTCGCTGTTGTAGGCCTCAAGCTGCTCGGTGGCTTCAGCGATCCGGGCCCGGGCGCGATCGCGGCGGATGATCTGCTGCTCGATTTGGAGCTGCTGGTTGACGGTGGCGGTCTCTCGCTCAGCGTTGCGCAGCACGAGCAGCACTTGCCCCAGGGTGACCGGCTCTCCCTCTTTCACAAGCACCTGTTCCACTGCCCCCTCCGCCGGAGACTTGAGGGTCTGCTGGTCCGCAAGCTGGACCAGGCCACTTTCACTGATGGTTTCTTCGACGCTGCCCTGCTGGGCCACAAGGCTTCTAACGGCAATGGGGGGGGAGCTGCGCTGCTGCCAAACCAGATAGCCCAGGGTGCCGCCCACGCCCACGACCAGCAGCGCAGCAGTCCGCATCAGCCACCGGATCCCCGCTTTAGAGAAACGTTTCGAGGCCATCGTAGTAGAATTTTGTCACCGCTTTTGTACTGTAGCGTTTTTCTCAGCCGCCATTTTCAATGGAGCCAGTTGTGGATACAGCGCCCCAGTCTGACATTTCGCAATTATTAAAGAGTCGCAATTGAAAGATTCGCAGTTTCCAGAGTCGCAATTAAAAGATCGGGGCCATTTGCTCACCGAGCAGGTGAATCCCAACAGCCAAAACCTCGACCAGCTCACTCCCCTAGAGCTGGTGGACCTGTTCAACCGGGAAGATGCCCGGGTGCTGGAGGCCGTCGCCGCCGCCCGAGAGGCGATCGCCACTGCTATTGAGAAAACCGCTGCGGCCCTGCGGCAGGGAGGACGGCTGTTCTACGTGGGCGCCGGCACCAGCGGTCGGCTGGGGGTGCTAGACGCCGCCGAATGTCCCCCCACGTTTTGCACCCCGCCGGAGGTGGTGCAGGGCATTTTGGCGGGGGGGAAAGACGCTCTGGTGCGCTCTTCGGAAGGGCTGGAGGACCGAGCGGCGGATGGGGCAGCGGCGATTGCGGACGCCAGCGTGGGCGAGAACGACGTGGTGGTGGGCATCACGGCGGGGGGCACCACGCCCTATGTGCACGGCGCTCTGGAAGCCGCCCGCCAGCGTCAGGCCACTACGGTGTTTATGGCCTGCGTCCCCCAGGAGCAGGTGCCTGTGGAGGTGGAGGTGGATATTCGTCTGCTGGTGGGGCCAGAGCTGCTGGCCGGCTCCACCCGGCTGAAGGCGGGCACCGTCACCAAGCTGGCGCTCAATATGCTGTCCACCGGGGTGATGGTGCAGCTGGGCAAGGTCTACGGCAACCGGATGATAGACGTGGCCGTCACCAACCAAAAGCTGTATGACCGCGCCCTGAGAATTCTGCAAGACCTGACCGACTTGGGTAAAGCAGAAGCGGCGGCCCTGCTGGAGCAGAGCCACCGCCGGGTGAAGCTGGCGCTGCTGATGCACTGGGCTGGGGTCAGCGCCGAGGCGGGGGAGCAGCGGCTAGCGGAGCATGGGGGAGACTTGCGCCGGGCGATCGCCGCCGTAACTTCCTCGCCGTAAATTCCCCATAGGCTATTACCGTCAGCCAGCGCTACCCGTGGCGCTTCTGGTGCCACTGCCAAGCGTGGGCAATGATGTCGCTGATGTCTGGATAGCGGGGCTGCCAGCCCAGGACGGTGCGGGCTTTCTCGGCGCTGCCCACTAGGCTAGGGGGGTCACCGGGGCGGCGATCGCACTCAATGGCCTTGATGGGCTCCCCCGTCACGGTGCGGGCGGCTTCAATCACCTCCCGCACTGAGAAGCCGTTGCCGTTGCCGAGGTTGAACACGCTGCTGCCGTTGCCCTCCAGCAAATATTTGAGCCCTAGCACGTGGGCATCGGCCAGGTCACACACGTGGATGTAGTCCCTGACGCAGCTGCCGTCGGGCGTCGGGTAGTCCGTTCCGTAGATGGAGATGGCCTCCCGCTTGCCCAGGGCCGTCTGCAGCACCAGAGGAATCAGGTGGGTCTCGGGGTTGTGGTCTTCCCCAAGGCGGCCTTCGGGGTCTGCCCCAGCCGCGTTGAAGTAGCGAAAGCACACGGAATCAAGGCCATAGGCCCGGTCAAAGTCGGCCAGGATGCGCTCCACCATCAGCTTGGTCATGCCGTAGGGATTGATGGGCTCCTGGGGGTGGTCCTCGACCACAGGGATTGATTTGGGGACGCCGTAGGTGGCGCAGGTGGAGGAGAAGACGAACTTCTTCACCCCGGCGGCGACCATGGCCTCCACCAGGGTCAGGGTTCCGGTGACGTTGTTGCGGTAGTACTTTGCTGGGTCCTTCACCGACTCTCCCACGTAGGCATAGGCCGCAAAGTGCATCACCGCCGCGATGTCGTGCTCAGAAAATAGCCGGTCGAGCAGGGGGCGATCGTTGGTGTCCCCCACCACCAGCGTAGTGTTGAGCACGGTGCTGACCAGATCTTCGTGACCGTACACGAGGTTGTCCAAGACAATCACCCGATATCCAGCCTGCTGGAGCGCCATTACGGCGTGGGCGCCGATGTAGCCGGCACCGCCGGTGACGAGAATGGTGGGCGCGGATTGTGACACGGTTTTCTCCTGTAGAATTTTTAATAAAAGCAAGCGCAGCTGATCATTCAACCGCTATGTGACAGCCATTATGTGGCAGCCGCTATGTGAAGGCGATCGCGATCGCCCTAGTCCACAAACTGAATCCGCCCCAGCCTGACCGAATCGGCAACCTGGTTGATTCGAGCGGATTCCCCCGAAGCTAGGGCCTGATTCGACAGCAGGCTCGTCATCAGCTGAAAGTACTCATAGCGGCTAATTTGCCCCGAAGCTTCAATCTGCGCTAACCGGGCCTGAATTTGCTCGGATGACCCTCTTTGTTGAAGGAGTGACATTTAGACTATGGAGATTTAGAAAAATAGGCAGCTTGTTACCCATGCGGCACGCCGCCCGGCCACCATTATGCACAACCTCAGCCGGGCTTAAACAAATTTCAGATAAGCTTTAAACAAAGACTCGATAAATTTGTCTCTTGCTTACGGCGACATGGATATTTACCGCTTACCGGCGCTGTCTGATAACTATATATTTCTGCTGTGCAACCCAGAGGACAGGACAGCAGCCGTGGTGGACCCCGCTGAGGCCGCGCCAGTCCTGAGCCAAATCGACCGGCTTCAGGTCAAGCTGGTCGCGATTTTTAATACCCACCATCACGGCGACCACGTCGGCGGCAACGCCAAGCTGCTCAAGGCCTTCCCCGATGCGGTGGTCTACGGCGGCGATCGCGACCGGGGTCGCATTCCGGGGCAGCAGGTGTACCTGAACGAAGGCGATCGCGTCTCTTTCGGCGGGCGATCGGCCCGGGTGTATTTTGTGCCGGGACACACCAAGGCCCACATCGCCTACTACTTTGAGCCGGGTGAGGGGGAGGGCGCTGATACCGGCCACCTCTTCTGCGGCGATACCCTCTTTGCCGGCGGCTGCGGGCGGCTGTTTGAGGGCACCCCGGCCCAGATGGTGTCTTCCCTCTCAAAGCTGCGATCGCTGCCAGAGGATACCCAGGTGTGGTGCGCCCACGAGTACACCCTCAAGAACCTCAAGTTTGCCCTCACGGTGGATGGGGACAATCCGGCCTTGACCCAGCGGTTCGCCGAAGTTAGAGCGGCCCGCCAGGTTGGGGACGCCACCGTGCCCTCTAATATTGGCCTAGAGAAGGAGACCAACCCGTTTCTGCGGTGGGATCAGCCAGCGGTGCAGCAGCAGATTGGTCTTCAGGAGCCGGTTAGGGCTTTCGCGAAGCTGCGGGGCATGAAGGACCTGTTTTAGCCGCGCCTACTGAAACGGAAACGTGGGGTGAATGAAGGCGTACCCCGCCTGCTTCAGCTTTTGATTCGACACCCGCGCGTTGTAGGGGCGATCGCTGGGTTCGTCGGCGTTCCAGCTCACGGGGTCTAGGTTGTGGGTCTGCATCACGTGATGCAGCAGCGCTTTTGTGGTGAGCGGCTCGTCCTGCACGAGGTTGTACAGGCCCGTTAGCCGCTGCTGACGGGCAAAGTCGATGGCCGCCACGATGTCGTCCAAGTGAATCCAGTTGCTGGCGTCTTCCCCTGCGCCGGGTCGCGTGGTGCCTGCTGCCCGCCCAAAGATCTTCACCAGCTCTCGCCCCGGACCGTAGATTCCCCCCAACCGCAAGACGCACGCCGCGCGGTTGGCAGTCCCCAGGCCCAGCAAGGTCTGCTCCGTTTTCACCAGAATCTCCCCCTTCTCATTTGCCGGGGCCACCCCATCGGCCTCAGTCACCCAATTCCCCTGGCGATCGCCGTAGACGGCGTAGCTGCCGGTGTAGATCACCTGGGTAATCGAGGTATCCGGAAAGACCGCCGCCAAGGCCGCAGCCGTCTCCAAGTAGGTCTCTCGGTAGGCGTCCGCTCGGGGTGCCCCAACGCTCACCAGCAGCAGGTCCTGGTCCTGCAGCAGCGAGGCCAGGGCGGGGCGATCGCTGCCTTTAATCAGGGCGACTTGCTGCGCCAGGGGCTCCAGCAGGCTGACGCGGCTCGGCGTGGTGGTGGTGGCCGTCACCGCGAGTCCCTGGTCGCGCCAGCGCCGGGCCACGGCCTGGCCCACATAGCCACACCCCAGTATTGTTGCCTTTGCTGAATTCGTCATTGCGTCACCACTAGTCTTTGCTACAAATTCCCCCAGAATAGCGCCATACCCAAACGCGATCGCGGTCCAGCCGATAAAATCACCCAAGTTCGCCTACGGCCAGGGCACGGCCCCTGTACGCTTCCGTAAACTCCCGTTAGCGCTCGCCCTGATTCATCTGCCACGGTAAAAGGCGCTTGATTAAAAGCACTTGATTCGGCCCAAAGTCGGGGCATCAGGGAGCATTGACCGTGACCGCATTATTTCGAGTCTTACGCCGCGCTGCCGCTGCGCTGGCCCGTTGGCTGCTGAGGCAGCTACTCCGTCTCCGGCAGCGACGCGACTTACGCAACAGGCGTCGCTTGCGCCAGTCAGGCTTCGTCCTGCCGACCACAACCCTGCTGCTGCTGGTGGTTTCTCTGTCCGTTGGGGCGATGCTGCTGCGGAGCTACGACCAAGCGGCACAAACCATCGGCGATCGCCAGCAGCAGGCGGTGGTGAATGCGGCTTCCCCAGCGGTGGACCGGGCAAGAGCCAAGCTGGACTATCTCTTTGACCGCCG
>JBHJHJ010000185.1:0-29650 GCA_050330955.1 Elainellaceae cyanobacterium | reverse complement strand
GTGGTCAAGATCCTGGGTCGCATGAGTGAGACGGAGCGCAAAGAGAAGGTGTTGGTGGTGGACAACGATCTGGTAGGATCCTGTGGGCTGAAACAGCTCCGACAGGCTCTCACAGAGGTGTTCATCAGCGGCGGCATCATGGAGCGGGGCAACCTGGCCGCCGCAGCGGGCCTCGGCATGGAGAAAGGTAAGCAGGGCGTGTTCGCCACCTTCAGCGCTTTCCTCGAGATGTGCATCTCGGAAATCACCATGGCGCGGCGCAACAACTCCAACCTGCTGTGCCACTTCTCCCACTCTGGCATCGACGACATGGCGGACAACACCTGTCACTTCGGGCTGAACAACATGTTCGCCGACGGCGGCCTCGACGACAGCTATACCACCCGCCTCTACTTCCCCGCCGCCGCCAACCAAATGCGCGCCTGCGTCAAGAAGGTGTTCCACGACGAGGGCATGCGGTATATTTTCTCCACCCGCTCTAAGGTGCCGATGGTCTTAGACGGTGACGGCAACGAGCTGTATGGCGGCGACTACACCTTCACCCCCGGCAAGGACGAGGTGGTGCGCGAAGGCAGCGCGGGCTACATCGTCTCCTTCGGTGCGGCGCTGTACCGGGCGCTAGACGCCGTGGAGCGGCTGAAGCAAGAGGGCATCGACGTCGGCCTGATCAACAAAGCCACCCTGAACGTCGTGGACGAAGACATGATGAATAAGGTGGGCAGCGCCCCGTTTGTGCTGACGGTGGAGGCATTCAACCGCCGCACCGGCCTGGGCAGCCGCTTTGGCTCCTGGCTGCTAGAGCGGGGCTACGCGCCGAAGTTCGCCTTCTTGGGCACCCACGAGGAGGGCAGCGGTGGCCTGTGGGAGCAGTTTCCCCACCAGGGCATTGACCCGACGGGCATCATGAAGAAGGTGAAGGAGCTAGTGGGCTAGACGAGTTTTTTCAATAGGCTACGCTGGTAATCTCTCCTTATAGATAAGCGCATTAACAGCAGAGCCACAGGTGTTAGCACCTGTGGCTCTGCTGTTAATGCGCCCTAATCCATCAGGGCATTTGCGCGTCTAGTGGTCGACGAGCGTCGCCGCCGAAATTACGCAAAGGTAACTTCAGTGATGGCGCCGCTGGTCACCAGGGTCACGTCTACCCGGCTGACGCCCTCTAGGCCAACCTCGACGGTGCCAGCGGTATTATTGCCGGTCACGCCAGTGCCTAGGGTCTCCAGAACGGAGCCGTCTTCGCCGTAGACCACGACTTCACCCTCGCGCTCGATGTCGAACACGCCGATGCTCTCCAACGTCACCAGCTCATCGAAGGTGAACTCGAAAGTGCCACCGTTGGCGTTGTCGTCGGGGTTGTCGCTGTTGCCGTCCTCAGACAGAATCAGCACGTTGCCCAGGGTATCGCTCGCTAGGTCGAAGTCGCCGCCCGTGGGATTAGCAGTGTCAAAGATCATAGCGTCTAGGCCGTCGGTGGTGACAGTCATGCCGGTAATCTGGTCGGTAACAACAGTGCCGGCCTCTAGACCTTCGCCTTCAAAATCCACGGTTTCCGCCGAGCCATCCAGATCGATGTTGAATAGGAAGATCTGACCACCTTGGTCTCCCTGGCGCTCTGCAATGATGCCGCTGGATTCGCCGCGGTGCTGCACCACGCCGAGCAAGGTCTGCTCATCTAGAGCAAACTGCTCGATGATCTCCTGCGCGCCGGTTCCAGCGATCTCTTCCTGGGTGTAGAAGCTACCGTCTTCCTTTTGCGCCACCAGGTGGGTGACATTCCAGGAGCCGGAGAACTCAGAGCTGGTTCCGCGAGTGAAGGTCTCAGGAATTGCCGCAACCTCTGCGATCGCTCGGGGGTTTAGGGAACCGCCAGCGGAAGCTAAGAAGTAGCCCGTGCCTTCCTCTACAAGCTGCAGCGTCTCGCCGTCGATGGGCAGGATGTACTTGCGCTCACCGTAGTCGTTGCCAGAGTCCTCGTCGACGATTAGATAATCGCCGTCTGCAGTGCTGATCCACTGCAAACCGTCAGGCTGGTGCATCCGCGCTTCTTCGATTTCCAGATGAGTAGCGTGGGTCAGGGTGCCATCAGGGTTGTTAGGTCCAATATGGCCGTTACCCTTGCCGCCGGTCTCCAGGGTCAGCTCCCCGTCGACCCCAGCCAAGATGCGAGTCACATCCGCCGATAGGAAGTCGGGCAGACCGTTGCCGTCGGCATCGTTGTTTGCCAGCTCGTTAACGATGTCGGTGAACTCAATGCCGAGCTGAGCGCTGGGGACAGTCAGGTTCTGCACGTAGCGATGCTGGGTGGGATCAGGATCCACCGCCGGGTGCTCGACCTTGCTGTCGCCATTGAAGTAGGTGAAGCCGTCCGGCTGCTCGTTGGCTTCAACAGTGCCATCTTCTAGGACGTCGCCATCTTGTTCCCATAGGAACATCTCAGTGTCTGCAGCGGCTTCAGGGGTGTCAAAGCCGTCCCACTGGTAGCTGGTGGGCATGTAGCGGACGCTGAAGTTGTCGGGAGCATCAGCGTTAACGGCATACTCATCCAGCATGAAGGCGTCGGCGTCGACTTCTTCGATGCCTAGGGCAGCGTAGGTTTCGTCATCAGCAGCCATGCCGTAGAGCTGACCGTATAGGAGGCCGTTACGACCCAGGAAGGAATCGCGATCGCTGGCATCTTCAGTTAGGGCGTTGCCGTTGGCGTCTACACCCTTCCTACCGATGTAAATCTTTAGCGGGGCTGGCTCTACTTCAAGGTTGTAGCCCGCCATCACCATAACGACGTAGTCTTCGTGACCGGAATTGATCGGCAGAATCTTTTCGTAACCGGACTGACCCAGCACGGGCACGGTGTAAGCCGTCTCGTTCTCGACATCGACCACCATGGAAGCCAGACCCATAGTGGTGGTGAAGAAATCAGAACCTGGATTGAGGCGCGCATTCTCTTCAGTGATGCCAGCCTCTGCAGCGGCTTCTTCAAACAGTTGTCCGATGTTCCACTCTTCGCCCATCAGCCACAGGTCGTCTTCAAAGCCGATACCCTCACCAAACTGATTTGCTTGGGAGTAGTAAGCGCCACAGAAGGAGTGGAAGAACCACTCAGCAACCGTAAGCTGCTGATCTGAGTCAAACTCAACCACTGTTCCGTCGGGCAGGGTCTGGTTGCCCCATTTGGCGCTTAGGTCGCTGGTATCAAAGTTCTTGCCGTCGACGATTTCGCCAAACACGTTGTAAACCGTGCTGAATAGGTGCCCAGCACCCTGGAACATCTCGCTGGCAGCAGCGTCACTATTGAGGAACTCTGCAAACGAAGCGCGATCGTAGTCGATGGTGTGGACGTGGGAGCCGGTAAAGCTGACGCCGCTGTCCATCACCCAGGGGTAGGTCTCGCTCTCGGAAGAGCTTAGCGTCGCGTAGGACTCGGACTGGTACGCCACGCGCACGGTGTCCTCATCCAGCAGCCAAGCGGCCTGGCCGTCCGGATAGCCCGTCAGCACGTGACCGTTTTCGGGGTCGATTTCACCCACTGTGGCCAGAGCCTTAAAGTCACCATAGGGGAAGTCAGTATCGCCGCTGCCGCCGTCCTGTAGGTCTTCGGGCGCATAGGAACTGCCCGCCTGAGGAATCAGCGCTGTCGTTTCTCCAATGTTTGCCATCGTTTGTTCCTTAAGTCTCTCAACAACCGAACCTAGTTATCTCAGCAGCGCACTCGTTTCTAAGCCGGTCGGGTAGACAACCCTGACGCCGGCCTTCGTAAGGATTCTGGTAAATGCCATACGGTGGACCTCGCTGTGCCGCCGCGTGTACATAGCCCCAGAACCTGAGAGAACGCTGAGAATTTGATTAACCTTAAATAACTTCACCTAGGTAAGTTAATTCGGTGTTAAGACTGCAACAAGGTTTCAATAAGCTCTAGCGATATTTACGACCTGCAGAAGCATGTGTAAGAAATCTTACCGCTATATACAGCGTAAAAATCGTTTTGCTTTTCTGCATATAGCGGGCAAGGGCGAAAGTATTACAAAATGTATATTGAGTTACCGAATCTATACAGAGTTGCAAAACCTACAGGGATCCGTTCACTTGCGTAGATTTGAATGTAAAAATTGGCTATTGACCTAACCCCGCCGTCCGCCTTTAGTCGGCAGTGATATGGTGATAGAAGACGCTGCGGACTTCATCGCAGTTTCACTCATTGCGCTTTTCTACCGGCATGGTCACCCAAATTACGGCTCCTACCACTAGCGATCGCAACTGGTCTCCGATTATTCGAGCGCTTGAGGCCGCGCTGGGCAAAGCCGGCGTTGTTCGGCGAAAAGAAGAGCTGCTGGTCTATGAGTGCGACGGGCTGACCAGCTACCGGCAGCGGCCCGACGTGGTGGTGCTGCCGCGCACCACGGAGCAGGTGGCCGCAGTAGTCGCCATTTGCGATCGCTACGACGTGCCCTTCGTCGCCCGGGGTGCGGGCACCGGGCTCTCAGGCGGGGCGCTGCCAATAGAGGACTGCGTTTTGATTGTCACCACGCGGATGAACCGCATCTTAGCGGTGGACTTAGAGAATCAGCGGGTGGTGGTGCAGCCCGGCGTGATCAACAACTGGGTGACCCAGGCCGTCAGCGGCGCGGGGTTTTACTACGCCCCCGACCCATCCAGCCAGAGCGTCTGCTCCATCGGGGGCAACATTGCAGAAAATTCAGGGGGTGTGCACTGCCTCAAGTATGGGGTCACCACCAACCACGTCTTAGGGCTGCGGCTGGTGTTGCCCGATGGCACAGTGACTGACGTCGGCGGCCTGCCTGAAACGCCAGGCTACGACCTAACGGGGCTATTTGTGGGCTCTGAAGGCACCTTGGGCATTGCCACCGAAATCACGCTGCGTATTTTGAAAGTCCCTGAAACGGTCCAGGTTCTGCTGGCAGACTTCACCAGCGTTGAGGCGGCGGGTCAAGCCGTATCAGATATCATCAGCGCCGGCATCACACCAGCGGGCATGGAGATGATGGACAACTTCAGCATTAACGCCGTTGAAGACGTGGTGGGAACCAACTGCTACCCCCGGGACGCTGAGGCCATCCTGCTGATTGAGGTGGACGGACTGACCGCGGAGGTGGCCGAAGTCAGTCGAAGAATCGACGCCATCTGCCGCCAAAATGGAGCGCGCAGCATCACCACCGCCACCCAGCCAGAAGAGCGCCTCCGGGTGTGGAAGGGCCGCAAAGCGGCGTTTGCCGCCATGGGTAAAATCAGCCCCGACTACTACGTTCAGGACGGCGTTATTCCTCGCACCAAACTGCCCCAGGTCCTCCAAGAAATCGAAGCCCTCAGCCGCCGCCATGGCTACGCCGTAGCCAACGTCTTCCACGCGGGAGACGGCAATCTGCACCCGCTGATTCTCTATGACAACTCAGTGACCGGGCAGCTTGAAGCTGTGGAAGAGCTAGGAGGAGATATCCTCAAGCTGTGCGTCCAGGTAGGGGGCAGCATCTCCGGCGAGCACGGCATCGGCGCCGATAAGCGTTGCTACATGGCCAACATGTTCTCTGAGGCGGACCTAGACACGATGCAGCGGGTGCGGCAGGCGTTTAATCCCAAAGGACTGGCCAATCCCAGCAAGATCTTTCCGACCCCGCGCACCTGTGGGGAGGGAGCCGCTCAAAAGGCCGCCAAATTCCTCGGCGTTGATCAGTTTTAGTTAATCAGTTTTAGAGTTTCGTGGCGCTCGGGTTCCTCAAAACGTCAGCACCGTGCGAATCGACTCGCCCTTGTGCATTAGCTCAAATGCCTCATTCACCTGCTCCACCGGCATCACGTGGGTAATCAAGTCGTCAATGTTGATTTTGCCCTCCATGTACCAGTCCACAATCTTCGGCACATCCGTGCGGCCCCTCGCCCCGCCAAAGGCGCTCCCCCGCCACACCCGGCCCGTCACGAGCTGAAACGGTCGGGTGCTGATCTCCTCCCCAGCCCCCGCCACGCCAATGACCACACTCTCCCCCCAGCCCTTGTGGCACGCCTCTAGGGCCTGACGCATGAGCTTCACGTTGCCCACACACTCAAAGGTGTAGTCTGCGCCGCCGCCGGTGAGGTTGACTAGGTAG
This sequence comes from Elainellaceae cyanobacterium, assembly GCA_050330955.1. GTDB lineage: Bacteria > Cyanobacteriota > Cyanobacteriia > CAKZMO01 > CAKZMO01 > JBCCAG01. The sequence continues at coordinate 23,555 of JBHJHJ010000185.1, read as the reverse complement.
GGCACCAGGTCCCCCTCCACTTCTCTGGGGTTGACGAAGTGCGTCATGCCAAAGGACTCGGCGATCGCCTTTTTGTCGGGGTTGATGTCCACCCCAATAATTTGGTTGGCCCCCACCATGCGGCAGGCCTGAATAACATTGAGCCCGATGCCCCCCAGCCCAAACACAATCACGTTTGCCCCGGGCTCCACCTTGGCCGTGTTGATCACCGCTCCCACACCTGTGGTAACGCCGCAGCCGATGTAGCATACCTTCTCGAAGGGAGCATCCTTGCGAATCTTAGCCACCGCAATCTCCGGCAGCACCGTGTACTGGGCGAACGTCGAAGTGCCCATGTAGTGGTACAGGGGCTTGCCGCCTAAGGAAAATCGGCTGGTGCCATCCGGCATGACCCCCTTGCCCTGGGTACCTCGAATCGCCTGACACAGGTTGGTCTTCAGGCTAAGGCAGTATTCGCACTGGCGGCATTCCGGCGTGTAGAGCGGAATAACATGATCCCCAGGTTTGATGCTGGTCACCGCTGGCCCCACCTCCACCACAACCCCAGCACCTTCATGGCCAAGAACTGTGGGGAATAGCCCCTCCGGGTCTTTGCCAGAGAGGGTGTAGGCGTCGGTGTGGCAGACGCCTGTAGCCTTGATTTCGACCAGCACTTCGCCAGCTTTGGGCCCTTCGAGCTGAACGGTTTCGAGGGAGAGCGGGGCTTCGGCCTGGAGGGCAACGGCGGCTTTGATGTCCATTGGGGGGCAATGTCCTAATGCGTGGGTTTGTGGGTAATGGCTGCTCGCACTCCACGGGTGACTGAAGCCATTAGGTTCGGATGCTATGGCCCTAAGGCTGTTGTAAGACAGGCGAGGGGGCGGGCATCACCGCCTTTGGCGATCGCCCACCCCCTCATCAGCTGCCATTTTGGGCAGTAGGTCGCGATCGCTACGCCGTCGCTGCTGCCGGTGCCTTTTGAGCGATAAGCTGCTCGTAGGTATCCCGCATCTTCATGCCCACAAGCACCTGGAACAGCCCGGTGCCGTTGTTAGAGCCGGGATACTCGCGGTGCTTGAGCAGCAGCTCGGTCATTTCGCCGTAGAACTTAGCCGAAGTGTTGCTCAAGTGGCTCTCGACGTAAATCATTTCTTCCAGCTTGTCAAACTGACCGTCTACCTCAAGCACGGAGACTTCGTTGCCGAAGTAGGCATCAGGCCCGTAGTACATGCGAAAACCAGGGTAAGAGCAGGTCAACTTACGACCACAGGGCGTCCAGTTGATGGTTGACCCCTCATCAAATAGGTAGACCGGATCGAAGCCTTCCTTACCGTCTCGCTGAATGAGGCGCACCCGCAGAATCTTGCGCTCTTTGTCGTCAGGGATGAGGTTCGTGGGCAGCACCTGGATAACGACGTCGGCGTACTGCTTCTGGACGTCGATGTAGGCCTCGAAATCGGGGCGACGGGCGTTGATGGAAGCGATGACGTCTTCGTAGGTGTGACCCCGCTCAGCCATATCCCGCTGAATCTTCCAAGCCACCTTGACCTCGTCGCTGATGTCGAGGTAAACGCTAAAGTCCAGCAGCCCGCGCACCCGCTCGTCATACATCGGGTGCAGACCCTCAATAACAACGATGTGGTTGGGCTCAACACGCTCGGGAGGGTCAAGTTCGCCAGTCTCATGGTTGTAGATTGGCTTGTCGATGGCGTTCCCTGCTTTAATCGCCTTGACCTGCTCATACATCAGATCAAAGTTATTTGCCTTTGGATTCAGCGCAGTCACGCCAGCTTTTTTCCGTCCCTTACGATCTAAGCTGTGGTAGTCGTCTAGACAGATCACCGTCATAAACTCTTCGCCGAATAAATCACTTAGGCGGCGCAAGAATGTAGACTTACCGCACCCAGAATCTCCAGCAACACCAATCAAAACCACCCGGTCTGGCTTACTCATTAGGCTCCCTCAACAAACAGTCTTAATAAACTATGAACAAACAGCAAAACATCCATACTAGAAGCTAGGATTGAGCAAAATCGCCCTGACCTCCCGCCAAATGTGTGAGCCGCCTCACACAAGGAAATTCACATTGAGATGCTATGTGTACAATACCAGCATCAGCATCACCAGTTGCACCTGCAAAACCAATGTAGATACCATTCCACTGAACTTGGCGGTCCGCGATCAACAACCTTTATCCAGAAGACGCAAAGACGTTTGGGCTTAATTGCAATGGATTGATGGTATCTCGGGCCGAAGAGCTCCCACGGCTTTGCTGACAACCCGTCAGCGCCGTAGCGATCGCTTGGGTAGACAAATCTGCACCAAAAACGTAAGTATTTAGTACTAGATATCACCGTTGATATTACCAGAAGCCGATCCCCACTACAAGGCTTATCTGGGCTGAGATTCTCTTTGGCTGACCTGAGGCGAGTTTGTGAAGGACCCCGCCGGTTTGAGGTCGTTTTGGTTGAGATGTCAAGCCTCCACAGCCCAGATCCCCTTTAGACACTCAAGGCCTACTTAAGCCCCAATGGAACCCAAACAGCAACATTCTTTACAGCGTGAAGCGAGATTGATTGCTAGTTTGTTGCTACAGATAGCGACGCTCTAACCATCCTTCAAGTGCCGTGATTTGTGGGCGATCGCTGACTTAGAGAAAGCGTGAAAAACATGAAGAATGCAGGCTCTCGCAGCGCTCATAAGTTATTACAGATGTAGACCTTGTGCCAAAGCCCAGTTCGTTCAGATGGCTTGTCAATGCTAGGCTAATAAAAACTGCTTCACTGTCAGATTCCTTCCGTCGCACTTCGAAAGTTTGCCGCATGGCTGAAATCGACAGGGGCAACGGCGTGGACGGTTCGGTCGCGCCACATTCAATGTATAGCAGATAAAGGCATTTTGGACGGATATGTATAAACCAAACGCAGTCGGCGGAAGTTCTAGCAATACGGAGTACGGCGCCCGGCTCTTTGTCTACGAAGTCGAGGGTCTGCGTCAAAACAGCGCCACTGACCAGCTAAACTATCCCATCCGCAACAGTGGTACCGTCCGAATCACGGTTCCCTACGACCGGATGAACGAGGAGATGCAGCGAATCACTCGTTTGGGTGGCAAAATCGTGGGCATCTATCCCATTACGGATGACGGTGCGATGCAAGGTTTGGTTAATGGCGACACAGGTAATGGTGGCCCAGAAACTCAGCAAAGCGAAAAAAACATGACTCAAGCAAAAGAAAAAAAGCAAGATATCCCGGTTAATATTTACCGTCCCAAAGATCCTTTAATAGGCAAATGCATCGAGAACTATGCCCTAGTGGGTGAAGGGGGTTCTGGGGATGTGCAGCACATCACGTTTGATGTGTCGAATAGCGATATGCGCTACCTAGAAGGGCAAAGCATCGGCATCATCCCCGACGGCACCGACGAGAACGGCAAGCCCCATAAGCTGCGCCTCTACTCCATCGCATCTACCCGCCATGGCGACAAGCTCGACGACGACACCGTGTCCCTCTGCGTGCGTCAGCTTGAGTACAAGCACCCGGAGACCGGTGAGACCGTGAAGGGCGTTTGCTCGACCTTCCTCTGCAATCTGCCCGTGGGCGCTGAGGCGCAGATTACGGGTCCGGTTGGTAAGGAGATGCTGCTGCCCGATGACGAGGACGCTAACGTCATCATGATGGCGACAGGCACGGGGATCGCGCCATTTCGGGCCTACCTGTGGCGGATGTTCAAAGAAGATGAGCGGCAGCTCAACCCCGACTACAACAGCTACCGGGGTAAGGCCTGGCTCATCTTCGGCATTCCCACTACGCCCAACATCCTCTACAAAGAGGAGCTAGAGGCAATGCAGGAGAAGTACCCAGACAATTTCCGTCTCACCTACGCCATCAGCCGAGAGCAGAAGAACCAGGACGGCGGCAAGATGTACATTCAGCACCGCGTTGCGGAGCACGCCGCTGAGCTGTGGGAGATGATCAAGGACAAAAAGACCCACACCTACATCTGTGGTCTGAAGGGTATGGAAGACGGCATCGACGAGGCGCTTTCGGCTGAGGCGGCTAAGGAAGGCATTGACTGGAAGGAATACCAGCGCGAGATCAAGAAGAAGGAGCACCGCTGGCACGTTGAGACCTACTAAACCCCGTTTGGACCGGAAAATGGTTTAGGTTAGGTTAATTTATTCCAAACCCGTAGGGGCGCACGACCGTGCGCCCCTTTTTTCACGATTACCGTCCACGTCAACAGTCGCGGTTATTGGTTCGTCCGTTGGGCATGATCGTATTGCAGAGGAGCGCCGCCTGAAGCTGTGCTGGCTGGACTATAGCATCGGTCAAGCGGGCCTGCGTCAAATCGGCGCCAGCCAGGTTAGCCCCTGCCATAAAAGCGCCCTGCAGACTAGCGCCCACCAAGCTAGCACCGGCCAGATTAGCCTGATGTAAGTTGGCCTCCTGCAGCCGAACCCGACTGAGGTCAGCTCCGCTGAAATCGGTGCGATAGAGCCGGGCCTCCCGTAAATTGCTGCCTCGAAGAGACGTCTGCCCTAACAAAGACCAGCTTAAGTCAGCGGCCTGCAGCGTGGCACTGTTGAGATTTGCCCCACTGAGACGGCTGAAGCGAATATCAGCACCGGTTAGATCAACCTGCCGCAGGTCTCGCTGGGTGAGATCGGCCCTAATGAGGTCGCAGCCGGGGCAAACGCCGGTCTCATCGAGCTGCTGGCGATCGCTCGGCGTTTCCGCAACCCCAGAAGTACCGACGAGCAGTACGGGAAGCGCCAGCAAACCGGCAATAACTTTAGGCAACAAGCTCCAGCTCATGGGGGTGGGGTATCTCAGATTGCGGCAGCTCTGATCGTAGTGAGGCAGGCGGCATCAGCCGACCATCTTCAAGATACACGACTTGGTCGGCCACAGACTGTAGTCGGGGGTCATGGGTCACCATCAGCACCGTGCGTCCCTTCTCTTTAGCCAGCCGGCGCAGTAGCTCAATTACCGCTTGGCCGCTGTGGGAGTCCAGCGCTGAGGTGGGTTCGTCAGCCATAATCAGCGGCGGCTCCCCGGCTAGGGCACGAGCGATCGCAACTCGCTGCTTTTGTCCGCCTGAGAGATCCCGTGGAAGATGATTTAGCTTATCTCCTAGGCCGACTTCCTCTAGCAGTGTCTGAGCCTCCAGACGAGCCGCGCGCCGGCTCCATCCCTTCATCTTCAGGATCACCTCAATATTCTCAGTGGCGGTCATGGCGCCAAACAGGTTAAATCCCTGGAAGATGAAGCCAATATTTTGGCGGCGGAAGCGAGCGAGCGCTTTTCGGTTCAGGCGGGTAATGTCGGTTCCCTGGAGGTAAACCTGCCCCTGGGTGGGCCGCAGAATTCCCCCCATGATGGACAGCAGGGTGGTCTTTCCAGAGCCGGAGGGCCCCATGAGTAAGTGGATATCCCCTGGGGTTACCGCTAGGCTGACATTGTGGAGCACCTGAGTCGCCCGCTTACCTGCTCCGTAGGTCATAGCCACTTGGTGAACGGTAATGGCATCTTCAACCTTAGGTTGAGCAGTATCTTCAACCTTTGACTGAGTAGCATCCTTCACCCCTGACTGGGCGGAATCGCTAACGCGCTGATTGCCCCTAAAGAGTCGGCCAGCACCAAGCGCGTGGGATTTGCCGGTCGTTGACTGAGCGGTCCAGTTGAAGGTAGTCGTCATAATATTCGCGTTAACCAATCTGGCGTGGATTAGGGTGTCGGTGAATGTCGCCAACCAGGGCATGCCCCAGCGCTTTAACTGTACTAAGCCTAAGGAGATAATCTTAGGGGGAACTATTCCAGAAATAAGATTGTCCTAATGGCCGCATGAGCGATCGCTGAGAAACCAAAGTCGATACCATGGGGGGAGACTTCTGCACCGCGCCATGCATTACTTTTATGATTTTCTCTGAGACCACACAAGTCGAGCTTCCCCCCCTTGATTCTCTGAAACCTTGTCGCCAAGAGACATTGAGCTTAGAGGGAAAAGCGCATAATGTAGGCCTCTATCTTCAAAGAGTTATCTCTCTGAGACCGCTGAGGGTATGGCATGACTCGATAGCTGCGCGGGCTGCGCTCTTGGCTGGCCTACTCTTGGGGGGGAGCGCTATGGGGGGATGTGCCGGCAGTCCAGAGCTAGAGGACCTTCTCGCCCTTCAAGAGCAGCTCCGAGGGCAGGCAGACGCTTCAGAACTCACCGTCGTCGGCTTTAACCTAGAGTCGGGAGATGCGGCCCCGGCCTACCTGGCCAGAGAATATTTTGCTCCGCTGTCTGGGGTCGACCTGTGGGGACTTTCTGAGGTGCAGAACGAGGGCTGGATCGGGGTACTGGAAGAAGGGGCAGAAGCGGGAGAGGGGGCCAACTTCACTACGATCTTCGGCAGCACGGGCGGGGGCGATCGCCTGGCGATTATTTACAATGAGGCACTGCTCGAGCTGATCGCCTTCGAGGAGCTGGAGGAGCTGAGCTTTGAAGGGCGCGTGAGGGCCCCGCTGGTGGCTCAGTTCCAGATTCGTGAGACGGCGCAGCAGTTTTTATTTATGGTGAACCACCTCTACCGCTCGGACGCAGAAAAGCGGCATCAGCAAGCACGCTGGCTGAATCAGTGGGGGCGATCGCTGCCGCTGCCGGTGATTGCGGTGGGAGATTACAACTTCGATTTTGATGTGGAAGCGGGGGACGCGGGGAAGCGAGATTTAGGGTTTGACCTGATGACAGCGGAGGGGATCTTTACCTGGGTGCGCCCCCAGCCCCTGACCACCACCTACTGCAGCGATCGCTATAACAGCGTGCTCGATTTCGTTTTTGTAGCCAACGAAGCCGCCCGCTGGCCCGTCACCGCCGCGACAATTCCCTACGCCGATACGCCCTACTGCCCTGATACGGCGGTGAAAAGCGACCATTTCCCCGTGATGGTCACGTTTGATCTGGCTCAGGATGCCACCGAGGCAGACCGTCCGTAGTCTGCTGCTTGTCACAGGGGCAGCGCAATAGAAAACTGCCCCCCAGCCGTTGGGCCAGGAGGCAGCATTACTTACATAAGTTCAGTTACTTAGGAGGGAAAAAATTACCACTCCCTCGCTCAATCAAGACGCGCAGTCTCGAACACTAATGCGGATTGCCCAGTTTCCGTTGACTGAATTGTCCCCGAAGAAGCTGTCTCTGGGAGAGACAAAGAGGTAGCGGGCCCCGGCAGGAACCTGGATCCGGGTGGACACTATCGCAAAGTCTTGAGGAATATCAGTTTTGATGAGTCCTTGAGAGGTGCGTCCAGTTTGGGTGTCTTCCCCAGCGTCGATGGCGTCCACAACCCTGGCAATATTATTTCGACCACTGGCGTCCTTCAGCGGACCGAGCTGATCCGTTGCGCTAAAAACGCCCACCATTTCATCAAAAGCACGGCGCGTTGGGTCACTGCCCTCGAAGAAAAAGAAGGAACCAACGGACTCTAGCTTGATTGTGTCACCTGGACTGATCTCTGACGGTAGCTCTATGGCCGATACGTCTATAGCATCAGGGTCTTGATTGGTGAACAGATAAGTTGCTTTCGGATTGAGTGGAACCACCGTAAGCGCTCTAAACACGCCGTCGATATCCACAGAGACCGCATCGGACTTTTGAGTGCCATCCAAGCTCGTGACAGAAAAAGTCTCAGTGAGCTTTTGACCTTTCTCCAGATCTAGAATGTCCGGCTGGTTCAGGTCGGCTTCGTAGCGCCAGTTCCCTGCTTCATCAATCTGGAAAGTTCCAAAAGTCCCGGCTTGCGAAGCTGCAGAAAAGCCTGATTCGCCGGAGTCAACGTCAGAGATTGTGAGGGTGCCGCCAGTTTTTAACAGGCCATCTCCATTGGTGTCACCACACTCTGTGAGCGTGCCCGTATCCGTACCGATTACCGGCTCATCATTCACACCCTGAGTTGTAACGGCGATCGCCCCATCGTCGCTCACTGCGCCGTCAGCATTGGTCGCGCGGTACGCTGCTGTAACTACTCGGCTTTGGCCCTCGCCTAAATCTTGGAAATCATCCCCAGGGTCAAACACGAATGGCTGAATAGGTCCTGGAGAAATCGGCTGGGACACAAATCGGATGTAGTCCACCCGGGCCCCTTCTTCTGCATTTCGCTTTCCAACAATCGTGCAGGTATCCCCTTCGTTGAGGGGTATCTCGGCTACAACCTGACGCTCTATGAAGTTAGCTGGATTGGGAGTCCCGCCGGCCAGATCCTCGTCTAGAGTGAGCTGCGCCACAGAACGCCCCCCCAGAAGAACCTCTAGGCTTCCCTGGCCATCGCTTTCGTCGTAGTAGCCCATCTCAACGTCATAGGTTCCACTTGGTCCGCTAAATGGGCCTTCAGCGACGCCCTCATCGACCCTGACGATTTCGCCGTTCTCACGGAAAATTAGGCTAATACCTTCCACGGGGAAGCGGCCATCCATGCCGTACCCTTCAAGGGCCAGCGTTTCGGCCTCTAAGGTAATGGCATCGGGGCGGACTGCTGGAACGGTGATTTCTTGGGGCTGCAGGCTACCCTCTGGCTGCCCGGCCTCATTGGTGGGCTGGCTCATCAGGGTGTAGGTCATACCCGGCTCACCGGGTACAGCAATGAGGACCTCTGGCCCATCCTCAACCGCCTGTGCGCTGAGGTCGGGGACTAGGGGCGGCGCGCTGTCCAAAATGAGCTCCATTGAATCGATACGAGTGAACTCGCCAATAATGGGATTTTGCGGTGTGGGGTTGGGATCGCTCAATCCCGCAAGGGTCAAGCGATCGCCCTGGGCCAGAGTTACATTAGAGGCAATCACTGCAGACTTTCGGTTTGCGGCTGTCGGTGAATTTCCCCTAGGAGAATCGTTCAGAAGAACCGTTCCAATTTCCACATCGTTCTTCAGAAACTGGATTTGGCCGACGCCATCGTTCTCGTCGTAGTAGGTAACTTGAATGTCATAGAGGCCTGGCTGCTGCTCAAAAACGGTCGTCGCCGTTCCACGGTCCAAGATCTTCTCGGGGTCTGCAGACTTGTCAATTAGGCTAATAACGTTTCCGTTGGTGGCGCTCTCTAGAGAGGCAAAGGGAAAGTATTCCAGCACATAATTTTGCAGATCCATGCTTTCCGCCTCGATCACAATGGGGCTTTGGGCATCCGCCGTTTGAGCGTAGCTAGGACTACCCCAAGCGGTCCAAATTAACAGCACGGCGATTAATGAACACAGCCGTCTTTTGAGATAGCACATATGCTTCTCCTGGAGAAATACACATAATATTTAATCAGCTTTTGGGAACTGAGACGGGTGACCTACCGCACAGTATCTCTACATGCTGTTTCTGCAGGCGACACGTCCCGCAACATCAGATACTATGGGTCAAAACTCAACTTACTATCCTCAAACGAGTCTGCCCCATGCATAGCTTTTTGCCTATTGCCTACTTCGAAAATCAATTTGTCCCGTTCGAGCAGGCTAATATTTCCATTGCTACCCACGCCCTGCACTATGGCACAGGCGCTTTCGGCGGTATGCGCGGCCTGCCCGACCCGCAAAACCCTGGCCAAGTGCTGCTGTTCCGCCTCGATCGCCACTGCGATCGCCTCAGTGCCAGCGCCCGCTTCCTGCACTACGACCTACCTGCGGACAAAATTCGCTCGGTGATTTTAGAGTTTGTGCAGAAAAATCGGCCCGACACCTCTTTTTACATTCGACCGTTCGTCTACACCTCAGACTTAGGTATCGCCCCTCGGCTCCACAACGTACAAAAGAACTTTTTCATCTACGGCATTGAGCTAGGCGATTATCTCTCCCCAGAAGGCGTCAGCTGCCGCATTGGCTCTTGGTACCGGCAGGAAGACCGCAGCCTACCGCTGCGGGGGAAAATCAGTGGGGCCTATATCACCTCATCCCTAGCTAAGACCGAAGCTGTCGATTCTGGTTTTGATGAGGCAATTTTGCTGAATTCCCAAGGGAAAGTCAGCGAGGCTACGGGCATGAACATCTTCATCGTCCGTAATGGCACCATTATCACGCCAGGATTTGATCAAGACATTCTAGAGGGGATTACCCGCGACAGCGTGCTGGCGATCGCCAAAACCCTCGACATCCCTATTAAAGAGCGTCCAATCGACAAATCTGAGCTGCTGATTGCCGATGAAGTGTTTCTCAGCGGTACCGCCGCTAAAATCACGCCAGTGAAGCGGATTGAGAACTACCTGCTGCCGACCCACAGGCCTATCACTGAACAGCTTCGGGAAACCCTCACCGCTATCACGGAGAACCGCGATCCTGCCTATCAAGACTGGATCACGGCCATAAAGCTAGCCTAGGCTCCCTGGCTGAGCCGCTCTTGGAGCTTCTCTAGGGTCAGCGGGCCGGCAATGCCGTTAACCACGAGATCGCTGGCCTCCTGGAACCGTTTGACAGCAGCTTCTGTAGAGCTTCCGTAGTAGCCGGTTAAACGCTGACGGCTGTAGTATCCAATTTCAGCAAGCTGGGTCTGCAAGCTTAAGACTGCCTGGCCGCGATCGCCTAAGTAGAGCACATCGCCGACGGCGGGAGCGGGTACGACCACAGGCTGCACCGGTGCAACGGCGGGCTGCACGGCAACAACGGCAGGCTGAGCCACGTTGAGCACCGCGACGCCTGACGGCTGCTCTACGGCAAGCTCGGCTAGGGTTACCGGACCCGCAATGCCGTCTACAGTGAGGCCGTTGGCCTGCTGAAAGCGAATGACCGCATCCTCGGTCAGGGTGCCGAAGTAGCCCGTAATGGGGCCGCTGTAATATCCAGCAGTAGACATCGCAGTCTGTAAGTCACCCACGGCGCTGCCCTGATTGCCTCGGGCTAAAAAATTTGCGCTATCGCTTGCTGGAGAGGAAGGTGCGACAGCCGGACCCTGAATCGCAGCGAGGGTGTTGGAGCCAGCTACGCCATCCGCCGCGAGCCCTTGAGACAGTTGAAAATCTTGAACAGCAGCTTCGGTTAGGGACCCGTAGAACCCAGTGACCGGACCGTCATAAGCCCCGATTGCCGCCAAATCTTGCTGAAGTTGCGTGACGGTGATGCCAGAGTCACCCCGCTGCAGTGCGGCTGCCGTGGTACCGGTGGCTAGGGCCAAGGAGGCTCCGCAGGCCAAGGTTACAGCATGGCGAGAGGCTGCATCCACAGCTTGCTTAATACCTTCCGCCGGGAGCAGCGCTCCGCCAAGGGCATTTTCAGCGTGTGCTGGGGCAGGGGCTTCCCAGTCCTGGGCAGCGAGGCCGTAGAGATATCCAATTGATTCCATAGCTGACCTGACCGGTAACGTCTAGTATCTAAATCTTAAATTAAGAATTTATAGCGTAGGGTGTCAACCCAATATTGGTCTATAGAACCCTTTAAAGCCACATCTCGCCAAATTAAAATTTCATATCAAAACTCTATATCAAGATTCCATGACGCCACGCCCCAGGGGCTTGGGGGGCGCGTTCATCGTATAAATCTGAGTCTCTGCTGCGATCGCCCGCCGCAGATGACGGGGAATATTCAGCATCCCCAGCAGGGCCATCCCGTCCACAGCCCGAAGTTCCCCGGCCACATCGCTCGCCAGCAGCCGATCGACGGCGTCACAATCGGGCCGAGCGGACAGCGGCTGCATCGACGCCAGCACGAATCCCAGCGGCGAGCCAAAGCTCATGGCGTAGCAGGTATAGGGCAAAGTAAACGAGAATACCGTGGATAGGGTGCGGACGAGTCGGGTGTGCAGGTGCATCTCGGCAGGTGCAGTCGGCCCGGCCTGCAGTGCCAGTACGCCTCTGGGTGAGAGAATATGCTTTAAGTCCTCAAAATGCTCTTGCGTGAATAAGGGGAAGGCAGGCCCAGACTCAATGGGGTCGCTCAAATCCGAGATGATGACGTCCCAGAGCGGCGCCTCAGCACGGGAAACCGACTCTCGCCAGCGGGCCACAAAGGCGATCGCATCTTCAATCACCATAGTGGTTCGCGGGTCGTCAAAAGCCCCTTGGTGCATCTCGGGCAAGTGCTGCCGACAGCTCTCCACCACGGCGCCGTCAATATCCACCATCACCACCTGTTCCACGCTCCGCCAGCGCAGCACCTCCCGCAGGGTCGCCCCTTCCCCACCCCCTAGCACCAGCACGCGTCTGGGCTGATCTTGGGGCTGATTTGGCGGCTGATTTGGCGGAACGCCCAGCCTGTCCATAATCATGGCCGGGTGCACCAAGCCCTCGTGGTACAAAAACTCATCCCCTGTGCAAGACTGCCATTTCCCGTCGAGGATGAGGGCCTTCCCGTAAGCGCCTGACTCCACGATAGACATCTGCTGGAACGGCGTCTTTTGCTGCGCTAAAACGCGGGTGATGCCGTGGGCGTAGAGATCCCACGGAGTAATGTATTCACTTAACCAAAAGCTCGCTTCGAGGGGGATGCTCATTACACCTTGCGGGAGATCTATCTACCTATAGTACGGCTTCACGATTTGAGCGCTGAGGCGCTCGCACCTCTGGCAATAACCTGCAGGGTATGCTGCGCAGCCTGAAGCGCCTGAATTAGATATTGACAGGCTTGTCTCGGCGTCGTGTCTTGGCCACAGGTAAACACGTCCACCGCTGCATAGCCGGTTTCTGGCCAGGTATGAATCGAAATATGAGACTCGGCTAGCAGCGCCAGCGCCGTCGCGCCCTGTGGCTCAAAACGATGGCTAACCTCACCCAGTAGGGTAGAGTTTGCTTTGCGGGCGGCCTCTCTCAGGCTTTGGCAGATAAAGTCTTTATCGTTTAGCAGTGCCGCAGGGCACCCGTGGAGCTCAAGAATGCAGTGAAGCCCAAGCGCTTGCTCAACGCTTTTAGGGGAGGATAGAGGCATAACGACAGATTTAGGTCTGAGGTTATGCCGCTGACACGGCGGTCGTGAGTGTTCAGCGTGGCCCTCACCCCCAATCCCTCTCCCAGGATTGGGAGAGGGGAGACCGGTTCCCTTCCCCCAATTCTGAGGGAAGGGTTAGGGATGGAGGCTTCCAGGACGCTTAGCACATACCAGCGGTCAGCGGCAGGGACTAAACATCATAGCGGATTTAGCGGACACGCTCGTTTCTATCCGTCATTGTGATTACTGCAGGGTTTATGAGATTTCTGCGATCGCCTAAGTTAAAATACTTATCAAGTTGGCTCTGTCGCTTAGGACAACAGGCTTGGAGGTAAGCCCTGAAAAGCATAGGCGACAGAGTGCGCAAATGTCTTAGCTCGTTAGAGCATTTGCTGCACATCAGATCCACCTAGCTAGCAGTTTAGGCATCGGCATGATGCTTTCATACTGTGGGAGACCAAGACGGGCGATCGAGATGTGAGACCAAGAGGCCTGCTACTTGTGCCAGGCGATTTATGCCAAGCTGTTTGCATCAGTAATTATTGGGAGAGCTGTGCATGGTGACGTCCGCAAAGTGTCTGATTGTTGGGTCTACAAAAGCATATAGCGGGAAATCGGCGACCGTTCTTGGTATCGCATTTCAGGCCCAGAAAGCGGGCTTGACCCTCGCCTACGGTAAGCCGCTCAGTTCAGAAACCGGTAGCGCAATGAGTGACGAAGACAGCCGCTGCATTGCTGAGACGCTGGGCATCGTGTCACAACCTACGCTGCTTTCTCTAAACCCTCAAACAATTCAGAAGCGGATGTTGGGGGATGACTCGCAAGACTACCCAGCCCAGCTGCAGCGATATCGAACCGACAGCGACCTAGTGATCTTAGAGGGTCCCGGAACCCTGCGCGAGGGAACGCTATTTGACCTTGCGGTTGAGCAAATGGCTCAGGTCCTCGATGCGCAGGTGCTTCTGGTCACGCGATATGAGGCCATCTCCCTGGTCGATAGCGTTCTCGTGGCCAAGGCCCAGTTAGGCGATCGCCTCTGTGGGGTGGTGATTAACGACGTTCCCGCAGACGATATTGACTCCGTAAAGGCGGCTATCTGCCCGTTTCTGGCTGCCAAAGGCATCCCGGTATACGGCGTGCTGCCCCATAGCGAAATTTTGATGAGCGTCAGCGTTAGGGAGCTAGTGCACCAGCTCAAGGCCGAGGTGCTCTGCCGCTCTGACCGGCTCAATTTGATGGTAGAAACCCTCAAAATCGGCGCCATGAACGTCAACTCTGCCCTCAAGTATTTTCGTAAGGCGCGCCACATGGCGGTGGTCACCGGCGGCGATCGCACCGACCTGCAGCTGGCTGCCCTGGAGACCTCTACCCACTGCCTCATTTTGACGGGTCACATTGCCCCAACCCAGGAGGTCCTTAACCGGGCGGAAGACTTGGAGGTGCCGATTCTCACCGTTGATCTAGACACCTTGACGACCGTGGAAATCATTGAAAAGACCTTTGGCCACGTCAACCTCCACGACGCCATCAAGGTGCAGTACATCCGAGAGATGACCGCCGATGAGCTAGATGTGGCGCGGCTGCTCGAGCACTTGGGGTTGAGCACCGCCGCCGCTGTATAGGCGGATGCCCTAGCTAGATAGGGCTGAGGCTACAGACGCTAGGCCTGAGACTTCGTCGATTTACGCCGCCCCCGCTTTGTCGTGGTCGTTGTCGCTGTCTCAGGGGCCTTATCATCAGAAGCCTCCGGGGTCGCGGCTGCAGCCTTATCCGCTACACCGTCCAGCGGCAGGGTGCCGTTGGTGGTGAGGTCGGCATCGGCAACGCTTCCGTTGGACTCATCCTCATCCTGCTCGGGCGGCACCACAGACGTGGCAGACACTTGAACGCCCAGCTCTAGCTTTTCCCGCACCTGCCGCTCGATGTCCTGGGCAAACTCAGGATTCTCTTCGAGGTGCTTCACGGTATTATCTCGACCTTGGGCCAGGTTATCCCCGTTGTAGCTGTACCAGGCACCGCGACGGGTAATAATGTTGGTCTCTTCTGCGAGGTCGAGCACGCAGCCCATGGAGGAAATGCCCTTACCGAAGATGACGTCAAATTCCGCGATGCGGAAAGGCGGGGCCACCTTATTTTTGGCGACCTTCATCTTGGCCCGAATGCCGTATTCCTCAGTGCCCCGCTTCAGCGTCTGAATGCGGCGGATATCGAGCCTGACGGAGGCGTAGAATTTGAGGGCGTTGCCGCCTGTGGTGGTTTCTGGGTTGCCGTAGGAGATGCCAATTTTCTGGCGGAGCTGATTCAAGAAGATGACGCTACAGCCCGTCTTGCCGATGTTGCCCGTAATTTTCCTCAGCGCCTGGCTCATCAGGCGCGCCTGCAGACCTACGTGGGTATCCCCCATCTCCCCCTCAATTTCAGCCCGGGGGACGAGCGCCGCCACCGAATCCACCACCACCAGGTCGATGGCGTTGGAGCGAATGAGTTGATCGACAATTTCCAGCGCCGATTCTCCGGTGTCCGGCTGGGAGACCAGAAGATTCTCAATATCGACGCCTAAATTGGCGGCGTAGTAGGGATCTAGCGCGTGTTCCGCGTCCACAAAGGCGGCAATGCCCCCCGTTTTCTGCACCTCAGCCAGGGCGTGGAGCGCCACCGTGGTCTTACCCGAACTTTCAGGGCCGTAAATCTCGATGACGCGCCCCTTAGGCAGGCCGCCCCCCAAAGCCAAGTCCAGGGTCAATGCCCCAGTGGGGATTGTCTCGACCTTCATGCGGCCGGCGTCGCCAAGACGCATGATGGTGCCTTTGCCAAAGTTACGATCGATTTGGGTAAGCACTAGGTCTAGCGCTTTTTGCTTTTCAGAGTTTTGGTCGTTTGTCGCTTTAGCCATGCTTGCCTCAGTGGATGCCTATGTCACCAATAGTGAATGCTTTACGATTAGTCAAGGGGACAATTGCAGAGTGGAAAGTGAATGTCGTATAGCTCAGTCGCTGCTGCAGCCTAATCCAGTCTCGAACTTAGTTAGCGTGAATTAGTCAGCGTGAGGCAATCTATACAGATCAATTGTACTAAATAACTGGGTTGTTTGGGTCCTGCTTGCCCCCCTCGAATACGTTCCGTTACATTGGCGGCGATCGCTTCTTGATATGCTTGCGCTGCAGCGACCCTAGTTTACTCCCCGCACACCATGACTAACCTGCCCTGGCAATCGCCTAACGGTTCAGAGCAAGAGCCCGAGAGAACGTACCTGGACGATTACTACTCCGATAAACCTGGGAGCCTGCCGGGGACGCTGGACATTCCCGCCGATTCTCCCTTTCCTCAGATCACCCTGATTGACTACAGTGCAGAGCAGGCCCAGCGCAAGATTTTGGAAGAGCCCGAGCTGTGCCGCGAGTCTCTCGAATCGGAAACCATTTCGTGGGTAGATGTCCATGGGTTGGGCAGTGAAGACATTCTAAAACGGCTAGGGGCGCTGTTTAAGCTCCATCCGCTGGTGCTTGAAGACGTGGTGAATGTGCCCCAGCGGCCCAAGATAGAAGAATACAGCGACCAGATGCTGATTATTGCCCGCATGGTGATTCCCACCTCAGATGAGCGGGGCTTCGTCAGCGAGCAGGTGAGCTTCATCTTGGGGCCCAACTACCTGCTCACGGTACAGGAAGAGCCCGAGCACGACACCTTTCAGCCGGTGCGCGATCGCATCCGTTTCAACCGGGGGGAGGTGCGGCAGCGGGGGGCCGACTATTTGGCCTATACCCTACTCGACACCATTGTGGACGGGTTTTTCCCGGTGCTGGAGGACTACGGCGAGCGGCTAGAGGACTTGGAAGATCATGTGGTGCTTAACCCCACCCGCCATACGGTGGAAGAGATTTACGCCATCAGGCGGGAGCTGCTGGCCCTGCGCCGCGCCATTTGGCCCCAGCGGGACGCCATCCACCTGCTGATGCGGGACGGGGGACATTTAATCAGTCAAGACGTGCGCCTGTATCTACGGGACTGCTATGACCACGCTGCCCAGGTGATGGACATGGTGGATTCTTACCGGGAGCTGACCGCTAACCTGATGGAGGTGTACTTGTCCTCGGTCAGCAACCGCATGAACGAGGTGATGAAGCTGCTGACGGTGGTGTCGGGCATCTTTATTCCCCTGACCTTTATCACCAGCCTCTACGGCATGAACTTCGACCCCAACGCCTCCCAGTGGAACATGCCTGAGCTGGACTGGCAGTATGGCTACCCGGTGGCGCTGGTGGTGATGGCAGCGATCGCCCTCGGGCTAGTGGTCTTCTTTTGGCAGCGGGGGTGGTTTGAGAACTATTCCACCATCCGGGTGGATGCGATTAAGCGGAAGAAGAGGCGCTAGGCCTGACGCTGCGCTGGTCCTAATTATCGGGAAATGAGCCCCATGGGCTGCCCCTGCACATCTACGTAGTGGCGCACGCCGTTTTCCTCTACCCAGGTGAGGCCCTCTGAAAACGAGCCTGCATTGCTAAACTGTGGGGCCACAACGGTCTTTCCAGAAGCATCGATGTAGCCATACGCCCCGTCGACCAGCACCGCCGCCCGCCCTTCTGAGAAGGGGGCGGCGTAGTCAAACTGGGGCGCGATCGCCATTTCCCCGGCGGGGTTAACGTAGCCCCAGCGGCTGTCAACCAGCACCGCCGCCAGCCCCTCTGAAAAATCTGAAGCAAACCCGTAGGTCGGGGCGATCGCCATTTCCCCGGCAGGGTCGACGTAGCCCCAGCGCTGTCCAAGCCGTACCCGGGCCAGGGACTCGGAAAAGGCAAAGGCGCCGTCGAACTGGATTGGAATGACCGTCTCCCCCGCCGCGTCGATATAGCCCCACTGCTGATCCAGGCGCACCGCAGCAAAACCCTCTGAGAATGAGCCCACATCTTCGTACTGGGGCATCACCTCCCACTGCCCGCTGGCGGTAATGTAGCCGTAGCGATCGCCGTCTCGCGTCGCGGCCAGCCCCGAGGCGAAGGGGGTTGCTAGGTCAAACTGGGGCTCAATCACCAGGCCACCCGCCGGGTCGATGTAGCCGTATTTGGTGCCGGTGCGCACCGCCGCTAGTCCCTCTGAGAACGGCGTCGCGCTGGGATACTGGGGCATCACCACCACGGCGCCGGTGCGGCTGAGGTAGCCGTAGAGGGTTTCAGTCTTGACCAGGGCGCGATCGCCGGCAAAAGCAGACACCCCAACAAATTCCTCTCCGACGGTTAATACCGGGGTTCCCTGGCGGTCAATAAACTGGTATTGCTCGCCTCGGCGCACCACCGCCAGACCCTCTGAGAAGTCGGACGCATAATCAAAAGCTAACGGCTGTTCATCCATCGGGGAGGGGGTGGGTGAAGATTGAGCGGGCGAGGCCGGGGGCTGTGAGGCCACAGAGGGGGGCGCAATGAGGGGGCGAGGCAGGGATTTTAGCAGGGCAGGGGGAGAAGGACGACAGGCGATCGCAGCCATTAGCCCGAATCCCAGAGCGCCAAGCCGCCAGACCGCGCTTTTTCGAAAGACTGATGGACACGGTCGCCCTTCTGCTCGCGCTTGCTTTGCGTTTAACACCGCTTTCACCACCTCTGGTCTTATGCCTGGGGTAGGCTTGTCCGATAACGTTGGTCGAATAACATTATAATGTCTGGCTCGACTGCCCCTATTGGGCGCCTTATGATGAGCACCTCATGATGGGTGCCCCCATCTCAGTCGCCACCTGAATCGGACCGTAAACCACACGGCAGCCTGGTGTCAAAGTGGTAAATTAGACGTGACTCGGCCCCGACTAAACCCGCGCGAGCCCACAAGACCCGTCTGCAGCGGGCACCCTGCACCACTCTTGGAGAATTGCCATGGCATCAGCACCCGATGAGCCAACCTCCCAAACGCCAAACGGCGAGGCCGATTCCCTACCGGCTGAGTCCTCGGCAGATACGCCGCCCGTGGACACAAGCCCGCTCCCGAATGGTGGCGCGGTCACCTTTGAAGATATTGCGCGGGTGACGGCTGTGCCAGAGCGTCAGGTATCAGAGAGTCCGGCACCAGAAGGCCCAGTATCAGAAGGCCCAGTATCAGAGAGCCCAGCACCAGAAGGCCCAGCGATCGCCCCTTCTTCTGATTTGGCGGCACCTGATTCAGCAGCAGATTCAGCCTCGCCGGATCCGGCCCCTCCCACGCCGTCTGCCGATGTAGAGCCCGATTCAGGGTCGCCAGCGGCCAAACCTGACGCCGAACCAAAGGCCGAACCAAAGGCCAAACCAGAGACCAAACCCGCAGACTCAACCGCATCAGCGCCCTCCCCAGAGCCCGTGGCGGCAGGCGGCACGGTCCAGCGCCTTTGGGGCTTGGCGCAGCCGATTCTATCCTCCGCCGCAACCGCATCCCTTAGTACGGCGATTAAGGGCGCCAACTGGCTGACCGAGCGACTGGAAGTTCCCGCTGCTGACGCCGGGTCCAGCCAGACTGGGGCTTTAGGTATTTTGGCCGGCGTTTGGAAGGTGGTCAGGCCGCTGTTGGTGGCGGTGACGCTCTCCCTGTCGCGGCTATTCAATCAGGTGCTTCAGTGGTCCCTTGAGCGGGTGAACCCGGAAGCCAAATCAGCGGCAGCAGCTGAGTCCTCCCGGACTGCTTTTCTGATTACGACGGCGGCGCTGGCCGGAATCGCCTTTCTGTTCAGCGCTTTGATCAATTCTCCCGCCGAGTCGGTAGAAGCGCCGCCCGCCGAGCCTGTTGCAGTGGAGGCCCCTGCAGAACCGGCCCCCAGTCAGGCGCTGCTGGACGCCATTCAAACCCAGGTCACCGAGGTCACCAGTGGCTACAGCAGCTTTGTGGACGCCCTCGATATCGATCTGGCGGGCGATCGCATTGTGGTCACCGTCGACGACGGCTGGTATCGCCTCAGCCCTGCGGAGCAGCAGCAGCTCGTCCGCCAGATGCAGCAGCAGGCCAGCGAGTTCGATTTCCCCCGGCTGACCTTAGTCAACGAGCGGGGCGAGCGTATTGCCCGCACTCCCGTGGTAGGAGACCAGCTGATCTTCTTCCAGACCTCTGAGCCGCCGCCCCTGCCCGACGTGCCTGAAACCCTTGAGTCCCCTGCAGATGCGCCCTCACCCCCGCCAGCAGCGGCTCCCCCTAGCAGCGCTGATAGCGCATCCCCGGAAGCTGACGCACCAGATCCATCATCTCCAGCTGCACCAGCGCCGACAGAATAGTGCCAGTGCCTAAATTAGTGTGCTGCGCAATCTGATCGAGCAGCTTAGGATCGGCTTCAATCGCGTCGAGCACCTGGGCCAGGTCAGGCGGCAGATCAGGTGGTAAATTGGGCCGCGGCGCCTCTGGCTCAGGGGAGGGCATCGTGGGGATTGCCCCCAAGGCCTCCAGCAGGGATGCCTCGTCTAAAATCAAGCTCGCCCCCTGGTTGATGAGTTCCAAGCATCCCCGGGATTCCGCGCTATCTACCGGCCCTGGGAGCGCGTACACGTCTCGGGCGTAGTCGTTGGCCATCCGTGCGGTGATCAGGGCCCCTGACTTCTGGGGCGCTTCCAAAATCAGCACGGCACGGCTGAGTCCGGCAATGATGCGGTTGCGGCGGGGAAAATGGGCACGGTCGGGCTGGGTCCCGGCGGGATGCTCGCTCAGCAGCAGTCCGTGCTCGAGGACCCGATGGGCCAGGGCGCGGTTTGACCAGGGATAGATCACATCGACGCCGGTCCCCATCACGGCTAGGGTCCGTCCCCCCGCCTCTAGGCAACTGCGGTGGGCGATCGCGTCAATTCCCTCTGCCAAACCGGAGACCACCGTCACCCCAGCCTGGGCCAGCTGACGGCTGATGCGGGAGGTCCAGCGGCGACCGTACTCCGTGGGGCGGCGGGTACCAACAATGGCGATCGCCAGGGTGTGGCCCTGATTCTCTGCCGGTGAGACCCGCCCGCGATAGTGCAGCAGCGGCGGCGGATCGGGAATCTCCAGCAGCAGTCGGGGATAGTCCGGGTCAGCGGGGGTCCAGAAGGCGGGGTTTTGCTCGGCGTAGGCGGCGTAGCAGGTCTGGGGGTCTAGGCGCGATCGCTGCGCCCCAATGTCCATAGCGGTTCCCAGGCCGATGCCTTCAATCTCCAGCAGGGCGCTGGTGTCAGCCCCCCAGGCCGCGGCCAAGCTGCCGAAGCGCTTCCACAGCCGCTGCAGCCGAATCGGGCCGATGTGGGGCAGCTTGGACCAGGCCACCCAGTAGGGGCGATCTGGATTTGAGTTGTGATTTGATGCGGTCACTGTAGGACACCCCAAAATTTTGGTTTAGGGTGCCCGCCAAAAACCGCGCCAAATCACCTACAGCGTCACCAGCGCTTTCCGCACCGCCTGAACCGCTGCGTCAATTTCCGCCGCGCTCACCACCAGCGGCGGCACAAATCGCACCACCTTAGGCCCAGCGGGCACCAGCAGCAGACCCGCTTCCATTGCTGCTTTAACAATGTCAATGGACTTGGTTTCAACGTCCTCCCGCAGCGCCAGACCGTTGATCAGGCCCCAGCCTCGCACCTCTGCAAACAGCTCCGGATAATCCGCCACAATGGACTGCAGCCCCGCGCGGAGCTGCCTACCGCGCTGCCCCACGTTCTCCAATAGATTTTCCTGCTCCAAGGTCTGGCATACTGCCAGCGCCACGCCGCAGACAAACGGATTGCCGCCAAAGGTGCTGGCGTGGTCCCCCGGCTGCAGCACGTCGCAGGACGACTTGCATAGCAGCGCCCCAATGGGGATGCCGCCGCCTAGCCCCTTCGCCGAGGTGAACACGTCAGGCTCGATGCCCAGCACCTCGTGGCCCCAGTACTTGCCGCTACGGCCCATGCCCACCTGGACCTCGTCCAAAATCAGCAGAATGTCCTTTTCGTCGCAGAGTTGTCGAATCCGAGAGAAATAATAGCGCTCCCCCGGACGCACCCCACCTTCCCCCTGAAGCGGCTCCAGCATAATGGCGGCCACCCGGCGCTGGTCGCGGTCAAGTTCGGCGATCGCGGCCTCTAGCGCTTCAATATCGTTGTAGGGCACGTAGTGAAAGCCCGGCACCAGGGGGTTGAAGTTCTTTTGGTACTTAGGCTGCCCCGTGGCGGTAATGGTGGCCAGGGTGCGCCCGTGGAAGCTGGCGTTTGCCGTCAGAATTACGGGCTCATCAATGCCGAGCTTGGTGTGGCCATATTTGCGGGCCAGCTTAATGGCCCCTTCGTTGGCCTCTGCCCCCGAGTTACAGAAAAAGACGCGATCGGCGCAGGAGTGCTCCACCAGCCACTGGGCCAGCGCGCCCTGCTGCGGAATGTAGTAGAGATTGGAGACGTGGTGCAGGGTTTTGATCTGCTGGGTTACCGCCTCAACCATGGCGGGGTGGGCGTGGCCCAGGGTGCAGGTGGCGATGCCCGCTACGAAGTCTAAGTATTCTTGTCCCTCACTGTCCCAGACGCGGCACCCTTCCCCTCGCTCTAGGGTAAGCGGAAAGCGGGCGTAGGTGGTCATGACCACTTGGTCAAACTGCTCAGGCTGAGTTTTGGGGACAGGTGGGGAGAGAACCATGATTAAAGATTGTGAAACAGCAAATGGTTAGTTCTGATATTGACGTATTTTATCGGGGATCCCAAGGGTGCTAAGCCGAACCGTTCATTCCCCAGACGGCCAAATGTCAAGTTTCGCTTACATTAGACCACTCGCCTTGGGCCAACAGACGGCCCAGCTTGCCCTTGGCGACGCTCCGGACACTTTAATGATTTTCTCAGATTCCCATTAGGGAAGATTCAGCTCGCACCGGCATGATTATAGCCATAGAGAAAGTTGCGATTGGATTTGACGCCCGGCGTCCCTCTAATCGTAGGATTCTTTTTCCTATTGGTTGGTAGTAAGTGCGTTGCCTACGGCTGGTTACCGTAGGCATTTCTTTTGGAGGATACGCCCTGACCCGTCGCGTTTGAGGCGTTGATATTTCAAATGCGATCGCTTCATTTTTAATATGGAGCCCTCGATCTTTAAGGTGGAGCCCTCGATCTTTAAAGTGGAGCGATGAAATAAGCTTTGCGGGCGATCGCATTGCGAAGTCAAGGCATCGCATTGGAGCGTGGAGCCCTCGATCTTTAAAGTTGAGGCGTCGCATTAAAGAATGAGGTGCCAAGTTTGATAATCGAGGCGTCGCATTAGCGCTGCGGCAGTTCAATTAGGCTTTGCAGACCCCCCGCCTAAGGCGAAGCCAATTATCCGATATCGACTCTAAGCGGCTATCACCTCTTTAAGAATCCAGTGCCGACGTCATGCGTATCCTCACCAAACGCATCCCGCTGCCTTAGTAGAGCCACAAGCGATACGGCTCATATGAAATCTGCAATTGCTTCAGCGTAAAGACGTTGCTTTCATTAAAAAAGAAGCGCCCCCTGAAGGAGGCGCTCTTGCTAACTCAGATTGCTAGCCGTGAGAAGGGACCTAGCCGTTGATGGCAGGTGCCTCAGCAGCAGCAAGGTCAAGCGGGAAGTTGTGCGCATTGCGCTCGTGCATCACTTCCATACCCAGGTTGGCACGATTGATGATGTCCGCCCACGTGTTGATCACATGTCCCTGAGAGTCCAGCACAGACTGGTTGAAGTTGAACCCGTTCAGGTTGAACGCCATCGTGCTGATGCCCAAGGCCGTGAACCAGATGCCCACCACAGGCCATGCACCCAAGAAGAAGTG
>JBHJHJ010000184.1:0-21706 GCA_050330955.1 Elainellaceae cyanobacterium | reverse complement strand
GCCCCCGACACCGAGCGCACCTTCTTCCAGGTGGACTTCGCCAGCGGCACGGTGTGCCCCCTCACCGACGAGGAGAACGGCGCCGCACCGGGCAGCGTGTCTTGGGACGGCCTGCGGGGGCCGCGCATTGTGGCCGAAGATAGCCGCAGCACCACCGTGCGCTACCCCACCTACGAGCACGCGGACTACACCCTGAACGCCCTGGAAGGCCGGTTTTCCATCGCCGCCACCCGGCAGATCAACTTTCGGGAATACACCGGGCGAATCTTGGCGACCCTGCGGATGTACCGCGTCTTCGGCGTGGGGGGACGGCAGCAGCCTCCGAAGGATGGGATCCGCATTCTGTCGTTTAGCCAGGTGGAGTCCACCGACGCCACGCTGGGGGAAGCCCAGGACGAGACCTCAACCGCGCTCTCAGGGCCGGTGTACCGCTTTGAGGTGTTCGACGCCAACGCGGCCCAGCGGCGAACCTCTGGCATTGTCGGAGAAGAGGACTTTGCGGTGGACGTGGTCTACACGCTGTTCATCGGCACGAGCGACTTCCTGTTGGCGATGGCCCGTCGGGGGGATGGTTCCCAAGCCCGCAGCCGCTGGCAGGTGATTGAGGGGTAGGGGCCATGGCGGATGTTGGCGTATCGGGACATACCCCCCTCGATCCCCCCTTAGAAGATACCGCTGGCGATATTCATACCTTGTTACATTTCGGTCATTTCCCACCCCAAAGAAGCCCCCCAGCCCCCAAGTTTGGGGGAGCGGGATTTGAGGTTTGAATTTCCATAAGCCATTGACAGCAAGAGCTTTGGGCTTTCTCTGGTTCCCCCAGAATTGGGGGTTAAGGGGGCCTCCAGGAGGCTAAACACCGTTACGAAACATTTCGCCAGCGGTATCTTAGAAGGGGGGAAGCTGTGTTCTCCCCCTTTCTAAGGGGTAGCTAGAGGGGGAAATCCGAGACGCTAAACAGATACACGGCACTGCCGTATCCCTACAGGGCATCAACCCATGGTGACCTGCCCTACAGCGTCAGCGACTGCGCGTCATTCTCAATCAGCTTAGCCAGGTCCTGCAGGAACGCCGCCGCGTTCGCCCCGTAGATAATCCGGTGGTCGCAAGTGATATTCACCTGCATCTGCCGCTTCACCCCCATGAGGCTGTTCTCCATTGCCACAAGCTGCGGGCGCGACGCACCCACCGCTAAAATTGCCCCCTGGCCCGGCGGCAGAATGGCGTCAAAGCGGTCTACACCGAACATACCGAGGTTTGAAATGGTAAAGCTGCCCGTGCTGTATTCGTCAGGCTGGAGCTGCTTCGATCGCGATCGCGCTACTAGATCTTTCCAGGTGCGCGACAGGCTATAGATATCCATCTGATCGGCCCGCTGCAGCACTGGGGTAATTAACCCGCCGTCGGGCATCGCTACCGCCACCGCTACGTTAATGTCCGAGTTGTACTGGGTGCCCGCGTCGTTGTAGGACGCGTTCAGCACCGGGTGCTTTTGCAGGGTGACGGCGATCGCCTTGGCCAGCAGGGCTGTCATAGTCACGCCTTTGGGCTTGATCTGCTTGTAGAGCGCGTCTAAACCGTCGGTGGTGATGGTGTAGCCTACCCGAAACACCGGGACCTGCAGGCTGGCCATCATGTTGCGATTCACCGCCTGTTGCAGCGTATTGAACGCCGCTACCTGACCCGGCAGCGCGGCGGGGGAAGCGTCAGGGGCGGGCGCAGGCGCGGCAGCGGTTTTGCTGGGTAGGGGGGCGGGCAGGGTCGCGGGAGCAGCAGGTCTTGCCGGTTGGGCCGTCTTAGAAGACTTGCCAGTCGCCGACTCCACATCAGCCGCCACGATACGACCGTGGGGGCCGCTGCCGGTCAAGGTGCTGAGGTCAACCTTGAACTCTTTTGCTAACTTCTTGGCGCGGGGCGAGGCGATAACCCGACCGTTAGACGCGGCGGCCTGGGCCTGCGTTGCCGTTTCGGCAGGGGCGCTACCGGAAGGGCTGCCAGAGGCGCTAGACGCGCCTGTCGTGGCAGCGGCTTCGCCCGAGGCAGGCATCATATCGGCGGGCGCCTCGGCAGGCGCTGAGGCTGCCGTCACGCCCACAGCGGACTGCTTCGCTGTCTCGATTTCGGCTTCAGTTTCGGCAATCAGGCCGATGACTGACCCCACCGGGGCCACCTGGTCCGCCTCCACGAGAATCGTTGCCAAATACCCTTCGTAAAAGGCCTCGACATCCATGTCGGCTTTATCCGACTCCACCACTAGAACAGTTTCTCCTTTCTCAACCTTGTCCCCAGCAGATTTCTGCCAGGACACAATTTTGCCCTCCGTCATGGTGGAGCTTAGGGCAGGCATGAATACTTCGTGGATCATGTGACTAACTTGAAATGAATCGATAGATCGAAATTAGAGTTCGCCGCGAATATCTTCGACGACGCCGTCGCGCAGGAGAATCTCCACCTGCATCTTTTGAACTAGGTTGTCGCCATTCTGCACGGTGAAGAAGCTGTCGATTTGCCCCTGGACCACTTCTTGATCCATCTCTAGCATTTGGATCTGCTGGAGCTGCTGCAGCAGTTGATTTTTCTTCTGCAGAATCTCGCTCTTCTTGCTGTTGAGCTGATTTTGGACGTTTTCAATCTGCGCTGTGGCCGCATCCCCTTGCTTCTGAAGCTCAGCGATCGCCCGCTGGCCTTGGGTTTCAAGCTGCTGGAGCTGGCCATCGAGCCGGTTCACCTGGGTCTGAAGCTGCTTCTGCATTTCCTCTTTCCAGCGCGGCGTCACCACAACCTTAATGTTGACTGGGCGCTTAAGCATTAACTGTGACGATAAATCCATAGCCTTTTAGCGTATATCTTTGAGTTATGAGCAACTTGGAGATGATTTGACCCACAATCCGTTTTAATTTAACCCCACGATAAATGCCACCTAGGGTGGTAGGCGATCGCTAAATCTTTATATCTTCAGGTCAAGAGTGGCCTGAAGGACACCCCTGAAGGACACCGTGGGAGCGGATACGTGGAATTATCCAAACATCTCGTTGATCATACCGCTATATCGATCCGTTACAGCGGGACGACGCACCTTCAATGTCTGAGTCAGCATTCGGTTCTCAATGGTGAAGGGCTCTATCAAAATCTCGAAGGGGCCAATGCGGTCATCGGGTCGATAGCCGGGGCGATCTTTGACCTCGCGGTTGAGCTCCTGGCGCAGCAGCGACTGCACGGCTTCGCTAGCCAGCTCGATAGATTCCTCTCCATCGCCCGCAGAGGCCGGTGCAGATAATGTATCGCTACCGGCGAGGCGACAGCCTTCGGGTACGACTAGGCGCTTTTGCTCGGCGCTAGCCCACTGCTGCAGCGCGTCCAAATTGGGGACAATCAGCGCCCCAAGCACCTTTTGATCCTGACCTACGAGCATGATCTGGTCGATGTAGGGGCTGCGGATGCAGGCGTCTTCGATGGGCTGGGGCTCGATGTTTTCGCCGCTGGTGAGCACGATAGTGTCTTTGGCCCGCCCGGTGATGGTAAGGTCGCCTGCGGCGGTGACCCAGCCTAAGTCGCCGCTGTCAAACCAGCCGTCTGCGTCGATGGCTTTTGCAGTGGCCTCAGGGTTCTGGTAATAGCCCTGCATCACCTGGGGCCCGCGGATTAAGATGATGCCTTGCTCACCGGGGGGGAGGAGCTGCCGCGTCTGGGGGTCAACAATGCGAATTTCAGTGCGATTGAGGGGCGGCCCAGAGGTGCCGCGAAAGTTGCGCTCGGGGCGGCGAACGTTAGTGATGGGTGAGGTTTCCGTGAGGCCATAGCCCTGCAGCACCTCCACGCCAACGATCTCGTAGAACAGGTCTAAGTGCTTGGCCAGAGATCCCCCGCCGCTGATGAGATAGTTCACCTCGCCTCCTACGGCTTCCCGCACCTTGGCATAAACCAGGCGATTGCCCAGCTGATGTAGGGGATAGAGGGCCGCGGCGCTGAGGGCAGCCTGGGCTTTCTCCAGCGGCGACGAAGATTGATGATTCAGGTCTAGCCCTGCGGCGACGCGCTTGGCCTTTACGTAGCGCTCGCTCGCCCCCAAAAGGAACTGCACCAGCCGCTGCTTGCTGGCGGGCTGCTCTCGAAACTGCTTTTGCACGCCTTCGTAGATGGACTCCCAGATGCGCGGT
Source organism: Elainellaceae cyanobacterium (assembly GCA_050330955.1). Classification (GTDB taxonomy): domain Bacteria; phylum Cyanobacteriota; class Cyanobacteriia; order CAKZMO01; family CAKZMO01; genus JBCCAG01. The sequence continues at coordinate 17,549 of JBHJHJ010000184.1, read as the reverse complement.
ACCCCCACCATGTACTGCGGGCTATAGCGCTTGAAGTCCTGCTTTATGTAGCGGATGCTGGTGTAGATTTGGGTGCAGCCTTGGGAGAGCACGAAGTACTCAAAGGTGCGCTCGTAGGAGTGCCAGCTTGGCAGGATGCTTAGCACTCGCTCTCCCCGCTGGGGCGTGACGACGCTGGGCACGGTGTTTACCTGATAGAGCAGGTTGCTGTGGCTGAGCATCACGCCTTTGGGACGACCGCTGGTGCCTGAGGTGTAGATTAAGGTCGCCATAGCGTCCCCACCGCGATCGGTGGGGTTGAGCTGGGCCGCTTCTCCCGTGGCCAGCAGCCGGGAGTAGTTCAGGACTTTCACAGGCCCGCCGCTGTCCCCCCCGCCGAGCGCCTCAAGCATTTCCTTGGGTGTCTCTTCAGGCATCTCCTCGTCGGACAGGAGCACGATGAACCCCAGCGATCGCTCTCCCCAGGCTGGCAGCAGGCGTTTCAAAGTAGCGATGGACTCTACAATCAGCCCCGCGCTGCCGCTGTTGTCGTAGATGAACAGCAGCTCGTCTCTATCGGCCTGGGCGCTGCGTACGGCGTTGACGCCCCCGGCCAGCATCACCCCCTGATCTGCCACGAACCACTGGGGCGAATTGTCGGCAAACAGCGCCACCCGCTCGCCCGGCTGGACCCCCAGCGCCTGAAGTCCTGCTGCAAAAGCCTGAATCGCTTGATGCACCTGCTGGTAGGTGAGCTTCACCTCTGGCGTTTGGTGGGGGGCATGCAGCGCCACGGTAGACCCAAATTTTTCTGCCGCCAGCGCCCAAATATCGGGTAGAGCCTTAACATGGCTGTAGTCAACCGGGCTGCGGGGCAGGGTAGCGTTAGGTGAAGCGTTCATGGCAGGTCCAAAAAAGAAGGGGGTAATGGGGCCTAAACCTATGCTAAGAGACCAAGCGCTAGAATAGACTACTGGGCAGACAATATATGACCTGTTTGTAGAAGTCCATCGAGGATTAAATATGCCAAAAGCCGTTTGGAATGGCGCTGTTGTTGCCGAGAGCGATCGCGTCGAGACTGTCGAGGGCAACGCCTATTTCCCGCCTGAATCCATCAAATCGGAGTATTTTCAGCCCAGCGATACCCACACGAGCTGCCCCTGGAAAGGAACAGCGAGCTATTACAGCCTGGTTGTGGACGGGCAGACGAATCAGGATGCGGCTTGGACCTATCCTGACCCTAAGGATGCAGCTCAGAACATTAAAGGGTATATTGCCTTTTGGCGTGGGGTTAAAGTCGAATCGTAGGGACGTGGCAATGCCGTGACCTCCCCACCCTCAACCCCTACGGCACAGCTCCAAGATTTGTCCTTTTCAGCACGTCATATCTGAATGCAACTTTCCAGCACGTCGGTCCAATCCACGCCGGTAATGCTCAACGCCCTGCCCGACCCCATCCGCAGCGACCAAGGCTGTCCGAAGCGGGCCCGGCAGCAGCTCGACCTGCTCCTATTGGCTATTGAGGCCCTCGACCTGCGGGGAGCAGAGCGGCTTATGCAGGTTGCATTAGATTTAGAGCTGCTGCCCGTGGTGGGCGATCGCGTCAACCTGTGGCGGCTGCGCAGCACCAATCCCCTGCGCCGCAGCAGCCAGCGTCAGCCCATGAGTCTGCAGGAGGCGAAGGCGCTGACCCTAATCACCTGCCACCTGGCTCGGCGGCTGACGGCAGTCATCAGGCAGCTTTTGCTGGCCCACCAGCAGCTCGAGGAGAAGCAGCTCTCCCTAGACCACAACTTCGGGCTCGCCCACTACCTAGAACGATTTCAGGCTCATTTTCACGCTCGTATGAACCCCAAGCGGGCCGCCGTGATGGCCTATCGGGATGCTGAAAAGCTCAACCAGTTGGCACTAGACCTGCTCAGTCAGCTCCTCTTTTGCACTGGGACTGCTGGACCGCAGCGTTTGTGGGCAAGCCTATTCGATGGAGAAATTGCATGACCATTCAGCGCCATTACGATTTACCCAACTGCCGTCTTGTAATCGAGGGTTGGAGCAGCGATGCTGCGGATAACCCCGTCCGTCCTGTGCTATCTATGGTGACCAATGCTGAGTGCCATGTGACGGGCCATTCCCAGCCGCTGCGGGGAGGACGGGAGTTTATGATTGCCCTTGCGCAGGTGGTGAGCACCTACGCCCAGGGCATTTTAAGCAACATCCCTCGAGATAGCGTCAGCGCAGGTGTGCGGCTCGACCGGCTCGGGCTCAACAAACACCGATTGATTGTGCGGCTCGACCCGGAGGCGGATGATTTATCCGGTAGCCCTGAGATTCAGCAGCTTGATTTGACCACAGTGCAGCTTTTCGACCTTGTCGAAGCGGTTGACCAAATGGTGGCAGATGCGCAGACCCTGCCCGAATTGGTTCTGCCCCTCTCCCCAGTGTCTCGGCGGTTTGTGGCGCCTCAAGAGCCCCTATCGCGGCGGCTTGTTCCGGCCGCGTTGGGGGTTTCAGGCGTGGCGGCGGCGGCGATCGCCCTATTCTTCATCCCGCCTCCCGAGTTTCGCCCTGCTGAGCTAGAGCGCGACCCCTCCACCGAGGCGGTGGAAGGCGCGGCACCGACCCCTGATGCAGCTGAGGGACCCGAGCCCATTGGCGCTGATTCGGAGGATCTTAGTTCCGAGGGCTTGACTGAGTCCGAGGGCTCAGCTGAGATTGAGCCCAACCGTCTGGCAACGGGCTTAGAAGCTGACACTCCTACCGCGATCGCCCCAGAGGAGGGGGCCAGACCAGATCAGGTGGATGAAGCCGCCATCGATGAGCTTTTTGCCAACGCGGTTCCCCTCTCCGACCCTGAGCAAATTGACGCGCTAGTACCTGAACTGCGGCAGACCATCTCCCGAGTGTGGGAAGGCGGTGAGGAGATCGACGAAGCGCTGATTTATCGGGTAGGCACCAACAGCGATGGCGCGATCATTGGCTTTAGGTATATCAACGATGCTGCTTTGGAGTACGTTGACCAAACGCCGCTCCTCAGCCTCACTCAGCTTCCCCAGGGCGATGGGCTGCCGCTAGATCCGATCGGGCAGTTTCGCGTTGTGCTGCGCCCCAGCGGCGTGGTTGAGGTTAGCCCCTGGTATGGCCGCCCGGTGGAGCCTAGTTCTGAAGCTGAGTCAGAAGCCGAGTGAATTCTGTCATGGCAGAGCCCATAAATGCAGAAACCATTAACCGAGTCATCGAAATGGCTTGGGAGGACCGGACCCCCTTTGAGGCGATCGCGTTTCAGTTCGGGCTCTCTGAATCCGAGGTGATTGAGATTATGCGGCGGCACATGAAGGCGTCTAGCTTTCGCATGTGGCGTAAGCGCGTGTCGGGGCGCAAGACCAAGCACATGAAAAAGCGGGGCTTCTTTGGAGGGCGCTTTCGCTCGGATAATCAAAAGAATCAGTACTAAACTGGCAGTGCCAAATCCCGACCTAGGTAAACTCGAACAGGTCGCTGCTCGCTTGGGTCAATGCCCAGCGCCGACCTCCCAACGTCAGGATGTGGTCATGGTAATCCACCAGGCTTGGGCGGTGGCCTACGCTGAGGTAGCGAATGTTCATCTGAGCGAGCAGCCTGTAGAGACGACGCTCGTTTTTGACGTCTAGGGCACTGGTCGCCTCGTCTAAGATGGCGTATTTAGGCTGGGTCAATAGAATGCGGCCAAAAGCCAGCCGCTGCTGCTCGCCGAGGGAGAGAATGGTGGGCCAGTCCCGCTCCAGGTTGAGTCCGCCCACCCGCTCGGGCAGCGTTTCTAGGTTGACTCGCCGCAGCACTCGGTGGATATCGGCATCCGTGACGACGGCGTGGCTGTTTGGGTAGACAATTTGGTCCCGCAGCGTACCCAGAATGAGGTAAGGCTGCTGGGGTAGGAACAGCATGCTCGTGACCTCAGGGCGGCAGATGATGCCGTCTCCATTGGTCCACAGCCCGGCGATCGCCCTAAGCAGAGAGCTTTTGCCGCAGCCGCTCGCCCCCACCACCAGCAGGCGATCGCTGACGCCTGCGTCTAGGGTCAAGTCCTCAATTAGGGTCTGCTCTGAGTTTGGAGTGCGCAGCGTCAGGTGCTCAATCGACAGAGTTGGGGTGATGCGGGTTTGGATCTGGGGCGTGACCCTGATTGGAGCCAAGATTCCGCCTTGGCGGGGAGGGGCGGCACCCGCCTGCTCATCAAGGTACTCATAAAACGCGCCCAGCCGGCTGATGCTAGCCGCAAACTTCGCAATCTCCTCGATCCGGTTTGTAATCACCGACAGCGCGTCTAAAATGAGGCGAAAGGCAAGGCTGGCCTGACCGATGGTGCCAAAGTCCGTTTCTCCCATCAGATACAGCGGCGCCACAATGGTGTAAGGCACAATGCGCGTGAAATAGTTGTAGCCCCGCTGCAGCAGAACAATCACAGAGTTCCAGAGAATTAGCAGGTCTGAATTGAGCAGCACCAGCCGCAGTCGGTCTCCCACCTGCTGCTGCTCAAGCTCTTCTCCCTGATAAAACGCGATGGACTCTGCGTTGTCGCGCACGTGCACCATGCTGTAGCGAAAGTCTGCCTCCAGCCGCAGCTGGTCGTAGTTGATCCGAATGAGCCGCTGCCCCACCGAAAGGGCGATCGCGGCCCCCAGCCCGGCGTAGACTAAAAGCCCCAGGGTCAAAGCTTTTGAGATACTGTAGAGTACCGCTGTGAAAGAGATCAGCGCCAGCACCGAATCCAGAATGTCGAGTAGGAAGGAGAGGGTCACCTCGGTAAAGGCTCTGATGTCTTCGGTAATACGCTGATCGGGGTTGTCGATTTCTGTGTTGACGGCGTTGGAATCTAGGTTGTAGTAGGCGCGGTTGCAGAAATAGCGCTGCAGGAAAAGCTTCGTCAGCCATTCGCGCCAGTGCAGGGCGAGCTTTTGACGGACATAGTGGTAGATTGCAATCACCGGAACGGCCAGCACAATAATCCCCGCATAGATAAAGAGAAACTGCCAGAATAGCGGCCCCTCGCGCTGATTGAGGGCGTTATCGATGATGCGAAAAATATAGCTGAGGGTGACGTTTATGCCGTTGACAATGAACGCTAGAAACAGCAATGAACTCAGCATGAACCACTGTTGCCATCGCTTTTGCAGCACCCGATGCTGTAAAGCAAAGGCGAGTAGGCAGATCACCAAAGCAGCGATCGCCGTGGGCAAGACCGCAGAGGTGAGCAGGGCATCCACCTGGGTCACGAGCTGAGCGGCAAGCTGAGTGAAAAAGTCGCTGGCTACGAGCTGTCCCATCTTGGTCAGCCCCACCACGACGAAGAACATGACAACGACGACTAGGACTAAAATGGTGGTCAAGAGCCCGACAAAAGTTCCGGTTCCTCGACCGTCGACGGGGTAGAAGTAGGGCTGTGCAATTTCAATAAACTGGTTGAGCAGCTGCTTATCGAAGCGAAAGCGGCTCCGTGGTCTCTCTAAGGTATTCATTCAGGCGCCAAAGGTTGAGTGCTTTTCAGTTACGAAGTGACTGAGGTACCTGCACCCTGTTGGTTATGTGAAGCGTTACCCCACAGCAATAAGTGGCTGGCCACAAGTAAACGATGTTGGGATTTGCCCCCGCCGGGGGCAAATCCCCTGATAGCGTCGTTTAGTTATGACCCACTTACTTACTCGTGAGGCGCTGACGGCGTGTGCCAGCATTCTGCTTCAGAAGATTACTTTGTAGATTGCTTCGGTAGATCGCGACAGTAGAGCCCTGACGGAATACCTGGAATAGCCAATTTCGCTGAACCCAAAGGGTTGAGCCGCCTGGACATTGCCTAATTTGCCTGGTCGGCGGCATCTCCAGCTCAGCATTCTAAGGTCATACCATACTAAAGCTTTACAATTAGTTTTGCATTAGCCCAGGACGACATTTGCTCAACTTGAGGCCAATCGCGCTTATTCTGCGGCGAGGGCTATGATCAATGCCTCCGCACGATACGGCGAGGTCAAGTTTAGTTATCCGGTACATCAAAGATGAACGGCGGCTGTCCTTCCCCCTCACCCATGACCAGAACTCGCGGCATCTGGGCCCCGCCCTCTTTCCAGGCCTGGACCGCCTGCTCTTGAATCACTAGGCTGCCGCCCTGAAGCCGCAGCGATTCTGCGCGCAATCGTGCAGATTCGGCCTCACCCTTGGCCCGATTGATGGACGCTTGGGCGTCTTGCTCCGCCTCCTGAGCCCGGAAAACGGCTTCTTTGGCCCGCTGTTCTGCAATTTGCTTCTGCTCGATGGCGTTGGCAAATTCCTCATTAAAATCAATGTCGGTTACCGTGGCCCGGGTGATGAGAATCGGGTACTGAGCGGTCTTCGCCGTCACGATTTGGGCAAACTTGTCGGAGAGCTGAGCCCGCTTCTGCACCGCGCTTTCAGCCGTGAAGCTGGCCGTAGAGGTGTTGTAGGCCTCGACCACAATGCTAGCCAAATAGCGCTGCTGAAAGCTTTCGGGAGTGCGGAACTGCCGGTAAAACTCGACGGCCTGATCGGGATCAACCCGCCACTCCACTTGAATAATAGACTTAAGCTCCTGTAAATCACTTGACCCCGCTGCAATCCGCCCTTCGGGCGTGTAGGCCTGGGGCTTGATGGATAGGGAATAGACGGAGCTGATGAGCGGCAGCTTGAGATTTAGGCCTTCCCGCATGGGCTCATTCTGGGCCTTTCCGAGAACGGTGACAATGCCAACGTCCCCAGGCTGAACAATATATTTAGCGTTCCACGCAATCACGGCTATGGCTGCCGCCGCGATCGCCCCCGCTGAGACCAGCAGCTGGCTCCGTCCGACTGAAAGGCTGTTGCTTCGATTTTTGGTGTAAGTCATGTCAATCTCCTTGTGTTTAGTAGGGCGGTAATTCGGTTGCTTAAGCCGGTTTCGTTGGGGTTGTCGGTCGATAGTCCACTATTTATGTCAGTATTAACAAAACTTCACAAAACTCTTCTTTCGCTGTTGCGATCGCTCAAAACGACCGCAGTGGCACAAAGCCCGCCTCGCGAATCAGAGGCTGTCCCTGCTTCGTTAGCAGCAGATTGCCATAGGCCTGGCCCGCCTCCGCATCCGCCGAGTCCTCCGCTTTCACAATCAGAAATAGCCGCCGCGCCAGAGGATACGCACCAGAACGAATCGCCGCTTCATTCACCGGGTTGCGCCGCGCTGGGCAGTCTTTGAGTAAAATCAGCTCGCCAGCGTAGGTAGCGATGGCGAGCTGCCGCCACGAGGGGCGATCGCCAGGGGTTTGACGCGGCCCTGCCCCAGCACATTGCGGGCCGAGGCTAGGTAAATCCCGCCCTGCTCCCATGCCCGGCTGGGGTTGCCGATAGATTTTTTCTTTTAGTTTACGAAATTCTGAGTCAGGCTGGCCCCGGCGATCGCAACGCGTAGGCTGAAGGGTTCGCCCTGGTCGGCGGCAAACTTAATTTGAATGTAGTTGTCCCGAGCGCGAGATTCAACCGTTAGGAAAGGGCTGTCTGAGGCGTCGAGGCCTGTCAGCTCTACGTTTGGCGGCAGTAGTGCATCGCCCAGGGGGTAAACGCGGGCTAGGACATCGATTCCGCCGTTGGGTTGCGGCAACACCGCCACCATCAGCGCCAGACGGTGTCCCTCCAGGGCAAGGCCCAAATCTAGGCCTCTGCGATCGCCCAATCCTGGGTGACTGGGCTCGATATCTCGCAATAGGTCGGCTGCTCGCCAGCGAACCTCGCTGTCGGCTGCAGACTCCAAGACGTTGACCAGCGGAGGCACCAGCTCCTCTTGTGCCCCCGCTGCCTGGATAGACCGGACTGCTTCAGGGCTCGCCTGCCCCAGCGCCCTATAGAGCTGCTGGACCGCCTGCTTTTGAACCTCGAAAACTGGCGCCGTTTCCGCAGCGCGGAAGGCGACGGCGGGTCTGGCTGAGCTCAACAGGGCCTCAATCGGCTGCCAGCACGCCAGCTCATCCCCCAGCGCGGCACCAAGTTCTCCAAGCCACCGCCGCAGCCGAATCCGCGATTGCCCCGAGGAAGAGCGTTCCGAACGCTGCGCCAGTGACGCAGGCTGCAGCACGGGCAGCAGTTCATCGACGGGCCGGAGTCGATTGAGGGCGATCGCGGATTCGGCCTGCGGCGTGAACCCCAACACCGTGCCTTGATGGGCCGAGTCGAGACAGACGACAACATAGCCCAGGCGATCGCCCCAGGTCTCAGGCGGTATGGGGCACGCCACATCGCCCGGGGATACCGGACGGCACTCTAGCCGCCCCGCGCCGGGAATCATTAAATCGGCGACGTTGGCGCAGAGCTGGTCAATAGGGCTCCAGCTCTGGCTGCCCTCTAGGCTCGTACTAACGTCCAGCATCTGCAGGTAGTGGTACATCGTCAGCACCGCCAGGGTATTTTGCTGCACCTGGGCCGCCTTCTCGGGTGTAGGCTGGCGCTGGGCAAACTGCGTGGCCAGCTGCCGATCGGCGAGCGAGAGGGGAATTTGAATGGCGACCTGGGAATTGGCGTTAGTCATGATAGCGATTAGGTGTTGAATTGGGTCGGGCGCTAGGGATACGGCGTGCCACATCCGGACAAAGTTTGTGCCTTTTGGCCCCTAGAGATAGCCTTCCGACTCACCAAACTGGCGCAGTCGGGGTAAGCATTCCCGCTGATAAAAGCTGCTCAGCGTCGCAACCGAAACGCCAAATTCTTCTGACAGCGCTGACCAGGTCGTTTCCGGCGGCAGCCGGCGCTGGATGAGAACGTAGGCGTTGACCTGGGGGCGATCGCGCAGGTGCACCGCCTTCAGGTCCATGGCTCTAGCGTTGACCCAGCCTTGAACGCTTTGCAGAATATCGGGCTGGGTGGGCTGAGCCGGGACATGGCTCAGGGGATCGAACCATTGACCATCTGTAAAAGCCGGTTTTAGCCGGCTCTGATCCTGCTGCTTCCGGGCGCGATAAGCGTCTTTCAACCGGTACTTGAGGTAAGAATTCATCCAGGTGAAGAGGTTAGCGATGCTGGGATCAAAGGCCTTCCCGGTGGTGGCTTCGCAGAGGTTGCGGCAGACGTAAAGCCAGGTAAGCTGCAGCGCATCACCGTATTCGTCCGGAAGAATATCGCCAGAAGCAAGTTGCTGGGCTGCCCGCCAGATTTTGCCGGATTGCTGCAGCGTGCGAATGATGATGTTGAGCCCCTGCTGACGCTCAAGGCTGCCCTGAGGATGGCGGCAGGTCTGCTGCACCAGATGGTTGAGGTGCTCAATCAAAGCGCGATCTTCGAGGGGCGGTGTCCTGTGCATGGCGGTTAGCTGGGTCTAATGGCCCGCGTCATCTAAGGGTTATCGGCAAGCGAGCAGTGGTTTGTGCCTGCCTTTACAAAGCTTAATCTTCAAAGTCGCGATCGCCGTGACAGTTTAGGTAGCCCCACATGCCCCCGCGACCTCCTGCCAAGATATCTGATACAGTCGTGAGATAGGCTGTAAACCTCTGTTGACATAACCCTGTTGACATAATTGAAATCACGTACAGGCTGGCATATCTAACTATGAACCTACGAGCTACGCCCCTTCGACCTGCCCTTCGCCGCACACTAGCCGCGCTAGCTGCAGCGGGCTGCCTTATGGGATCTTGGGCAACGGTGAGTTTTGCTCAGGGTCTACCCGGATTTACCATTTTTAGCGGCGTCGACCGAGAATTTGAGCTGGGATTCCGGCTTGACAACGGCGGGCAGATCAACCGCTACGACCGCTACCATCTGCGCATCCCCGCTGAGAAGCTAGAGACCGCGGGTGGCCTGTTTGTGGTCACCTACCCCGACACCTACGAGGGCGTATTTGACCCCGAGGAAATCGAGCTTCGCGTCAGCGGAGATGCGGTTCCCTTAGAGGAGCTGACCTGGAATGAAGAGGATCGCTTTGTGGAGCTGATTCCCCTAGAGCCGATCCCCGCCCTCAGCCGCGTCGAGATCGTGTTCTCCAACGTCCGCAACCCTCGGCGCACCGGAACTCACTACTTTAACGCCCTCGTGCGCGCCCCCGGAGACGTCATTCCGCCCCAGTACGTTGGGACCTGGATTCTCAGCTTCGGCCGTCAAACCGACTAGCTTTCTCCGTTCGTTTACAGTTGTAGGGCCTCTCTTGCAATCCGCTTACTCAGCTTGCTGCATTAGAGGCTTTGTTGTGACATAATGATAGACCGTGTTTTTTTCACTTTCTTGGGGAGGCTTCCATGACAAAACGGACGCTGGGCGGAACGAGCCGCAAGCGCAAGCGCGTCTCAGGCTTTAGAGTACGGATGCGCACCCACAACGGTCGTCGCGTCATTGCATCGAGGCGGAAGAAGGGGCGCTCTCGTCTGTCGGTGTCGAAGTAAGCCGACAGAGCGCTTGACGAAAGCTTTGAAGCTATGGCGCTGCCATCCACCTATCGGCTCAAGCGCCGCCAAGAGTTTGACTGCCTCTATCGCCACGGAAAGCGTGTTACAGCGCGCTATTTTGTGCTGAGAGCGCTTCCCCCGTCCCCCAGCCTAAAGTCGGGGCAAAGAAAATCTGATTCGGATGTGGCGCCCAGTCGGTTTGGCGTTGCCGTTAGCCTCAAAGTGAGCAAGCGCGCTGTGGTCCGCAACCGCATTCGGCGGCAGGTGCATGCCGCCATCCGGCAACTTTTGCCTCAAATCCCCGATGGGTGGCTCATTCTTGTGAGCGCACGCACCGCCGCTTCAGAGTGCGATTATTGGCAGTTTCTGAGAGAATTAGAACAGTTGTTGACGCGCGCCGAGGTGATCCATGGGCATTCGGGAAGAGGTGTATTTTGAGGGCGGTCCCCACGTTGGAGACCTAATCATCAATATTTTGCTGGGGTTCACCGTAATCTGTCTCCCGCTGACGGTGGGGGCGATCGCTCGGGCAATCTGGCTCCGGTACCGAATTACGAACCGGCGCATCTCCGTAACCGGCGGCTGGATGGGGCGCGATCGCTCGGACATCATCTACTCTGAAGTGGCTAGCGTCGTCACCGTACCGCGCGGGCTAGGAACCTGGGGCGATATGGTAGTGACCCTCAAGGACGGCAGCCGGCTAGAGCTGCGGGCAGTGCCAAAGTTCCGCGAAATCTACGACTACATCAACGACAAGCTCTCCCAAAAGGCCCAAAACGCCAGCGGCGCGGTGGGGAGCTGACCCCAGCAAATCTTGGTCTGCCCAAGAGCCTGACTCAAGAGCCTGACCTGAGAATCTGACTTGTGGGCTGACCTAAGGCCGATTTGGGGGCAGCTTAATGAAGATGCGGTCTCATTCGCCACGGCCTGAATCAGCCAGACTTAGACTAGACTAGGGGCAGTTGGCCTCTTGTGCAGGTGAGCAATCGTAACAGTAATCAAAAAAGCGCATGGATTTTGGTATTGGATTTCTTTCGAACAACATCATGTTGCCGATCCTGGATTTTTTCTACGGGGTCGTGCCGAGCTATGGGTTGGCGATCGTTGCCCTAACCCTAGTAATCCGATTTGCGCTTTATCCGCTGAGCGCGGGCTCGATTCGCAACATGCGCCGTATGAAGGTTGCCAATCCTGTCATGCAGAAGCGAGTCAAGGAAGTTCAGGGAAAGTATAAGGATGACCCGGCCAAGCAGCAGGAGGCCATGTCCGAGATCTATAAGGAATTTGGCAACCCGCTGGCCGGATGCTTCCCCGTGCTGCTGCAGATGCCAATTCTCTTTGCCCTGTTTGCCACGCTGCGGGGGTCGCCGTTCGCCGATATTGATTACACCGTCAACCTAGAGATTTTGCCCCAGGCCCAGATTGAGCAGATTCAGCCCCGGGCCTACGTGTCGAAGGCAAAAAACATCTACATCACCGACGGCGTTCATGTGCCGCTGATGGCCGTTCTTCCCGGCGGCACTCGCCTTGCAGTCGGAGAGAAAACCAGCCTTGGCTTTCAGGCTGAGGACGGGACGCCCTTAACCCAACTGACTGAGCAGTACCCAGACGCCAATTTGCGTCCTGATTGGGAGATTACCTCTGGGCAAGAGCTGGTGCGCTTTGACGAAAACGGCAACTTGGAGGCGCTAGCGCCAGGTGAGGTTACCCTCCAGGGCGAGGTGCCGGGGCTGGCTGCCAACAAAGGCTTTTTGTTCATCAAGGCCCTCGGTCGCGTTGGCGTCACGGGGGAAAATGGCAGCATCAACTGGGACATCCTGGGGATGATCCTGTTTTTTGGCCTTAGTCTGTATGTCAACCAGCTTCTCTCGGGCAGCGGCGGCAGCTCTGGCAACCCTCAGCAGGATACGGTCAACAAGATTACGCCAGTGCTGTTTTCAGGCATGTTCTTGTTTTTCCCCCTGCCCGCTGGCGTGCTGATGTACATGGTGATCGCCAACATCTTTCAGACCGCTCAAACCTTCATTCTCTCGAAAGAGCCGCTGCCGGAGAACCTGCAAAAGATCGTGGATGCCGGCAACGCTGAGGACAATCGCGAAGCGCTCCCCTTCGAGCCAGGTAGCGCGAAGAAGGATGAAAAGGAAGTCAGCAAGCCCGCTAAGGAGACGAAGTCCAAGCGCAAGTCCAAGCAGGCGAAAGCGAAGGCGGCCCAGTCTAAGACCCAGCCTAAGGACGGGCAGCCCAAAGCAGGCCAGTCTAAAGCTGCAAAGAAGTAGGGACATCGGCGTCAATCGGAGGCTAAAAGCTGTGGCAAACCAAACGAGTAGCCCGACCCATCGAGGACAGCAGTGGCTAGAGCAACTGCTGTCTTTGACCGGGATGCCAGCCCCCGTTGAGGCTGACTTGTCCTTGATGGAAACCGAGGGGAGCTGCTGGCTTGTCATCGATGGGGAAGCGCTGTCCGAGGCCCAAACGGATCAGCTTTTGGGAAATAAAGGCCACGCGCTGGACGCGATTCAGTATCTTGCGAACACCACCCTAAATATGGACAGCGCCCCCGATGAGCAGTGCGCCTACACCATTGAGCTCAACGGCTACCGGGCTCAGCGGCAGGTGGAGCTAGAGGCCATAGCCCAAGCGGCGGCGCAGCACGTGCGCGATACGGGTGAGAGCTATGAAATCCCATCCCTCTCTTCAGCAGAGCGGCGGCAGGTCCATACCCTGATGAAGGACTACGATGACTTAGAGACCGAAAGCCACGGTAGAGAGCCTGACCGCCGTCTGATTGTGAAGCGCAAGCAGGAGGAGGCCCCGCAGTGAAGTCCATTTACATTCCCAGCCTGCTTAAGGCGCCCAACAAAATGGAAGAAGTCTGCTTCCAGGAGCGGCTGTCTGACCTCGAAACCCTGACTCCAGTTCAGGCCGTAGTGAAGGTGACCCACGGCGGCAACTTTCTGCAGGTGGCGGGCAGCGCCGAGACAATTATTACCCTCACCTGCGATCGCTGCCTCAACAACTACAACCACCGGCTGACCACAGACGCCTCCGAAATCATCTGGCTAGAAGCCCCAACGAGTATTCAGGAACCAGAGCCGGAGCGGGAGCTGTCGGTGGACGACCTGGTGGAGACCCTCTCCCCCATGGGACACTTCCGCCCAGACGAATGGATTTACGAGCAGCTCTGCTTAGCGATTCCCCAGCGCAAGCTATGCGACGGCGACTGCAGTGGCATCACCTGGGCATCCGCCTCCGAGAACCCGGTTGACAGCCGCTGGGCTTCTTTGGAGAAATTCAAAGAAAACCTGCTCAATTAGGATGCTGTGTTAGAAGACCGCCTGACTTGCCATGGGCTTTAGCAACGACTTTGAGCTGCTTCTGCGGGCTCGCTATCCGGTTCTGTATCTTCCTACCCTGGAAGAGGAGCGGGCTGAGGCTGCTGTGGCTGCCGTGGCTGAGCGGACCGCTCGCGGCCTATACACCTGGGATTTCGTCGACGGCTATCAAGGCAACCCCACCGATGAAGGCTTTGGGCGGCGCAACCCGCTGCAGGCCCTAGAGCTGGTGGAAAAGATGCCTACCTCAGCTCCCGCTATCTATGTGCTGAGAGACTTCCATCGATTTCTAGAAGACATCTCCATCGCCCGCAAGCTGCGCAACTTGGCCCGCAAGCTCAAGTCCCAGCCCAAAAACCTGGTGATTTTAGCGCCGCAAATTCAAATTCCCGCCGAGCTGACGGACCTGATCACGGTGCTGGAGTTTCCGCTACCCGATCTAGGGGACATTCGCCAGACCCTGGTTCAGATGCTCAGCGGCACTGACAGCAACCTCAAGAGCCAGGACATCGATGAGCTGGTGCGATCCTGCCAGGGGCTGTCCATGGAGCGCATCCGCCGCATCATTGCCCGCGCTGTCGCCACCCACGGGGAGCTGCGCCCTGAGGACGTAGAGCTGGTGCTAGAGGAAAAGCGCCAAACCATCCAGCAGACCCAAATTTTAGACTTTTACCCCGCCCAGGAGAGCATCTCCGACATTGGCGGTCTCGACAACCTCAAGGAGTGGCTCCTGCGTCGGGGCACCGCCTTTTCAGAGCGGGCGCGGCAGTACGGCCTGCCCCACCCCCGCGGGCTATTGCTCGTCGGGATTCAGGGTACAGGCAAGTCCCTCACCGCAAAGGCGATCGCCCACCACTGGCACCTCCCCCTGCTGCGCCTCGACGTGGGACGACTGTTTGCGGGTCTGGTCGGCGAGTCGGAGTCGAGAACCCGGCAGATGGTGCAGCTCTCCGAGGCCATGGCCCCCTGCATTTTGTGGATTGACGAAATCGACAAGGCCTTTGCCGGGGCCGACGGGCGCGGCGACTCAGGCACCACGGGCCGCGTGTTTAGCACCTTTATCACCTGGCTCTCTGAGAAAACCTCCCCCGTGTTTGTGGTGGCAACGGCCAACAACATTCAAGCCCTCCCCCCCGAAATGCTGCGACGGGGACGATTTGACGAAATCTTCTTCGTGGGCCTCCCCGAGCAGGATGAGCGCAAGGCTATTTTCAAAGTGCATCTGTCGCGGCTGCGGCCCCACAACATTAAAAGCTACGACCTAGATCGACTGGCCTACGAGACCCCCGACTTCTCTGGCGCTGAAATTGAGCAAATCATCATTGAGGCGATGCACACCGCCTTCAGCCAGGAGCGGGACTTCACCACCGAAGACATTCTAGAGGCGGCGAGCCAGATTGTGCCCTTGGCCCGCACTGCCCAAGAGCAAATCCAGGCGCTGCAGGCCTGGGCCGCCTCGGGGCGGGCGCGGCTGGCCTCGCGGGTGTCGTTTACCCCCCGCCTGTAGTACCCTAGGGGACATTGCCTGAGGGAGCATTACCAAAAAGGGCACCGAGGAGGCGGGGGTGATACTGAGACTAGTTCAAGGGCTGCTGGGGGTGTGTTTGGCGCTGGGGATACTGGCTGGCGCTGGGGCGATCGCGGCCCGATACTTCATGACGCGGCTCACGGCCCTGCCCCCGCGCCCCACCTTTGAGGAGGAAGTTCCGCAGGAGACTCCGGTCGCGGCTAATCCCTCAGAATCGTTAGAACCGGCAGAGACCGCCCCGCCACCCCAACAGCCCCAGCCCGCAGCCCCAGAGCCCAACCCTGCAGACAACCCCAATGCCTACCAAGCCCGCGTGGTGCAGCCTATCGGGCTTATTCTGCGCCAGGGGCCTGACGTCTCAACCACTCAGATTGGTGGCGTTGAGTATAACGAAGAGGTCACCATCTTGAGCGAGAGCGAAGACGGCCAGTGGGTGCAAGTGCAGCTTCTCGGTAGCGAGGTGATTGGCTGGGTGAAGGCGGGCAACACCGAACGCTTGGAGTAGCCTCAGCGTTAGCAGCCCTAACGGCCAGAAAGTATTAACTTATTTGATCAGATTGAAAACTTTGATTGCAAAGCCACCCCTGCAATTAATCTAGTCTTAACGTCCGTGATACCGTGAGCAGTACTAAACCGTAAGTCTGTGGACGGGTCATAGCGATCTATGTATAACAAAGACACTCAAAAAGACTGGTGGACGGCTGCCATCACGGCGGGACTAGGGGCTGGCGTGGTTACAACCCTCGCGGTGAGTCAAGGGCAAAACCCGGCCGTAGCGCTGGGCATTACCGCGATCGCCACGGCAGCCGCTCTAGCAATTGACCACTATCTCTAGACGCGTTTTACGCTCGCGCCTTGTGTTCAGGGCCTTCAACAGTCTCTTTGAGGGGGACTGTTTTTTTATTGCTCCACGGGGCCAGTATGGTTAGCGTTCACGGGAGTACAGTACTGTAGACGCGGGTGGGCATACCGCAAATGTCCTGATGCGTTAGGGCATTTGCGCGCACAGTTGCCTACGAGATCTCGAGGCTTTTAGTCAATCGCGTTGTCCTAAGCAACTGTGCCAAAGCAATACGGCTTAAATTTTTCCCGATTGCCCGACGCCGCTTCAGTATGATGTAAAACTCTGTCCCATAGCAAAACCCGCCCCTGTGCACATAGAGACTGGTGCTGAACCATGACGAATTTTCCCTCCCAACTCAACCGCTTCTTTCAACGAACCTTAGTCGGTGTGCTGTTCGGCAGCATGATCAGCGGGATCTCCGCTGTGAAATCAGCGGAGGCTGCCCCCGCACCTCAGTCAGAGGCGCCATCGAATTCTACCCTTTTGGCCCAGGAGGCCGTCGTCATTGAGCGGGGTAGCAGCGGTGACCTGGTTTCTGAGCTGCAGCGCCGCCTCACCACATTGGGCTATTACGATGGTCCTGTTAGCGGCTTTTTTGGCGAGCTTACCGAGGCCGCTGTCATCCAGTTCCAAGAAGACCAGGGCCTAGTCGGGGATGGGATTGTCGGTGCATCCACGGCCAGTGCCCTGCGGGAGACGGATGCCGCCGACCCAGGGAATTTGCTGCAGACCGGCAGCCAAGGCCCCCGCGTAATTCAGCTCCAAGAGCGCCTCACTACATTGGGCTACTACGATGGTCCTATTAGCGGCTTTTTTGGCGAGCTGACTGAGGCCGCTGTTATCCAGTTCCAGCGCGATCGCGGCCTCACCGCCGACGGCATTGTCGGAGACACCACAGAGTCGGCCCTCAATGAATTGGCCCAGTCGCCTGCCGCTGCGGAGCAGGTTCGCACCCCAGACCCCACCGACGGCCTACTGGAGCGCAGCGAGATTGGGGAGGCAGTGACTGAGCTGCAGCGCCGCCTGACTGCGCTGGGATTTTACGACGGTCCCATCGACGGTAACTATGGACCCCGCACCGAGGCGGCGGTGTCTCGCTTCCAGTCTGAAAATGAGTTGGTTACAGACGGGATTGCGGGCCCCGCTACCCTAGCCGCCATCGATCGCGCCACTTCCACAAACACCGCTGAAGTGCCCTCAGCGCCGACGGTACAGGTGGCGAACAGACCCTCACGCGAAGCCGTTGCCCGCCCACCCGCTCGCCCAGAAGCCGCCCCTTCTGAGGCCGTTCCCATCCAGCCCGCTGCCCCCGTGGTCCCGACAGAAACCGCCATCGTGCTGCCCGTGCGGGTGGAGCTATCCCCCGACGATATCCGCGACATCCAGGCCCGTCTGCAGGACCGAGGCTTTTACGATGGCCCCATTGACGGCGTCCTCAACGACGCTACGCGTCGGGCGATCGCCCGGGCGCAGCAGGCCTATGAGGT
>JBHJHJ010000183.1:0-17286 GCA_050330955.1 Elainellaceae cyanobacterium | reverse complement strand
CGCCCTGGGGCAGGCGGGTATGGATTGAGCGAATTGCGCGGGGCTGTCCTGCATTGTCGAGATATTTCAGCTCGAAATTTCCAAAGTCGGCGGTAAATGTGGTTAATTTCATCGATTGTTCTCAGGTGTTGACGGGTGATTACAGATAGACACACGGGCAAGTGAGCGTAAAACGCCCTGAAATACTTATGGGGTATAGGGTTAAGTACGTTTGGGTGGCGTCAACGTTAGGTGTGACGCTGAGGGACAGTTGTGCGGTGTTGTGTCTCTATGGGTCAATAATAGCATATTGAACCGTATTTGAGTTAAATTTGATCTATTATTGAGTTAATATTGAGAAGAAAGCACGATCAAAGTTGTCTACGCTATGGCTAATGCGGCTTTGAGATATCCTTGAGTTAAATATGATTCAAACTGCACGGCTGGAAATGCCAAAAAAAGCGACCCGATTACAGATTCCTAGCATTGGCGAATGGTACGAAGACTTGCTGAAAGTTGACGCGACGATCAACGATCGCAGTGAGCCACAGCAAGCAAGTAGTTTGCTATGCGCCAAGCTGCAAGAGCGAGAGCCACGGATTAAGCAACGAGTTGAATACCTGGCGGCCAAGCGGGGCGTCCCTTTTCAGCAAATGTGGGACGACATTGTTACAGGCAACTTTGAGAAGCTGACCGCCGATGAGTTTGCCGAGCTAAGGCAGGCAGAAAAAAAGGACGCTTGACGTTTCAACAAGGCTCTGAAAGCTTCGAAGTTGACTGCTGCACAGATTTTGAAGGCGTGGCATAAGATTTTCTTATGGAGAAGAATTTCTATCGCCTCACAAGATTGAAGGTTTGAAAAAATAACTTCTTGATTTATTGGGTAATAAATAGTGCATTTCTGATGTTTTCCTACTAGCAAGGCGTCTGTCAGCCGCCGTTTTGACGTCTTTTGTGCTGTTGTTCAAATGAAACAAAAAAGCTTGAGATAAATACAAAAAAGCTTGAGATAAATTAGTTATTTTGATAGAAAAAAAAAGAAATTAAGGGTGGTATGTATGTAAAACGCAGGCTGAAAACGATATATTAAGAATAGAAATGAGTTTAACTGCCATGCAACAATTGCTTGAAAAACCTGCTAAGCAACAACAATATACTCGGATTCGTCAGCAAAGCATTGAGAAACTCCGCGCTCTCGCAGAGCAGCACGGGGTCAAAGTTTGTACTGTAGCTAGCTTCCTGCTTGAAAAGGCTGTTGAAGATAGCGACATTTTTCTCGATCAGCAAAAAACCGCGTAGCAGCTTCAACTACTACGCGGTTCTTTGGTTTATTGCAAAGCCCATTTCCTCGTTCAATAACTTAACTGCCTCTAGTTTGCCGACCGGAGCAAGTGAGTTAGCCCAACAAAGGAATGGGGTACACCCTCAAGGGGGTAAACATGTCTCCAACTATATTATCTCGAACATTACTATGTGGCAAGGAAGAAGCCCTTTGGTCATCTGGTTCGTATAACCATTTTAACTCATACCGCTCGAAGAATAAAGCCCTCCAATCCTTTTCAGGTCAGGGGGTGTAGGCATGATTCGATCAGACTTCATAAAGGAAGCACGTTACTTACAAACCATTCAGATCGAGCGCGAATATAAGCGTGGATGGATTTGGCACAAGTTAAAAGACTCCTTTAGTCTTGTCTATGAAGAAGAGGTGACCTGGGTAGGCGAGTTTTTGAGGTACAAACCAGGCTGGGCGTATCACAAGATCCAATCCCTGGCCGGAGAGTCTCGAATCCTCGATGACTATGATTATCAGAACACCCCAAGATGGTCGCGGCGTAATCCAAAGGTGGAGCACGCCCTTACCTTATTTGGAGTGCGACTTCCGATTGATCGTAACAGCCTCAAAGCCTCCTACAGGAAATTAGCCAAGCGTACGCACCCTGACAGTGGTGGCAATGCCGAGGTATTTCGGAATGTGCAAGAAGCTTATGAGCTACTTCTATTGGAGGTAGCCTCATGATCTCCTCCAATCACTATCAGGAATGGTTAGATAGCTGCGTCGCGCCTGAAATTATCGACGCCAACGTTGAGTCGCCGAATGGGAATTTCGCCTATGAAGCTGTAATTGGAGAGGCTCTAGAGAGTCTAGGCGGAGATAGCAATCAGTACGTAACCAACCCCGTCAAGAAATTGCTCGATAAGTATGAGCACATTTCCGAAGGTGGATGGTTTGTAACGGGATTAGATCCGTTTAATAATTGGGAGCGTATGCGGTGGGGGCAATTTAAGCCTGATCACCCACGCCCCGACCCAAATAAACCAGGCAAAAAGATCAAATATGAAACTCCTCCCAGAACTGAAGCAAGGGCTATTTTCTTAGAGAACCCGGAAGCCCCAGAGTTCTGGGCCAAAGTTCTAGATGATGTTAGTAAACCAATATTCATTCTTGAAGGAGCTAAGAAGGCTGGTTGCCTTATCACGATTGGACATGCAGCGATCGCCCTTCCTGGCATTTGGATGGGTAGGCGAAAAGATCCAGAACAACTCATTCCAGAACTTGAGTTGTTTGCTCAAGAAGGAAGGGAGGTTGTCTTTGCCTTTGACTCCGACGAAAACCCCAAGACCCGGAGGAACGTAGCAAAAGCCATTCAAGCAACCGCTCGTTTGTTTGAGGCCGAAGGCTGCTTGGTTAAGAAGGCTAAGTGGTCATCTTCACTAGGCAAAGGTATTGACGATGTTGCATTTGCTCACGGGATTGAAAAAGTTGAGGAGATTCTTGAGGCTTCAGTTTCTGCACTAGGTCCGATTATTCCGGTCAAGGTTAATCCGGAGACAGGTGCTCGAAAACTACCTCCTCAATCAGCGACTGCACATACTCTTGCTCGTTTTTACGAGAATCAAATGGTATGGAATCCAGAAACTGAGTCCTTCTTTATGTACGGAGTAAAGCAGGATGGCATATGGAGTCGCTTACACGAGCGAGAAGTTCGGAGTCTGGTTATTCAGGCAATCAAAGCTGTAAATATGCAGTTTAGCTATAGTGCAAGCTACGTCAGCGGCGTTGTACAGATTATGGGTGATGAACTTTATGATCAAGGACTTTCTACCCACAAAGTCAAGACTCAGGGATTTCTACCCATGAAAAATGGCGTACTGAGCCTGAAGACCCTGAAGCTATTTCCCTATTTGGCTGACTATTACTTCGACTGGCAAATTCCATACAGTTTCGATCCAAGCGCTTCTTGTGAACCTATTGTTACCTGGCTGCAAGAATCGTTAGGAGGTGACCAAGAGCTGGTACAACTGCATAGGGCATTTGCGAGGGCGATTCTGCTAGGAAGGGCTGACCTACACAAATTCTTGGAGATGGTCGGACCAGGAGGAACAGGAAAGAGTACGTTTATCCGTCTTCTTGTAGCTCTTGTTGGCGCTGAGAATGTCCACTCAACTACCCTCGATCAGCTTGAAGGCAATCGCTTTGAGACTGCTAGCCTCTACGCTAAGCGGCTTGTTGTGATCACAGATAGCGATCGCTATGGAGGCGGCGTATCGACCCTCAAAGCGATTAGCGGGGGCGATCCAATTCGCTTTGAAGAGAAGCACAAACAGCCCTCAGAGCCTTTTACTTACATGGGCATGGTCGTCATCGCGGCTAATCAGCCCATCCAGTCCCAAGACTATACCTCTGGTCTAGGTAGACGGCGCATCACCGCTCATTGGAATAATGTTGTTCCCGATGGTAAGCGGCGCAACCTCATTAGTACCAATGCACATCGCATAGAAGGCGAGTTTGCCCCATATCTTCCAGGTTTTTTGAATTGGGTACTGGAGATGCCTGATGAGGTAATGGAACACTACCTCAAAAACTCAGATACTCTATGCGGGGCAATGGCTCAGTCTACTGCAACTACACTAATACAAACAAACTCTATTGCAGCTTGGTTCGATGAAAGCTGTATTTATGATCCAGGATATGAAGCACAAGTGGGGCTAGCAAGACGCGACAAAGACCCGTCTAGCTCAACGCTATATCTAGATAGCGATCGCCTGCTGTATGCCAGCTACAAAGAGTACTGCGAGGGAGTTGGTCTCAAGGCTGTAGCCCAAAATCGCTTCACCAAGGACCTAGTCGATCTATGCCAGAACCAACTCAAGCTGAAGGATGTCTGCCAGTATTCACACCCAAGTAAGCGCAGTAGCTATATCAAGGGCATTATGCTGCGCGGCAACGATTGCCAAAGCCCAAAGCCTATATCCGACAAAGAAGTAGATGTCTCTGCTCACAGTTATTCCCTGTAAGGGTAGGGATGTGACCCTACCGAAGGGCAAACCGTCCGAGTGCGAAGGGCAAATCGAAGGGCAATCGAAGGACGGCGCGAAGGGCTGTAAGCCTTGATATGAAAAAGCTTGAGCAAATCGAAGGGCAAATGTTGCCCAAACTTTATTTCCAAAAAAACACGTTCCTGAATTAATCGAGACATGACAATGAATACTAAATCTGAGAGTGGCTTCTGGGAAGTCACTGTAGAAGTTCTCGATCGCCTTGCTGCGGCACTGGAACAATCCAATAGGATTCAGTCTAGCTTGTTGGAGAAGCTAGAGTCAGGTGAGCGTGAAAAGGCCAGTCAAACACTGCCATTGTCCAAGGCTTGGAAGCAACTGGGCTACGCAAGCTATCAATCCTGCCATCATCGTATTCAGTCTGGGCACTATCGAATTGGTATTGAGTACGAAGATAGGAGGTCGCCAGACTCCAGTAAACCGGCCTTGTACCTCAATATCCCAGAGTGCAGGGTTCGTGATAAGCAAAACCCAGCTAAGAGGGGTTCGTAGCATTCTAGAACTCTATTTGTCCTTGTCGGCGCAGATAAATATCACCTGACTGCGCATCAGTGATGTGACGCTGATAAATGCTCAGATAGACGTTGGGGTCATGTCCTAGCCACTTTGCCATCACAGCAACCTGATAATCGTACTCAAGACTTCCTCGGATAGCGTAGGCATGTCGTAGGGAGTAGGGGCGAAAAGGCATTTTCTGACGAGTAAACGCTGTACTGGTGCGAGTGCCATAAATCTTATTAATTTTGGCTGTTACTCTGGGTCTGCGAATGTCCCAAAGCTGCCAGCGCTCAACCCAGGCTTCAGGAATAGGTGGTACGATCTCCCGGTACTCGGTCTTACCATCCAGCACACGGACAAACCAGACATTGCTCCCAGGTCGTTGGTATAGCTCACACTGGAAAGCTTCATGGTCCCTAAGCCCATAAGCAGCCATCATGCCAGCAATCCACTGCCATTGAGGATTAGTCATAGCATCAATCGCCTGCTCAATCTCTTCGTTAGAGGGAATCTCGCGTTTCACTGATGACTGCTTGTAGGAGCCGACCAGCTCAGATAAATCGACTTCGACGCCTGCAAACCTGGCAAACCGTTTCAGCCGCTGACAAGCCATCTGGCGCGATCGCGTATTAGGCTTAGTGGTGTTAACAGCTCTAACGATTTCCTCAGGCGTCAGCGGAGCATCCCAATTTAGGCGTTTGAGGGCTGGATACCAGTGATTCTCTGTCCACTTGTATTCAGCCTCCTCCTCTGTCTTTGCCTCAATCAGATTCTTGAGTGCATGTTTCTTAAATTCCTCTATCCACATGCCACAGGAGTCAGGCTTCTGCTGGTCCGTCAGCGCCTCATCCCAGGTAAACCGCTGCTGCGCCAGTAGACCACCCCAGCGCATCGCCTCAGCCTCTGCAAACTTTAGTCCTGCGGGATTGGCGTAGACCCCTAGCGCCGCAATCTGCTGATGAGGTTTCGTCTTTTTGCTACCAGGCTTGGGTGGAAATGTACCCCGCAAGCTCAGGCGATCGCCCTTCTGCCAAACGATAACGCCAACTTTGGCTGCTTTGAGTCGCTCGTTTATCGCCTCTACAGTGAGCGTTTTCCGGGGCATCCAAGGATCTAGTAAGGATCTAATATTTCGTTTATATCACGTACTGCACATACATCTCGTATACGCAAGTAGATACGAAAAGAACCGCAGAACTCAGATTCCACGGTGGAATGGGGGTTTCAGTAAAGTCGGGATGACAGGATTCGAACCTGCGACATCCTGCTCCCAAAGCAGGCGCGCTACCAAGCTGCGCTACATCCCGGATAAGGGTCCTAGGCTTTCAGACGCGAAGTCCAAACTTACTATGAGCGACGCATCGAACTGCCGTGAACTTTCGCCATTCTAGCACTCCCTAACCTAGACGAGGTTTATTTGAGTCTTTCCGAGGGATTTGTCGCAGACGCTTACTCTGTGCCGCGATAATATTGTCAGTGATAGCACCCGCACCGCGAAGAAAATTGTAGCCAGGAGACCGCCAGTGCTTCTCTTTCACCAGCTCAAGCGCCGCGTCATTCTTACTCTATTTGCGCTTTCCCTAGCCCTGTCTCTAGCGGTGGGATCACCCTGGGACAATCGCCGCGCCGTTGCTCAAGACTCGGCACCTGAATCAGCTCGCGCCCAGGTGCAGCAGGGTGTTGAGCAGTATCAGTCGGGGAACTTTCAGAGTGCGATCGCCCTTTGGGAAACGGCGCTAGAAACCTACCAGGACACCGGCCAGATGGAGAATCAGGCCATCGTGGCGGAAAATCTTGCCCGCGCCCACCAGCGTCTGGGAGATTCTGAGAGCGCCTTGCCCTACTGGGAGCAGGCCGCTCGCGTCCAAGGGCAGCTCGGTAACCGGCAAAAGCTCGGGCGGATGCTTACCGAGCAGGCCCAGACCTACGCTCGGCTGGGGCAGTACCGGCAGGCGGTGGGGCAGCTCTGTGGCTTTGAAGCGAACTGCAGCACAGACAGCGCGGTGGGCATTGCCCGAGACACAGAAGACCGCTCAGGAGAAGCGGCGGCCCTGGGCAGCTTGGGGGAGGCCTACCGGCTGCAGGGCAGCTACGAATCGGCGGAGGCCCGGCTAGCGGAGAGCTTGGTCATCGCGACGGAAATTGGAGATAGCGCCTACGTCGCCGCCGCCGCCAACAGCTTGGGCAGCGTCTACCGGCAGCGGTCCCGCATTAGCGATCGCCGTGCCGAGGAGGCTCTGCAGCGCGGCGATAATCTAGACGCCAGGCGGCTGCAAGAGGCTGCCTCAGACGAAAACCAAACGGCTCTGGACTATTTTGAGCAAAGCCTGGCAGCGGCCAGGGGCGAGTTAGATCTGGCGGCGGCTAGCGGTGAGTCCGACGAAATCCGGGCTCTCCTCAACCTGATTCCGACGTATCACCGCGCGGGGCAAATGTCCGCGGCGCAGACCAGCCACGCTCAGGCTGTCGCGCTGCTCAATCAAGTCCCCCCATCCCGGACTAAGGCCTACGCCACCATCGACCTGGCCGACCTGCGTCCCTTACTCCAGGCCGATATTCGCCGCGAGGCGCTAGCCGGTGCCGCCTGCCCCTCTGACCAGCCGCAGCGGCCCCAGACGGAAGCGCTACTGCAGCAGGCGATCGCCACCGCCAAGCAAATCAATGACTATCGGGCTCAATCTTTTGCCTACGGCAAGCTGGGCCACCTCTACGAATGCGATGGCAGTTACGAGAGGGCCCTCTCCTCTACGCAAGATGCTGAGTGGGCCGCGGATCAGGCCCTCAAATCCCGCGATAGCCTCTACCTCTGGCAGTGGCAGACGGGGCGCATCCTCAAGGCTCAGGGTGAAACCGCCGAAGCGATCGCCGCCTACGAAGCCGCAGTTGACACCCTAGAGAAAATTCGCAGCGACATCCTTACCGCCGACCGCGACCTGCAGTTTGACTTTCGTGACGCGGTGGAGCCCGTCTATCGTCAACTTGCGGAGCTGAGGCTGACCCTAGCCCCAATTGATCAGATGGTCGTGCCTGCGAAGGATAGCACCGACAACATCAGCGCGGCTCTCACCACCATCGACTCACTGAAGCTGGCGGAGCTGCAGAACTATTTTGGTGACGAGTGCATTATCCTCGCCTCTATCGATACGAAAGAAGCTGCAGACGCGGCCAGCGCCACCTATCCCAACACCGGCATTTTCAGCACCTTCATCACAGACAATCGCACCGCTGTGGTGCTCACCCTTCCTGAAGGCCGGCGGGTGGCATGGCTTCCCGTCAGCCAGGAGACGATTTATCAAGAGGTCAACGACTTTCGCATTGGTCTAGAGCGCAGCCTGTTTCAGTTCGAGGCCTACGATCCCACCGAGGCTGCAGGGCTTTACGACCGGCTCATTCGCCCCTTTACCGCTGACCTAGACGCCTCCGGGGTCGATACGCTGGTCTTCGTTCAAGACGGCATCTTCCGCAGCGTGCCCATGGCGGCGCTCTATGACGGCGAACAGTACCTGATTCAGCGCTACGCGATCGCCACCACCCCCAGCCTCTCACTGACCCCGTTGACCCCCCGGCCTAGGCGGCGGCTCCGGGCTCTGGCCTTAGGGTTGAGCGAGCCGGCCACAGTAGACGGTCAGGACTTCCCGCCGCTGACCGGCGTTGACCAAGAGCTGGATCAAATCGAGCAACGCCTCCCCGGCAGCCGAAGCTTGCTCAACGAAGACTTTACCCTCGCGAACCTAGAAACTGAGCTGCAGGAGAACGAGTACTCCATTGTGCACATGGCCACCCACGGCGAATTTGGCGCCGAGCCCCAGAACACGTTTTTGGTTACTGGCGACAGCGTCACAGCAGGTAACAATAGGGAGAAGCAAAAGCTCACCATTGGCCAGCTTGAGGCGGCCCTGAGGCAGTCGGGGGGCACGCAGCAAATTGACCTACTCACCCTTACCGCCTGCAAAACCGCCATCGGCGATACCCGCGCCACCCTAGGCTTGGCAGGGGTTGCGGTCCAGGCCGGAGCCCGCAGCGCGATCGCCTCTCTGTGGTCCATTGACGACGTTTCCACTGCCGCTATCGTAGATAGCTTTTACCAGGCGCTGAGCAACCCGGACCTGACTAAGGCCCAGGCGCTGCGGGAGGCTCAGCTTGCAGCGATTGGCAGCGATCGCATCGCGCAGCCTGGTTTTTGGGCCCCGTTCCTGCTGATCGGCGACTGGCAGTAGGGCTAGGGAATGCCGTCGATGACCTGGTTGAGGCTGTCGCTGAAGTCGGGTGCCCCCTCGGCTTCAAGCTCGGCTAGGCTTTGCAGTAGCGATCGCTGAATCTGTTGTGCCACGCCCTCCTCAGCAGAGGCAGCGCTGCCCAAAGCGTCATACCAAAGGCCTTCCTCGGCATAGCGGCTAGCGCGCTCAGCCGCGTTCACCGATAGCGGGGCAGTGGCATCAGTCGATGCCACAACTTCGAGATAGGCCTCAAACGTAGACTCAGCATCGCTATCGCACTCTAGGGTAACTTGCCACACATAAACCGCGTCAGGCGCTAGCCGCAGCCCCTCTTCCGCCAAAGGCAGCATGACGATTCCAGAAGCGCTGCGCTCGACGACCTTGTTCTCGATCTGGTGCAGTACTTCATCGCCCCCGCCCTGTTCGACAATAGATAGGTCTATGGTGGTTGCCGCTACCTCCGGCATGTACCACATCAGAGTCGGCTGCACCGACGCGGTTTGGCCAACGTGGGTCTGGGGGGCCAGCGGCACCAGAACCGATGGGGATGAGGCAGAACAGGTGCGCTCTGAGACTTGCCCCAAAATGCCGCGAGAGGTGCCGCTGCTGACCCTGGTGGGAGCGCCTCTGGCGCTGGGGGGAGGCGTATAGCGAGCGACTAGCGGAATGACGTGGCGGGGCGACGGGGCGCTGGGGGCGAGGGGGGTAAACTGGGCAGTCGCCCCAGTTGCCGCTGCCACCAATGTGGTCATTGAGGCAACTGCCGCCGGCGCATAGGCCAGCTTCAGGGAAGCATTGGGCGCTTTCATAGTCTGTTTCTCCTAGCGGATGGCATCGATAACTTGCTGGAGGCGATCGGGAAAGATCGTCGCTGAGGCCTCTTCTGCCGGTTCATTGGCCTCAAGGGCGGCGGCCTCAAGGTCAACCAGACTTTCCAGCAGCGCCACCTGCAGACTCCCGCTAGAGCTGTTCCCCTCAGCGACTAGCGCCTCGTTGAACGCGTCATACCAAAGGCCAGATCCCGCATAGAGGCTGACACGCTCGGCAGCGCTGTCGGCAGCGGCTGCCAGGTTTTCCTTTAGGGCATTAGGAGCCTCAATCACAGCCACATCAGACCGAATCACGACGGACTGCGATGGACGGTTGGGGTTGCACACCAGCACCGCCTGCCAGGTGTAGTTGGTATTGGGGGTTAGGCTGACGTCCGTCTCACTCAGCGACAGCGTCGTAATTCCTGAAGGACCGCGATCGGCGGCGCTCAGCTCTGTCTTATAAACTAGCTCAAACCGGCCATCGGGCAGCTGCTTCGCCAGGGAGAACTCAATGGTGCGCGGCCCGGACTCTGGTGTAAACCAGGCAAGGGTGGGCTGCTGAGAACTGGACTGCCCGATGTGGGTCTGGGGCGCTAGGGGAACCATACCCGCTGTCGAGGTCGGAGCGCAGCTGCCGCCGCTTCGGGTGATTAAGCTGCCGGTCTGCCCTGGAGAGTCGGCCCCTTCAGGCGGAACATACTCGATTGCCCGACTCACAAAGGGGATTGTGTCATTGGGAGCACCAGGGGCAGGGTCATTAAACTGGGCAATCGCGGCGGTTGCTGTGGCTATCAGAACGGCGGTGGAGGTCATCGCCGCTAGGACAAAGGCCATTGTTTGAGAGGATGCTAATGGTTTCATGGCGATATCTCGTCTAGGTCAGGGCGGGCTGGCGATTGGGCGGTGATGCAATGATCAAGCGATACAATCTTCCCCCTTATAATCTCGGCTGAAACCGACCAGAGTTCGGAGGATTTCATCCAATTTCTATTCTAAGTTTGACCATCCGTTTTGCTGAAAACTGACGAGGCGATTGTCGCTTAGTGCAAGTATGGCTCATAACGGGTTTCCCAAGTGTGGGGGTGACCAACGTCATGACATAGATCTGATAACGGGACGATCGTTGACGGGACGGACATGGGGCAAAACCGATCGCGCCCCTATGGCCACACCTTTATTTAAGCATCAGCAAAAAATAGCCCCTTCTCCCAGGTTTGGGAGAAGGGGCTGGGGATGAGAGCTGTTTACAGCGGTGGCGCGCTTCTACCCCTTAACGGGGCAGCGGAATGCGCTTGGTGAGAATGCGCATCACATCGTGGGGCGTTGGCCCCCGCAGGATGCCGCTGCGGCCCGCGAGCGGAATAGACTGAGACCGCTTTCATGGGGCGAGGCGGCTACTCTATGATCCGAGTAGCGCTCGCTGGTCTCGTCGGCGGGTGTAATCCCCTGGTTGTGTCGCAATCACTTCCAGGGGGCGCTAAGCCTTTGGGGTTGCCGGAACGGTGGACGGGATTAGCGCCCATGGCTTGGAATGGTAGCGGAGTGTTGGCGCTAATGCAACCGTATTGGAAAAATTTGCCCTGGGCGATCGCGGTTTCTTTGCTTGGGTTGAGCGATAGCGGTAGCGCTGTGGGCGATGGCGCAAACTCTCGCAAGCGATCGCATTTGAGTGTTGGCTTGTCACGTTACGAAGTTAAGGCGTCGCATTTGAGCGTTGGTGCATCGCATTTGAGAGTCAAGGCGTCGCTTTTGAGCGTTGGCTTGTCACATTACGAAGTTAAGGCGTCGCATTTGAGCGTTGGCGCATCGCATTTGAGAGTCAAGGCGTCGCATTGAAGAGTTGAGACGCTGACTTTGAAGATCGCGGCGTCGCACGAGAGTTTTGGGATTTTGCGTGAGCTGATGTCACTGTCCGTAAGCGGTATCCCATTGAGGTAGCGGTAGGTGGTGGCCGCAGCATTCTCGCAATCTTGCTTTTCGCGCCGAGATGACCTGCTCGAATACTGAGTAGATGCACTCAGGGCTTACCCCATCGAGCTAACCTTTAGGCTCTTGTCTACTCCGATGCCATTACACTACTCCCATAGCACCCGTCTGGCTACCCTTTCGCCAAACTAAGAATTGCTGCAGGTCATCCCCAACACTTGACACAGATTCTAGGCGACTTTATCTTAACTGTATTGCGCCACGAATCGCTGCTCGTTTCCAGTAAAGTTAACCTCGCTTTTGCCGCGCTTTTTGAGTTTTCATTTTTTTAATCGCGCTGCACTACAACGGCATTACCCCTTCTTCAAACCGTTTCCTAATTTTTGAGCTACCCCTACAGCGATCGCCGCACTGATAAGGCTAGGTTGATATCGACATACCCCCTTATTGTCGAGGCTTACTATGAATTATGGTCTTGGGGTTAGAAGAAAGTCCCTTGCTTCTGGTACGTCAAGCGCTGCCCAAGCGTCCCATGCCACAATGCGACTGCTCAGTTTGGTGGCCCCTGATGAAGGTATCTCTCTAGAGCGATTACCCGGTGAAATCGAACTCAAAAGCTACTCGCTGGGAGAGGTGGTTTTTCGGTCTGCGGGCGGCGATCGCTCTGCTCTGTATTTCGTTGTTCAAGGGCGGGTCCGGCTGCTCTGTCGTGATGAGGTTAAGCAGCGCGACCTAACGGCGCAGCTGCTCCAGCCTGAGAATGTCTTCGGCGCGGACGATGGATTTGTTGAGAGCGAGCTGCTATATCAGGCGATCGCAGCCGATGAGACCACCCTCCTCGTTATCCCTAGAACGGCTCTGGCAGCGCTTCTAGGCCAGTACCCAGCGCTGCAGGGCTATCTTCACGCCCAGGCCCAGCGCCGCGAGCGGCTGATCTTCTTCAAAAGCCTGAGCGACCTGTCGAGCTGCCCCAGCGCCCAGATTCAGCAGTGGCTTCCTGAACTGAGTGAGCACCAGCTCGCGGCGCAGACTGATTTGTCCCAGTACGCCCGCCAGTACGGCGGCCAGTGGTGGCTCCGGCAGGGAGTCGCCCATCTCCGCCCCAACGATGGGCAGGCTCCCCGTTCCCTCAAGGTGGGGGAGCGCTGGCACTATTCCAGTGAGGACCCCGTTTACGTGGCTCAAACCGAGGTGACGGCCTACCGTCTCCCCAGCGACTGCGGGACGAGCCCGGCAGCGAGTCTGTCAAATACCCAGTCCAGTTTGGCCCGGTCCCGCTCCAGACAGAGCAGCGCTCCGGCACTTTTGAGCGTCGCCGAGCAGTCTGAGATAGACCATTCTGATTCCACCGCTGACCCGCCTGCCCAGCTTGCCCTTCCATCCCCATCGCCGGCTTTTCCAAAGCCGCTCAACCGTAAGCTGCTCGACCTACTTCACCGCTATCCCTGGGTGGAGCAGCAGAGTTCCTCGGACTGCGGTGCGGCCTGCTTAGCGATGATCTCCCAGTATTGGGGTAAGCGGCTGCCGCTGAATGTTTTGCGTGAGCGCGCGAACGTGGGTCGCTCGGGGGCTTCGCTGCGAGGTTTAGCCAAAGCTGCAGAGGGCTTAGGCTATCAGTCCCGCCCCGTGCGCGCCAGCCTAGGGCGCATGGCCGAGCAGGCGAATCCCTGGATTGCCCATTGGCAAGGGAATCACTACGTCGTGGTCTATGGGGTGACGCGACACCAGGTAGCGATCGCCGATCCCGCGCTGGGGCGGCAGTCAGTCTCCCAAGAGCATTTCGCCTCGCGGTGGACCGGGTATGGCCTGCTGCTTGATCCCACCATAGCCCTGCACCAAACAGAGTTTAAACAGGCGACCCTGGGGCGCTATTTAGGTGCGCTGCTGCCCTACCGATCTCTAGCGCTGCAGGTCATCGGCCTCTCGCTGCTGCTCCAGATCTTTGGGCTCGTGACCCCTCTGTTCACGCAGCTCATCCTCGACCAGGTGGTGGTGCAAAAAAGCACAGAGACCCTAAACGTCTTCGCCATTGGGCTAGTCATCTTCGGCATTTGGTCCATTGCCATGTCGTCGGTGCGGCAGTATCTGCTGGGCTATTTTTCCAATCGCCTCGATCTAACTTTGATCAGCGGATTCATCCGTCACGCCATGTCTCTTCCCCTCAAGTTCTTTGAGTCTCGGCGAGTGGGGGATATCATCACCCGCGTTCAAGAGAATCAGAAGATTCAGCGGTTTTTGATTGGTCAGGTGGTGCTGGCGTGGCTCAACTTTGTTACTGGCTTTGTCTATCTAGGGCTGATGCTCTACTATAACTGGCGGCTGACTTTACTGGTGCTGGGGTTGATTCCGCCCATTGTGCTGCTCACTTTGGGGTCAACGCCCTTCCTGCGGCGAATTTCACGGCAGATTTTTAAGGAAGCCGCTGACCAGAACTCAGCCCTGGTGGAAATGATATCGGGTATTCATACCATTAAGTCTGCGGCGGCTGAGCGGGAGCTGCGGTGGGCCTGGGAAGAGCACCTCACCCGACAGCTCAACGCGCGGTTTCGCGGGCAGAAATTTGGCATCGGTCTGCAGGCGGCCAACGGTCTGGTGAATACCCTGGGCAGCACTATTTTGCTGTGGTACGGGGCGAGCTTAGTCATTCAAGATCAGCTCACCATTGGTCAGTTTGTGGCCTTCAATATGATGATTGGATACGTCATCAGTCCGGTAATTGCCCTCGCCAACCTTTGGGACGAGCTGCAGGAGGTGTTGATCTCCGTAGAGCGGCTGAACGATGTTTTTGAGACCCAGCCTGAAGAGGCAGCGGGTCAGACGATGCTGACCCTGCCGCCGATTCGAGGCGATGTCTTATTCAAAGATGTGACGTTTTGCTACAGCAGCGATGCTGAACGAAACACGCTTCAGAATATCTCTTTTGAGATCGGGGCTGGTCAGACCGTGGCCATTGTGGGGCGCAGCGGCTCAGGAAAAAGCACCCTGGTCAAGCTCCTGGAAGGGCTCTATCGCCCGGGTGAGGGCCGAATTTCCATCGATGGCCACGACATTCGCCATGTTTCTCCCGCATCCCTGCGATCGCAGCTCGGGGTTGTCCCGCAAGAGTGCTTCCTCTTTTCAGGCACCATTCTAGAGAACATCATGCTCCACAGGCCGGAGTTCGCTTTAGAAGATGCCGTTGAAGCAGCCAAGATGGCAGAGGCTCACGGCTTCATTCAGGCTTTGCCCCTGGGCTACGGCACGCTTGTGGGGGAGCGAGGCGCGACCCTCTCTGGCGGGCAGCGTCAGCGCATTGCGATCGCCCGCGCGCTGCTCAGCCGGCCCCGCATTTTGATTCTCGATGAGGCCACCAGCTCCCTCGATACTGAGTCTGAGCGGCGATTCCAGGCCAACCTAGCGCACATCAGCCGCGATCGCACCACGTTCATCATTGCCCACCGCCTCTCCACGGTTCGCCACGCCGATCAAATCCTTGTGCTCGATAACGGCATCTTGGCCGAAATTGGAACCCATCAGACCTTGATGGA
The DNA here is from genome assembly GCA_050330955.1 of Elainellaceae cyanobacterium. Classification (GTDB taxonomy): domain Bacteria; phylum Cyanobacteriota; class Cyanobacteriia; order CAKZMO01; family CAKZMO01; genus JBCCAG01. The sequence goes on along the minus strand of JBHJHJ010000183.1, from coordinate 1,989 downwards.
CCAGCGCGGCCTGTATCACCACTTGGTGCAGCAGCAGCTTCACCTCTAACAGTCCAACCGCCCAATACTTAAACTCCGAAGACATGATAAGTGAGTAGCCACAATTAAACGAAAGGGAGAGCGACCTCCAGCGTATCTCTTTAGCGCCTTTGATTAAGAGGCGGTACGCTATGGTCTTACCCCCCTCAATCCCCCCTTGCTAAGCTATCCATTACACAGAAGTGTGTAGGAGTGTTGCTGGGAGGGGGATAAGGGGGGTTCGTTGCGCGAGGATAATATAGTAACGACGATCGCAGGAGACAGCAGCACGATGCAAGATTGGGCTAGCTGAGAAATCAATAGCGCCCACTTCGGTGACTTGCGCCACGCCAAACGCCTCAAAGCAGTGCTTAAGACATTGGCAGAGCAACCAACGGCAAGTGTACCAGAGGCAAGCGGCAGCGCGAGCGAGGCGCAGAACATCTATCGATTTTGGTCAAACGGGAAGGTGAAGCCACGAGCGATACTAGCGAGTCATCGGGACGGGGTAGTCAAGCGGGCGCAAGAGTGCCAGGTAGTACTAGCGATACAGGACACAACAGACCTAAGCTACGCCACGCGGCCAAAGACCAGCGGGTTAGGGTTCACAAACCAAAGCAATAACTTAGGGATAAAGGTGCACAACTGCTTTGCTGTGAGCGGCGAAGGAGAACCTTTGGGTATGATTCACCAGTATTGCTGGAGCCGGAAGAAGCGCAGCGGGAAGAAGCAGAAGCGCCATAAAACGCCGATAGCGAAGAAGGAGAGCTACCGATGGCTTGTGGGGGTCAAAGCAGCAGAGGCGGCGCTATGTAGCGTTGTGCAAACGGTGCACGTGGGTGACAGGGAAGCGGACATCTTCGAGCTGTTTGCCCAGCCGCGCACAGCAAACAGTGAGCTGCTGATACGAGCAGAGCACAACCGTAAGGTGCAGCACGAGCTGGAGTACCTGGTGCCCACCATCGAGCAAGCGCCTGTGCTGGGAGAATTCACCCTACAGGTGCATCGCAACCCGAAGCGCAAAGCCCGCACAGCGCACTTGCAGGTGCGGGCGATGGAGCTCACCCTCCAAGTGCCAGGCAAGCACCCCAAATCCTCTGGCCTCGAACCCGTGACGCTAGGCGCCATTCTGGTAGACGAGCATGTATCGCCAGAAGACGGGGGCAAACCTATCCGCTGGCTGCTGCTAACGACGCTCGCCATCGACTCTTTTAAGCAGGTGCTCACCTGCATCAGGTGGTATAGCTACCGCTGGCTGATTGAGCGCTTCCACTTCACCCTCAAAAGCGGCTGTGGCATCGAGGAGATGCAGCTTGAGAGCGCCTTCCGCCTCAGAAAAGCCCTCGCTACCTATTCGATTGTCGCTTGGCGGTTGATGTGGCTCACCTACCGCGCCCGGCTCTCCCCAGATGACTCGTGCGAGATAGTCTTACAGGCGGCTGAGTGGCGGCTTTTGCGGCGCAAGTTCTCCCCAAAAAGCCGCTCGAAGAAGCCACCTACGCTCAAGCAAGCGATGGTATGGATTGCTCAGCTAGGCGGCTTCTTAGCCCGCAAGGGTGACGGCGACCCTGGCGTGAAGACCCTTTGGCGCGGCCTCACCAAGCTGCACAGTATGCTTGAAGGAGCGCAACTTGCCTCTAATCCCTAGACAAAAAGGGCCTTTCAGCGACTTTTGCCTAATGGATAGATCACCTGGGGGGACTAAGATAAATACACCGGCGATCCCACGAGGACTCCAGCCATGCCTAGAGCACCCATTATTAATCCTGCTGAGAGCTATTCCTTCAGTAAGTATGCGGAGCTGAAGGTTGACTCGGCGTATATTTTGGCTGAGTTTGGCGTGTCGTTCAAGAATCTGTCGCTGAAGCTGCCGTAGCGGCTGCCAATTGACCCAGAGCCGCTGAAGGTTGAGCTACAGGAAAATCTAGCGCTGGTAGATCCAACGTCAGAAATTGCTAGGCGGGAGTCGCT
>JBHJHJ010000182.1:0-8200 GCA_050330955.1 Elainellaceae cyanobacterium | reverse complement strand
CTATCAAGTCGGGATTGAGCTGAGACTGCAATTGACTTTGACTTGCGATCGCTTCCCCGTTGAGGGTGAACAAGATGTCCCCCACCATCACTCCGGCAGCATCAGCAGCCCCGCCCTCTTCTAGACTGGCAATTAGGATGCCGCTCCCTTGCGTAAGGTTGAGAGACTGCTTAATATTGTCCATTAACTTAGTGGGCTGAGGGACAATGCCCAGGTAGGCTTGAGCGATACGGCCCTGCTGCAGAAGCTGATTGACGACGCGATCGACGGTCTTGGCGGGAATGGTGACCGGGAAACGACCGCGGGAGTAGGTGGTGTTGATGCCGAGAACGCGCCCTTGAATGTCGAGCAGCGCCCCGCCCGCGAAACTAGGAAATGGGGCAATATCTGGGCGAATGAATCGATCGATGTATCCGCCAGTCCAGCTTTGCCATGGGTCGCCCACAGATGACAGGATGCCTAGACTAGCTCGAACACACCCATCCCCCGACCGCCCTAAGGCAAGGCTGAGGTGTCCGGGCTGCAGCCCGTCTGCATCTGTAAGCTCAGCGGTGGGGAGGTCTAAGACCTCAGTTTGCAGTACGGCAATGTCGGTGCCCGCGTCGCGCCCCCGCACCTGGGCCGAGACGGTGCCATTGGCAGTTATCAACTCCACGTCGTCGCGGCGGTGCACGGCGTCAACGGTGGTGACGACAACGTTCGAGCGCCAGTACACGCCGCTCGCTTTGGGGCGCTTGGTCTGGAGCCCCAACAGGCTTGGGGATACCTGGGCGATCGCAGCGGCAAGCTCGTTTGAAAAGGCTAATAGGGTCGGAGAGGTCATGGCGAATGGGTTTGATCTAATGCGCTCTCCCACAATGCCGGACCTAAGGCTCCAGCGACATCAGACAAATTGGTAGCGACGGCCTAGAAAAACGGCTAGGTGAAGAACCCTAGTTAGGCTCCACAATTACGTTGGCCCCGTCAGAATTGTCGTCGGGGACCGTTTCAAGGTCGTTGCTGTCCTCAGAATCAATCGTGCTACCGCTGCTGGTGGTGCCTGCATCAGGTGGAACCTCCAGCGGAGCAACGTCAGAGTCTGGCGTTATCGTAGAGGGGGCTGGCTGAGTATCCTCCTGCGTGGCATCGTCAGCGCGATCGCCTCCCGAGCTATCCGCTCCAGCATCGATAGCGCTATCAACATCGCCGCTGGGCGTCGTAATGGTGACCGCTGGCGAGTCCTCTGTAACCGTGGGCTGACTGGGCTCACCACCGTCTGTTTCGGTCACTGCCGGGTTGGGCTGAGGCGCAGGTTCCGCTAAGCCCAGCAGCACCTCCCCGTCGGGAAAGTAGGTGGCCCACTGCACGGTTTGGGGCACTGCCGTCCACTGCTCGCGGGTCACGTCTAGTTCCAGCACCGGGGCCACGAGTCCTGAATTGCTGCCGTTAAACGTCACCATGACGCGTTCAGCGGCGGTCCGCTGGAAGTAGCGCTGCACCTGTTGTGCAACAGCTTCCTCGGCTCGCTCAACAAAGTCCTCGTAAGATTCCCCAGGAAGAAGCGACATCGAAATGGAGAGCTGATCTGCTGGCGCAGTGACCTGAGCCGGGGCTGATTGAGCCAAGGCTGTGCCAACAGCGCCAAAGAGCGTGATGACAGCGGTGGCTTGGGCGATCGCAACCTTACTAATAGAGGAACGGGTCAATGGCTTGCCTCCTGTAAACGTGATTAATTGAGTGGCTCAACACAGTGGAGTGCCTACGTGCCCTGACTGACGCAATTTGCTCCAAGCTGGCTGAGCTTGAACGCCAACCACAGCTCAAGCGCAGCGATAACCTGTATCAGCTTATTGTGAACGACCCTAAGCATCTCTACCTGGGTCGAGTGATAGATTTTAGTCTGATTGCGATCGTCCTTAGGAGGGAACCTGGCGACTGCTGACCTGTCTCGCTCAAGCGTAATTTGCGGCGACGATTTTAGCAAAGGCAGCTTTAGCAAATCAGATCACCTGTAAGCACAAAGCCAACTCCATAGTGATCAGCAGACGTAACCGCGACTTCAGAGGGATTTAATCCGTCATACTCTCAGAGCATAATCCAAAAGATAAACACACATCGATCGCCGCCTTGAGCTGTTTCTTAACTTAACTTCATGGCCTCCCCAACCACTCAGGACCCCAAACCGTCGCCTCAAGTCGTTGCCCCTTCAGAAAAAGCAGGGCTAGGCACCTTTGGCGGGGTCTATACCCCCTCCATCCTCACCATTCTCGGGGTAATCATGTACCTGCGGTTTGGCTGGGTCGTCGGTAACGTCGGGCTGCTGGGCTCTTTCCTCATTGTGACCCTCTCCGTAAGCATTACCCTGCTTACGGCCCTCTCCATCAGCGCCATCTCTACGGATCGCGTAGTGCGGGTGGGTGGCGCCTACTACATGATCAGCCGGTCCTTAGGCATTGAGACCGGTGGGGCGGTGGGCATTCCCCTCTACTTTGCCCAGGCCCTGTCGGTCGCCCTTTACACCATTGGCTTCGCTGAAAGCGTGGTCAGCGCCTTTGGCCGCTTCGATCAGACCTATGTGGCCTTGATCGTCACCATCCTCGTGGCCGGGCTGGCCCTGACTTCGGCGGAGCTTGCCATCAAGGCCCAGTATTTCATCATGGCGGCGATCGCCCTCTCTCTCGTCTCCCTGGCTTTTGGCTCTTCCCTAGAGCCCACCCAAATTGAGATGTGGGGCACTTCGGGTGGGGAGCCCTTTTGGGGAGTGTTTGCGGTGTTTTTCCCAGCGGTCACGGGCATCATGGCGGGGGTCAACATGTCCGGCGACTTAAAGGAGCCGACCAAATCAATTCCCAAAGGGACCCTCGCTGCCGTAGTGACCGGCTACGTGATTTACATGGTACTGCCCTTCTTTCTAGCGACGCGGGCCAATGCCACCACCCTGGTCGAAGACACGCTGGTTATGCAGAAAATTGCCTTTTGGGGACCAGCCATTTTACTTGGCATCTGGGGCGCGACCCTCTCCAGCGCCTTGGGCAGTATTTTAGGCGCCCCCCGCATTCTGCAGGCCCTGGCGCGGGATGGCGTGCTGCCGCGCTGGCTCTCTTTCCTAGGGAAGGGTAGCGGCCCTAACGATGAGCCCCGCATCGGCACTGCCGTGACCCTGGGCGTGGTGATTGCGGCAGTTTGTCTGGGGGATCTGAACCTGATTGCTCCGGTGCTGACGATGTTCTTCCTCACCACCTATCTCGTCCTCAACGTTTCAGCAGGCATCGAGCGGTTTCTAGATAGTCCCTCATTTCGACCGCTGTTCTCTGTACACTGGTCGTTGTCTGCCTTGGGAGCCATCGGCTGCTTGGCGGTGATGGTGTTAATTAACCCCGTGGCTACGGTCATTGCTGGCGTCATTATTGCCGTCATCTTTCTTTGGATTCAGCGGCGAGAGCTGAAGAGCACCTGGGGAGACGCCCGACGGGGCGTTTGGATGCTGCTGCTGCGCACCAGTCTATTTCAGCTCGGGCACTACACCGACGTCAGGAACTGGCGGCCCAACATGCTAGTGCTGTCGGGGGCACCAACGCGCCGCTGGGGGCTGATTGAGCTGGCCAACTCCCTTAACCACAACCGGGGCATTTTTACGATTACGAGCATCTTACCCACAGGTTCACGGGACGTGAATCAGCAAGAGGAGATGGAGAAGCGCCTTAGCCATTACCTAGAAGAGAAAGGGGTGCAGGCGCTGGTGCGGGTTCTGACGGCCCCTGACCCTTTTGAAGGGGCGGAGCGACTGGTGGAAATCTATGGCTTAGGGCCTCTGGTACCGGACACAATTTTGCTGGGAGACAACACTAACCTGGAGCACCGCGATCGCTACTGTGAGTTGATTGCCCATCTGTATGAGTCAGAGCGCAACGTGATTATCTACCGCGAAAACGAGGACGCGCCTGAGCGGTTCCGGCAGATTGATGTGTGGTGGGGTGGTCTGCACGCCAACGGAGCACTGATGCTGATTATTGCCGAGCTGCTGCGGGACGATATTCAGTGGCGCAATGCCCGCATCCATCTGAAGCTGGTGGTGGATGATAAGGATGCGATGGCGGGCGCGAAGGCCAATATGGATGCCTTAATTGAGGAGCTTTACATCGATGCGGTTACCCATATTCTGGTGGCGGAGGGCCGCAGCTTCGGTGAGATTTTGCAGGAGTCGTCTCGTAATGCGGACCGGGTGCTGCTGGGTATGGCTGAACCAACTGAGGATTTTCGGCAGCATTACGATGCGATGCAGACTTGGATTGCCGATCTGCCCTCTACCGTTTTAGTTCTAGCGGCGCCGAACTTTGCCTTTGTGGATATTTTGGAGAAGTAGGCGGGTACTTCCTTCGGCAAACTTTGTTTAGATGGATAAGCCTAGACGCGGTTTAGGCCCGATCCGTCTTGGAGATATGGCATTCATGCCTGCGCATTGAGAGCACAGAGGGCGATCTTTAGTGCAGCGGCTTGTGAACTGAGGTTGTAGGGGGCGATCCTCGAGGTCGACGACCTGCGCACCAAGCATAGGACTTAATCATCCACATGCTTAGCCTCCACTAGACGTCAGGCCGCGCCTCCGGCAGCATACACTTATCCGAGTCACACCCAGCAGGCCCTGCCTCCAGCCGCTCGCCCAAATCATAGCGGGTGAGTGCCGTATAGAAGTCATCCACCGATCGCCGCTCAGACACTTCACGCATCAGCTTTTCATACTGCGCTTTATCAACGGGCTCAAACGGCAGGCGCGGGAAGGTCTGATGATCGTCGAAGCGGGCCAGCAGCGCCGCCGACATATAGCCTGCGTCGGTCTCGATTGCCCGGTGAATGGCCGCCGCCAGCGGCTCGATCTCTGGCTCCCGCAGCTCAATGGTGGCGCTGGTGTTGTGGGTGGTGTAGTGCTGCTGCACCTGAGAGTAGAAGTCAAACTGGGCTAAGGCGGAGAACTGGCTGATGTCGATTTCATCTGCCCCGGGCAAATTGGCCCAGCTCACTGCGGTGGGAATTTCCACCAGCCACTCGGTGCAGCGCGGATCAAACGGGTCATCCAGCAGCCGTCCCTGCTCGTCTTTGTCAGACTGGGCCGGCACGACGCTGTAGCCGTAGTCGATGCAGGCTAGGGCCACTGGGTCGTTTTTGCCGAAGGTGATGCGGCGGATGAAGCGCTGCGCTTTGGGCGGGTGCCAGCCGGAGGAGGCTCCGGTGAGCAGGCTCTTGGTGCCCGCAGGCTGAACCGTGGTGCAGCGGTTGGGCCGCTTGATGCCGTGGCGATCGCAGTAGTCCCACACGGTGGCGTGAACGACGTCGCGCCAGCGGTTGAGGTAGTCTTTTTCCCGCTGCTTGAACGCTAGACCGCTCATGGTATCGGGGCGACCGGCGGCCCACCACTGCAGCCACTCCACGCCAAAGGCGTGGACGAAGAAGTCAAACAGGCCCGTGAAGGAGACGCCCACGATGGGGTCCCATTCACGAGACTTTCGGTAGCGGGGCTCTTGGAAGCGGTGGTTGAGCAGGGCGGCAACGGAAAGGGCGCCGGCTTTGAAGGCGGCCTCTTGCTCATCGGGGTTGCTGGGGTCGAGCTGGTTGAGGTGAACTTCGGCCAGATTGCAGTGGAAGTCGGCGCCGATGATTTCGCCGCAGTTGTGGGCAACGAAGCCGTTGGCGTCGAAGCGGGCTGGGCCGGGGATGGTGCAGTCGTAGACGGGCTCGATGCCATCGGGCTCGATGTGGCTGATGCGCACGGCAAAGCGATCGCGGTTGGGCTTGCGGCGGTAGCTGTTCATTAGAGACTCTAACCGCTGCGCTTTTTCGACATCCATAAAGCCGATGAGTGCCGAGAAAACTTGAATGTTATCGTTGCTGATGATTAGCTCGTGCTGGGCTTTGCAGGCATAACGCTGTAGCTCTCGCTGAGAATTTGGCAGCAGGCGCTCCCCTGCTGCGCGGCGCTCTTGGTAAATCGTGGAGGCGATTCCCAGGCGCAGTAGCATCCGCTGAGCGGCTTTAAGTAAATCTAGATTGCTCTGGGCCAGCCGAATGCTGACGCCGTGTTGCTGCTGCCCCTGCACTGAACCGTCAGCGTCAAATAGGCCTCTTAAAAAGCCTTGATAGAACGCGTAGCTAGCGGACTCGACGGCAGATGTGATGGTCTTTTGGCCTCGAACAATTCCGTAGCTATCGGCAAGCTGTCGAAGCTTGGCAGAGGAAATTTGAAAGTAGCCATTCTGCTTATGCTCGACGATGCGCTGTCCTACATATAGATCAGCCTTTTGCAGCAGCGCTACGGCATGCTCCGACATCTCGCGCTGTGACTCACCCCAGTAGCGGAGTAGGGCCTGATGGCTAAAGTTCTCAGCACTATCAGATAAGCATCCATCCCCAATCAGATTGCCTAGTAGCCAGCCTTCTTCCTCGCTACCCTCACCTTCCCAGGGCTGAATGCCACGATGATTGTGAATCAGGACGCGATCGCCCTGCTGCAGCGTCCCAGCTTCTACCCACTGGGTGTACTGGGCCTTTTGGGTTTGAGAGGTGACCTTGAGCAGTCTGTGATTCTCGGTTAGCCGCAGCTCGTAGCCCTCCTGCGTCGTTAGCTTGACCACAGGCTTATTGCCGCTGTGGAAGAAGCCTGATTCCGTGGTGCTGAACAGCTCCCCATTGATATAGGTTCCGTGCTGCACCCCGACCAAATCTTTTACTTGACGTGCGCCATGCTCCGTATGGACCCAGGTGTCGGCGGTGACGCAGGGGTTGAGGCCATAGCGCTCGGTGCGGTGCTTTACCTCGTCAGCCGCTAGGGGCGCTGCACTAGAGCTAGCCAGCTCTTGTAGGTAAGCCTGTGCCGCCTCAGGAGAGCTTTCGTAGCGCTTGAGGAACTCAGACTTTTCCTCGGGCGATCGCAGTAAATCTGCATTGGCCCGCGCTATGGCCTCTCCAGCCCACTGAATGGCCCCTTCTCCGGAGTAGTACTGCTTACGCACCGCCGCCTGGCACTCCTCTAGCGAGGGCTTGTGATGAAATACGCGGGTGTGGTTCGCCATCCGCAGCACGTCCCGCTCAGGGTCGATGCGCCAGTTGCCGTCAGCGTCTTGACCCCACAGGTTTTCTTTAGCCTGTGCAGCTTGTTCGTCGTCGCTACTAAACTGACGCATGCCCGCGCTGCGCCGAATATTGCCGGCCACCACACAGGCCGCCGCCTCATCAATCAGCAAACAGCACTCCACCGAGGTCAGCTTTCGACCCTGCGCCTTGTTGAGGATATTGGCGCAGCGCTGATAGAGCCGGGGCAGGCGCACCGGGTTGGCCACGCCGCCAAACCCCTTCAGCTTCTCCCCTGCCGGGCGCACGTGGCTCAGGTCCACCGTGACGCTGACCTCACCGTCAAACCGCTCGTCTGTGGATAGCTCCAGCAGTGCCTGGTAAGAAGACACCCAGCCTTGGCGGCTGTCGCCCACGCGGATAGACACGTTATGACCGTCAACTGTGACCTCGGTATTCTCCTCTCGCTGCTCCGCCGAGACGGTGCCGATATCGCCATGGGTGGTCACGTTGATCCGATTGCGGGGACAGGGAATCAGATTGATGTACTTGTGCTCCAAGACCGCCCCGGTGCCGCAGCCCATCATCGCCAGATCCATCATCAGCCCAAAGGCTTGCCAGTCAATGACGTTGGTGCTGGTGCAGTTGTAGGCCCCAGAAAAATTTTCCGGCTTCTCTAGCCAAGCGGTGCCGCCCACCCACAGCCAGCGGCCCGAGGGCATCGCCTTGAGCTGCTGCTGCATCTGGCCCACCAGCGCTGCTTCACTTTTTGAGAGCTGGCCTAACTTCACCAATCCCGTTAGGGTGCGATCGCACATCTGTCCCCAGGTTTCACGAGTGGCGTCGGGGCCTGAGCCGCGACGGCTATAAGTTCTGTAGAAGACGGCGTTGGCGGCGGGGGCTGAGGCGGGGAAGCTGGCTTGGCGGGACCGTTCGATGTTTTGAACCACGATAACTGACTCTAGATGTAGCGTAGGATTTCACGGGTACGCACTATCCTAAGTCATATGTCTTTTATGGGCAAGGAACTTTTTGCACATCGTTGAGTGCACAATTTGGTACGTTAGTTCTTAGAGCCATGGGAAGGCGATCGCCTGCGGCTGTTCTTGCTCTGTCGCGATCGCCGTCTGGTAGATCCTGCCCAGAAAGGTGCTCAAAC
>JBHJHJ010000181.1:0-14728 GCA_050330955.1 Elainellaceae cyanobacterium | reverse complement strand
CACGCTGTGGCTCATTGATAATGAAAGGCATGAGCTGTGGACTCGGTTTGCAGACATAGATGGCGTGATGCAGGAGCGGCGCATTCCCGTCAATGCTGGGTTTGCGGGTCAGGTTGTGGTCACGGGAAAGCTGCTCAATATTCCATTTGACCTCTATGATCACCCCAATTCTCAGACCTCTAAGCAAATGGATCGAAAGACCGGCTATCGTACCTGCAGCATGCTGTGTATGCCCGTGTTTAACCACAACGGCGAGCTGATGGCTGTGACCCAACTGATCAACAAGAAGCGGCGGGGCCACACGTCGAACCATGATGACCCCGTTCCCTGGCCAGACGTTCCAGACTGCTGGAAAGCCAGCTTCGACGCCACCGATATTGAGTTTATGGAGGCGTTTAATACTCAAGTTGGCATTGCCATCCAAAATGCCTGGATGTTCGACAAGGTTAAGCATCAGAAGCAGCAGCAAATTGATGCCCTTCAAAGCGCGCTGCTTACTGTGTTCAAGAATCAGCCCTAAGGCTGTTCAATGCTGTGGGGATTGCCTAGTAATCGCTGTCGGCCACGCAAATCCCTTGACACTTGATGCCGTTGGTTGCCGTGCGGCGGCAGTGGGGGCAAAGGATGGCTTCGCCCTCCTCTTGGGGGCTGGATTCACGGGAGTTCTGTGAATCCTTCTGAGCCAGGCTATCTGAGGTCATTGTGTAAAAGGGTATAGCGCATACCCCCAATGTTACATTACTTCACAAATAGCGTGATGTACGACGCCGACCCTACCGCGCCACCTGATACCGCTGGGTCAGCTTATCTAACTGCTGCACCAGCAGGCTCAAGAACAGACCCACATCCGTCACCACCCCCACCGACTCCACAGAGCCGCGATCGCTCAGCTTCGTCACCACCGCCGGGTTGATGTCCACGCACACCATCTTCACCCCCGCCGGGGTCATATTGCCCGTGCCGATAGAGTGCAGCATGGTCGAGAGCATCAAAATCATGTCGGCCCCGTCAATCAACCGGGCGTAGTCAGTCTGGGCCTTGATCAGGTCCATCTCGGTGTCGGGCAGCGGTCCGTCGTCGCGGATAGAGCCCGCTAGGGCAAACTCCGCCCCGTTGCGTACGCATTCGTACATCACGCCGCTGGTGAGCACGCCGCGCTCCACCGCAGCCGCAATGCTGCCGCAGCGGCGAATGGTGTTGATGGCCTTGAGGTGGTGGCGGTGGCCGCCGTGTACCGAGATGCCCCGCTTCATGTCCATGCCCAGGGAAGTGCCCATCATCGACTGCTCAATGTCGTGGACGGCGATCGCGTTCCCCCCCAGCAGCACGTGTACATAGTTTTCGCGGATCAGCTTGGCTAGGTGGCTGCCGCCTCCGGTGTGGATCACCACCGGCCCAGCGGTGACCACTACTTTGCCTCCCTGATCGCGGATGCGGCGCAGATCCCAGGCGATTTGCTCTACCACAATTTCCACCCGCCGTTCGCTGGAGACCCCTGACCCCATAAAGCTGAACTCCTCAGCGCTGCGCTTTTCGCGCGACTCGGCCTTGCGCACCGTCCGCAGGCCCTCCACGCCCACCACCACGCGATCGCTTTCCTTCAAGTCCCGCAGCAGGGAGCAGTAGGGCTGCCCCTCCGCCGGCACCACAATGGCAGCGTCCATCCGCTGCCCTGAAACCCGGTGCCAGTCGCCGTTGAGGCGAATTTCAGTGGGGTAGATGGTGGTGACGTAAAACTCGTCTGGGGCAACCCCGTCCTGGGTAGCGGCTTCTAGCTTGACCTCAGCGTCGTTCGCGGTGGCGATCGCCCCCATGTCGATCAGCTGGGACATGATTTCCGCCATCACCTCGTGGTCGGGTGCAGACACCTTAATGTTGGCAATGGAGGTATCTTGCCGCTGGTTGCCTAGGTCGAAGTTAAGCACCTTGAAGCTGCCGCCCCCTTTAACCACCTGGTCTAGAGCCCGGTTAATCAGCCCCGAATCGAGCAGGTGACCCTCTAGCTTGACGTTACGGCTCTCGACCGCCGCGCTAGAGGATTTACTGGGCATGATGGGCTCGGTGGTGCGCAGGGTGAGGCATTTGGCCGCCCCACCGGCCTTGAGAAACTCGGTTAGCGGTGTCTCCACTGGCGTAAAGCCCAGGTCGCTCAGCCGTTGCTTAAGGTCGTCAGTGGCCTGATTCATGACCACGGTCTTATTCACGTCTACGGTGTTGCAGGCAAAGTTCACCGCGTCCACCTCACCAATAGCGATGCGCTTTTCCGCCGGGATGCGCATCTCAATCAGGCGGTTGGAGTAGGCGTCAAAGGCGGGGGGGTAGTAAAGCAGGTAGCCGTCGGTCAGCGGGCAGAAGCAGGTGTCGAGGTGGTAAAAGCGCTCGTCAATTAGGCGCAGCGACAGCACTTCGATGTCGAGCCACTCTGCCAAATAGGGGTGGGAATCCAGCTCAGAGCGGAACCCGTAGCCCGCCCACAGCCAGCGACCGCCCCGGTCCAACAGGGCATCCCCGGCACCTTCAAACGGCAGCCCCTTGGGCAATTCGTGTACGGTGTAGCCCTGCTCCTCAAACCATTGCTTGAAGTGGGGCTCTTCTCCCTGACGTTCGGGATGGAAAAACCGGCTGAGCACGACTGTTTTGCCCAGTACTAGCCCTGCGTTGGCGGTGAACACCATGTCGGGCCAGCCGGGCTGGGGCTTCACCAAATCCACGTCAGCGTACTCAGTCAGCACCTGATAAAGCTTGTTCCACTGCTCTTCAGCGCGATCGCGAGAGGAACGGTGGACATTACCCTCCATCCAGGGGTTGATGACGTAGTCAACGTCGTAGTGGTGCGGGGGGCACATGAGGATGCGGACCGATTGAGTCATGGTGAAGTCTGAGTAGCGCGTGTGGATAGTAAAGCTTATGGGTTAAGCGTGTGGCTAGAGCGTGGCGATCGCTTTGCGAAGCAGGTAGACAATTATATCCACTTGTGGGTTAAGCGCAGTTAATCGTCAGCGTCTCAAGACAAATTTGGGCTGATTGCAGTTACGTTACGTTCTTTGAAGTTTCGCAGGCTTTTGCAAATGTTGGCGATCGCGCTGCTGTAGACTGGGAGCAAATTTGAGCGGATATGGAATCTCGGCTCAGCAGCGATGGCTTGCCACGGCCAGCCGTTACTTGTTGATGGTCTGCGTTGCTTGTCAATAACAGTTTTGGATAGGAGCTTTTATTTAATGTCTCATTCTGTCAAAATCTACGACACCTGCATCGGCTGCACCCAGTGCGTCCGGGCTTGCCCCACGGATGTCCTTGAAATGGTGCCCTGGGACGGCTGTAAGGCGGGTCAAATTGCGTCTTCGCCTCGCACTGAGGACTGCGTTGGCTGCAAGCGCTGCGAAACCGCTTGCCCCACTGACTTCTTGAGCATTCGGGTTTACCTGGGTGCTGAAACGACGCGCAGCATGGGTCTGGCCTACTAGGCCCCACGCATTCAGCACAATTTATGGCAATTTTGTAGGGACATGGCGCTGCCGTGTCCCTACTGCGTTCATGGTTGGGGATGGGGCGCTGCGATCGCCACCCCATGCCGAAAAATTCACCCCCCTTCGATTTGCACGGCGGCAAACCGTGATGTGGCATAGGCAAATTGAGATGTGGCACAGGCAAACTCAAAGCGAACTGCTACGCATTGAGAGCAAGCTGCTGCAAATTGCAATGTGGCACATGCAAACTCAAAGGTGGCACATGCAAACTCAAAGCGGGCCGCCGCGCATGACGTTGCAGACCGTCAACAGGCTATCTGTCTAGCTGCTCTAGCTCCTTCAGCAGCAGCGCCTCCGCCTCCGCCTCCGAGAGCGCTGCCACATCCACACCACCTAGTGAGGACTGGTCAGAGCCATTTCCTGTGGACTGCTCAGGCCCATTTGTCGGAACCATCACCGAGAGCAGGTATTCTGTCAGCACCGCCAAGGTTGGATAATCGTATATCAGCGTCGCCGGCAGCGGCGAGCCCAGGTCGGCCTGAAGCCGGTTCCGTAGCTCTACCGCCGTGAGGGAATCGAGGCCCATATCGGTAAAGCCGCTGCTGGGATCGAGCTGGGCAGGCGAAACCCCCAGCACCACCCCCACCTGCTGACGCAGATAGTCCAGCAATAGGGCAGCGCGATCGCCAAACTCAGCGGCTTGAATGGCGGTACTCACAGGGGTGCGGGCGGGCTGAGGGGCGAGATTTGTCTTAAGTGCGGCCTCAGGTAAGGCTGCATTGTGCTCCCCTAAACCGCCGGGCAAAACGCCCACCTGTCCTACCTCACTCGCCAGCTCCGAGGCCATTAAGCGCTCCAGAATGGTCAGCCCCACCGCTGGGTCAATCGCTTGTTCTCCTGTGCGGGCCAAGCGCTGGGCCGTCGCCTGATTCGCGGCCAGCCCTCCCCCCGACCAGGCTCCCCAGTTGATGCTAAGGGCAGGGAGCCCTTCCTGGCGGCGCAGGTGGGCGATTGCATCTAGAAAGGCGTTGGCGGCGGCGTAGTTGGACTGCCCAGCGGAGCCGATGAGGGAGGCTGCAGAGGAAAACATCACGAAGTGGTCCAAATCTAGGGATTGGGTCAGCTTGTGCAGATGCCAAGTGCCCTGCACCTTAGCCGCCATCACCCGCTCGAACCGCTCCCAGCTCTGCTGCTGCAAAACGCCGTCGTCGAGCTGCCCCGCTAGGTGGAAGACGCCTTTCAGGGGCCGTTCCACCTGCGATAGTGCCCCTTCCAGCTCAGAAAGCTGAGCCAAATCCACCTGAAGTGTCTGCACCGCGACGCCAGACGCCCCGAGGCGCTGAATGACCTGTCGCGCCGACTCAGAGGGTGATCGCCGCCCCAGCAGCACCAGGTGCCGGCCCCCCTTGTGCGCCAGCCATTGGGCAACGCGCAGCCCCAAAGCCCCCATCCCACCCGTAACCAGATACGCCGCGTCAGGGCGAATTGCGGCGGGCTGAGTCGGCGGCGTCACCACCACCTTGCCAATATGCTTCGCCTGCTGCATCCAGCGAAAGGCATCCACCGCTTGCCCAGCCGAAAACGTCTGCACCGGAAGAGGCTGTAGCTTACCGGCTTGAACGCGATCGCCCAGGCGACGCAGCATCGACTGGATTAGCTGGGGGCGGTTTTGGGTGACGTTGACCAAGTCAATAATGTGATAGGTCACATCAGGGCGCTGCTGCCGCATTCTGTCTTCGGGCCAAATGGCTGTCTTGCCAATCTCCAGAAAACAGCCGCCCTTACCCAGGACAGACAGGCTTTGAGCGATAGCTTCCCCTGAAAGGGAGTTGAGCACCAGGTCAACCCCTTCCCCGTTTGTTTGCGCCAGGATTGCCTCGGCAAAGTCGAGGGTGCGGGAGTTGAAGACGTGGCGAACGCCCTGCTGCTTGAGGAATGTCCACTTAGGGGGAGACGCCGTGGCAAAGACCTCGGCCCCCGCCAGCTGCGCCAGCTGCACCGCTGCCTGACCCACCCCCCCAGCAGCCCCGTGAATG
The DNA here is from genome assembly GCA_050330955.1 of Elainellaceae cyanobacterium. Classification (GTDB taxonomy): domain Bacteria; phylum Cyanobacteriota; class Cyanobacteriia; order CAKZMO01; family CAKZMO01; genus JBCCAG01. The sequence continues at coordinate 9,225 of JBHJHJ010000181.1, read as the reverse complement.
AGGACGCGCTTGGGACGCCCAGCCTTGTGGGGAGTTTCGAGCAGCTGTCCCAGGTGGCACAGGGCATAGTCAGCGGTCAGAAACGCCGTGGGGATTGTTGCTGCCGCCTCAGGGACGATCGCCTGGGGCTTGGCGACCACCAGCTCAGCAGAGACAGTGACGTACTGGCTAAAGCTGGCCGGGGCGATCGCCATCACAACGTCGCCCCGCGACAGGTGCTGCACAGCGGCGCCCACGGCGACCACCTCCCCCACGCACTCCAAACCCAGCTCGCCCGCCTCACCGGGGTAAAGGTCCAGCGCATTCAACACATCGCGGAAGTTGAGCCCCGTCGCCTGCACCTGAATCTCCACTTCGGTTGGGTCAGGCGATCGCCGGGGTACGGTGCCCCAAGTGAGATGCTCCAGCGTGCCCCGCGTCGGGATTTGGAGCTGTCGGGTGGTGTCGTTAGGAGGGGCAGCGAGCTGGGGAGCAGTCTCCAAGTGGGCTTCATAGCGCGTCCCTTGACGATAGGCAACCTGCCCGCCAAGCTTATTTCCACCACTAGGGGTACGAGCCCCCTTTAGCTCAGTCACCAAGTGATCTATCGCCTGCCCTTCCTCGCCCTGGGCAAGCCCAGGGTCTAGGTCGACACAGACACAGTTGAATTCGGGGTGCTCTAGGGCGATCGCCTTTCCCAGTCCCCACAGGGTTGACTGAGCTACGGCAAGCCTCTCTCGCCCCGAGACACTCTGAGCGCCCCAGGTCACGAGGTACAGCTTGAGTGACGACTGAGCTTGGACCAGGGCCTGAACAAGGTGAAGTGCGCCCTCGCAGGCGGTTTGCACGGCGGAGCCTATCGCTTCACCTGCTGCGTCATCTTCGCGCTGATGGGCTCCAGACAGGCAGTAAATTACCCCCTTTAGATTTGGTTGAGCAACCAGCCGTGGAAGCTCATCGCCGCTGAGCGCAGCCGCTGGGCCATCAGAAGCCGTGTCTACAGGCAGCAGGGCTGTGGTGCAGGGCTGCCCTTCCACAGAGAGTCTGGCGGCGATCGCCTTGAGCATGGCGGGGGCATGGCCAACGGCAAGCCAGGCGCCCGCAGGAAGGAGATCTGATCCTGAAAGGGGCGCCGGTTGCCAGCTCACCCGGTAGAGCCAGCTCTGCCAAGGATTTTCATTCAAGGAAAGGGCTCTCGGCGCCACTCGCTTCGCGGCAAGACCAGAGGCAAAGGCGAGGAGCCGCCCCGCCCCGTCGCAGATGCGCACGTCGGCGGTCACCACCGCTCCCCCTGGGGACGGCGTATGGAGCCGAACGTCGCTCCACAGAATTGCGTCGGCCTCAGTCGGGAACGGGCGATAGCGCCGCAGGCAGTCTACCCCAATGGGCACATAGGTGCCCAACTCACCCTCCGGCAGCGCCGCCAGCACCCCCTGGAAGCAGGCGTCGAGGAGCGCGGGATGCAGGTGGTAATCGGCTAGCTCAGAGGCGATCGCCCCAGGACTCTGGATTTGCCCCAAGACTCTGCCGTCGCCGCACCACAGAGACTGGATCGAACGAAAGGGTCCGCTGTAGCTCAGCCCCCGCTGCTCGCACTGCTGGTAGTGGGTCGCCGCAGAACGGGGCTCAGGGCGCGATCGCTTCAAGGCTTCGATATCCAGCGGCTCGGGTTCGGCGGGTTCGGCCAAAGCGATAATTCCTTCGCAGTGCCGCAGCCACGCATCGTCTGGGGCGGTGCTGGCGCGGCTGTAGATTTCAAAGCGGTAGCCGTCACCGTCCGGCGTGAGGATGGTCTGCAGGGTTTGGGGAGCGTCCCGTAGGAGGAGCGATCGCAGCAGCGCGACGTTGCGCAGACGGACGCTGGGGGTCTTCAGAACGGCAGCCCCAGCCGACAGCGCCACTTCAAAGAAAGCCGCTCCCGGAAACACCGCTTGCCCTTGGACCTGATGGTGCTGCAGAAAGCTGGGACTTTGCTGGCTCAGGGTCTGCTGAAACAGCTTTTGATTCAGCGGTGTGGGAATGGCAGCGCCAAGTAAGGGGTGGGACGCAGCGGGTTTAACCTGAAGCGTACTCGGACGGTCGAGCCAGTAGCGCTGGCGCTGAAACGGATAGGTGGGCAGAGGAATGCGACGGGGGGTTTGGTGCTGATAAACGCCTTCCCAGTTCACGTCGTATCCCCGCTGGTAAAGCGCTGCCAGACTGGTCTGCATCTGCCAGGGGTCAGGCTGCTTGGGGTGCAGGCTGGGGAGCCAGCGTTGGGACTTAGGCGACAGCGCAGCCTGGGCGAGGGTGATTAAAAGGGGGCGCGGCCCGCACTCTAAAAAGGTGCCGCAGCCCAAGCGGTGCAGCGTTTCAATGCCCTGGGTGAATTGCACAGGCTCGCACAGGTGGCGCACCCAGTAATCCGGCGTGGCGATCGCTTCATCCGTAACGGCCCCCGTCACGTTTGACACCAGGGCTATTTCCGGGACGTGGTAGTCCACCGACGCCGCCACCTGGCGAAACGCCGCCACCATCGGCTGCATCAGCGGCGAGTGGAAGGCGTGGGAGGTTCGCAGCGGCCTGCAGTTTATCCCCTTGGCCTCTAGCATTTCAGCCACAGCCGCGATCGCCCCCGCCGCCCCCGAGAGCACCGTATGTTCAGGGCCATTAAACGCCGCAATGGTGACCCCGTCATAGGGCTCAATGGCTGCCGCGACTAAGTCCGCTGCGGCGCTCACCGCCACCATCTTGCCTTCTCCCGGCAGGGCCTGCATCAGCCGCCCCCGCGCCGCCACCAGCTTGAGCCCATCCTCCAGGCTAAATACCCCCGCTACGCAGGCCGCCACGTATTCCCCGATGCTATGGCCCATCACCATCGCCGGACGAATGCCCCAGGAGTGCCACAGTTGCGCCAGAGCATACTCTACAGCGAACAGGGCGGGCTGGGTGTTGGCGGTCTGATTGAGCTGGTCTTCTGTGGCTGGATCTGAATCTTTTGGATAGAGCAGGTCTAGCAGCGGTACGTCGGGCAGCAGGTCTGCACAGCGGTCGATCGCCTCGCGGAAGACGAGCTCTGTCTCATAGAGCGATCGCCCCATGCCAACGGACTGAGCGCCCTGGCCAGTGAAGAGAAAAGCGATCGCTGGCGGGTCAGACTGATTCGAGCTGCCCCCTGTGACCCCCAAGCCTGAGGGGTTCTGAGCTTGTTCATCGGGGCGAGCAAGCCACGTCTGCAGTTGCCCTTGGAGTTGTTGCACGGCCTCTGCGACAAAAGCCGCTCGGTAATCAAAGTGCGATCGCCCCACAGCGGCGGTGAAGCACAGGTCGTCTAGCGCTAGGTCGGGATGGCGGGTGAGGTAATCGAGGTAGCGTTGAACGAGCGATCGCAGGGCGGCGGGGGTTTTGGCGGAGAGGGGCAGGAGTCTGGCTGGTGGCTGCTCACGCTCTTCCAATCTCCCCAGTTCTCCAGAGAGTTCAGCGTTTCGCAGGTCCCCTCCGCCCCCAAGTTTGGGGGAACCCGAGCCGAGGCTAAACTGCTCGCTGCTATTACCTTCAAACGGTTCTACCTTCAAATCCGGCTCCCCCAGCATTGGGGGTTGGGGGGCCTTTCCTGCAAGTGCCTCCTCCAGCACCACATGCCCATTCGTCCCCCCAATCCCCAAAGAATTCACCCCAGCGCGGCGGGGCATATTTCCCTCAGGCCAGTCCCTCAGCGCCGTATTCACATAAAACGGGCTACCCTCAAAATCAATCTGCGGATTGGGCTGGGTGAAGTGCAGGCTCGGCGGAATCTGCCGGTGGTGCAGCGCCAGCACCGCCTTGATGAAGCCCACCACTCCCGACGCGATGTTTAGGTGGCCCAGGTTCGTCTTCACCGAGCCGATGGCGCAGAACTGCCGCGCCGCCGTGCTGAGGCGAAAGGCTTGGGTGAGGCCGGCGATTTCGATTGGGTCCCCCAGGGCGGTGCCGGTGCCGTGGGCCTCCACGTAGCCAACGGTGTCGGCGGGGATGCCTGCCATAGCTAACGCCTCTGTCGCCACCGTGGCCTGCCCCTCGCTGCGGGGCGCCAGGTAGCCCACCTTCTGCCCGCCGTCGTTGCCCACGGCAGAGCCTTTGAGCACCGCGTAAACCGTGTCCCGGTCTGCGATCGCCTCATCCAGCCGCTTCAGTACCACCAGACCCACGCCGCTGCCAAACAGCGTCCCCTGGGCTTGGGCGTCAAAGGCACGGCAGTGGCCATCGGGGGACAAAATCATCCCCTCTTGGTACAAATACCCCGCCTGCTGCGGCGTCTCCACCGACACTCCCCCGGCTAGGGCCATGTTGCACTCCCCCTGCCGCAGACTCTGCGCCGCCAGATGAATCGCCACCAGGGAAGTGGAGCAGGCCGTCTGCACGTTGACGCTGGGGCCGCGCAGGTTGAGCTTGTAGGAAACGCGGGTGGTGAGGTAGTCTTTGTCGTTGGCGACGGTGGCCTGGAAGCCCCCTAGAGAGCTGAGGGTGAATACCTCTAAACCATCATTGGGATCGAGGCGGTGGCGCTGGGGATAGACGTGGTTGAGCAGGTAGGTGTTCATGGAGGCCCCGGCGTAGAGGGCGATCGCGCCGGGGTAGGTGAGCGGGTCGTAGCCTGCGGTTTCTAGGGCCTCCCAGGCGCACTCCAGCATCAGCCGCTGCTGGGGATCCATTAGCTCGGCTTCTTTGGGGCTGTAGCCGAAGAAAGGGGCGTCAAAGTATTCCACGCCCTCTAAAGTGGGGCTGGCGTTGACGTAGCTGGGGTTTTGCAGCAGCGCCGGGTCGATGCCAGCGGCCTGCATCTCTGTGTCGGTGAAGCGGCTGATAGACTCGACGCCGCCGCACAGGTTTTGCCAAAATGTCTCCAGGTTTGCGGCCCCAGGAAAGCGGCCCGCCATGCCAATCACCGCAATATCGCTTTGGCCCGTCGGTCGCCGTCGGGGCTGAAAGTTTGGCTCAGCGGGCGATCGCGCCTGGAATGACTTCTGCCCGCTGAGAGACTTGGCCATGAGAGACTTGGCCATGAGAAACTTGGCCAGGGAGGCCACCGTGGGATACTCAAACAGCGTCACGGCGGTTAGGGCCGTTTCCCCCTGGGCCTGGAGCTGACTTAGCACCTGCATGAGCCGCAGCGAAGTGCCCCCCAGCTCAAAGAAATTGTCGTGGCTACCCACGGTGTCGACTTGCAGGACCGACTGCCACACCTGGGCGATGCGCTGCTCTAGCCCCGTTTGGGGACGCTGGTCCCCGGTTTGCTGCCGCAACGTCTGGGTCACCTGCTCAATCTGCGCGTCGAATGCCCCGGCCTCAAACCGCTGGACGAGCTGACGCCGCTGAATTTTGCCGATGGCAGTTTTGGGAATCGCCGCTTGGGCCACCGGAACCACGTACATTGGCGAGATCCCAATTCGGCTCATCACCTGGGCGCGAATTTGGCGAATGAGAGCGATATCAATAGGGCCTGGACCTTTCCAGTTCACGGGATGGAAGAACACCGCTAGCTGCTCCGTCGCTGCATCGGGCGGCCCATCAGGGCTAGACCGTCGCACCCCGCAGGCCGCCGTAAACGATGCCGCCACGCCGTCAAGCTCTTCCACGACGGCCTCCACCTCGTGGCTGTAGACGTTGACGCCATTGATAATGACAACGTCCTTCTGCCGCCCGGTAATCGTCAGGCGTCCCCCCTGCAAAACCCCTAGATCTCCGGTGTTAAACCAGCCGTCTTGGGTAAAGGCTTCTGCATCGAGATCTGGCCGCTGATAATAGCCCAGCATCACCGTCAGTCCCTTCACCTGCAGTTGACCCACCGCCCCTTCAGCCACTAGCCGGTTTGCCTCGTCTACAATGCGCACCGACACCCCCGGAATCGGGCTTCCCACCGTCACAAAAGCGTCCTCATCGCGAGTGGACTCCAGGGAAAAGCCGTGGGAGTGGACGATGCCTGAGCAGGTTTCCGACATGCCGTATCCCGGACTGACCACCGTGGGCCTTAGCCCATGGGGCATTAGCAGCCGCAAAAATCGCCGCGCTGTCTTTCCTACCACCGCCTCCGCGCCGTTGCCCATCCAGCGCAGAGACGACAGATCCCAACGGCGATCGCTCTCCTGCAGCGCCTCAACTTGGTCGTTGACTAACCTGTAGGCAAAGTTGGGCGCCCAGGTGGCCGTGACCCGGTAGCGATCGCTCAGATCTAGCCAAGTCAGCGGATCTTTGAGCACCAGTTCGTTAGCCACGTGAATTTGGGAGCAGCCTAGAAACACCTCCGTGACGTGGAACATCACCAGGCTAGCCACGTGGGACAGGGGCATCCAGTTGAGGGTAACGTCGGTTGCTGAGAGCCGGTTTGCCGTGGCCATGCCGTGGGCGCTCACCCGCAAATTTTGGTGGCTCAGCATGACGCCTTTGGGAGTGCCGGTGCTGCCGGAGGTGAGGAGCAGCAGGGCTAGCCCGTGAGGGGCGGGGTTGGGGATGGCCCCGTCGGGCGGCGCTTCGGTTTGCCGGAGCGCCTCTAGGGTGAGCTGCGGCGCGGGGATTTTTGCGTGAGGGCGATCGCTCAGCACTACGGCAGACTCTAAAAGCTGCAGCGCAGACAGCACGGGCGCCAATGGGTCAGCGGCGGGCTGGGGTGAGAGGGGGACAGGAACGCACCCCCTAACCACGCAGCCCCAAAACGCCGTGATTAGGTCGGCGCCGGCCTGCAGGTGAAGCACGACAAAATCCCCAGGCCCTAATCCCTGCGCTGCTAGACCCGCTGCAATTCGCGCTGCGTCACCCCACAGTTCTCGATAAGATTGCACAACCTCGCTGCCGTCAGCCTGCAAATAGCGGATGACCGACTGGGTACGGGCGGCTTGACGGAGGGCCTCGGCGAGCTGGGACAGGTTTGCGGCGTCGAGGGACGGCCCAGAGGCGATCGCCTTGGGCGCGAGAAATGCCGCCTTGTGGGCGCCTTGCTGCTCAAACCCTGATTGCCCCATGCTCAACTCCTCTCAGGTTCTCAGCTCAGTCTAAATCAAGCCCTGGCATGAAGCAGTAGGATAGCGGGTTGGGCTAGCCGCTGTAAAGCGCTGACGACGGCTACAACATATGCGATGATGGGCGGAGTTTCATAAATCTTTGCAGAGGGTCAACCGGAATCATTGCCGTGACTCGCCTAATCTGCTGCTTGTAGCTGTTCACTTTTGCTCTAGCCGGATGGAGACGCTCGACTTACTCATTTCCGACGAAACCCTGCGCGATGGAGAACAGCAAGTTGGACTTTTTATTGACGACAAAGCAGCGCTAGCGCATTTGATTGCCCAAACCGGCGTCCATCAGATCGCCATCATGCCTGGGATTCACCCCACCGAGGCGCAGCTCGTCGCTGATTTGGTTGCCTCAGGCTTAGGGCAAATTGCCGCCTCAACCATGATGAAGCGGGCCGCTATTGACCACTCTCAATCCTGCGGGGTCCAAGAGATTATCCTCTTCCACGCCGTCTCCGATCGCCTTTTGTTTCTCAGAGACCCGGCGATCGCCGCCGACCCCGCCTTCAAAACCAAAACCATTGACGACGACATCCCCGAGGGCGTGGTGCAGGCCGTGCGGCAGCGCATGCTGGACAACGCCCTAGAGCAGGTGCGCTACGCCGTCTCCCAAGGGCTACGGGTCTGCTTCGCTGCCGAAGACGCCAGCCGCGCCGATTTTCATTTTCTGGTGGCGTGTATCAACACCCTCGCGCCCTACCTCACTCAAATTTTACTCTGCGACACCGTTGGCGTTCTCACCCCTGAAAAAAGCTTTGTCTGGATCCACGATCTGCTGGAGTATACTTCCGTTCCCCTCGTCGTCCACTTTCACAACGATATGGGGCTGGCCCTGGAAAACGCCATTCAGGCGGTGCGGGCCGGGGCGCGGGGCATTTCGGGGACGTTTGGGGGCTTGGGGGAGCGGGCCGGCAACGTGCCGATAGAGCAGTTTTTGCGGGGGTTGAGGGTGCGCTTTGGCTGGGAGGGAGCAGGCATCGACTACGACGCTCTAGACCGGGGCACCGACTACCTCCACGCCCGCAACCTGCGCCCCCACCCGCCCTACTCTCCCCAAGCTCAGCGCCACGAGTCCGGCATTCACGTCAGCTCGCTGCTGCGCGATCGCCAAAGCTACGCGGCGTTTCCCCACGGCGAGCCGGAGATCTGGTTTGGCAAGTGCAGCGGCGCCAGCAACCTGCAGTACCTATTTGAGCAACACTTGGGCCAGCCGCTGGCGCGATCGCAGTACGAGCACCTGCGGGGGGTGATCAAGGCGATCGCCCTGAAAGAAAAGCGATCGTTTTCAATCGACGAAGTTGCCGCGCTGATTGCGGCGCATGTGCCTGCCCAAAAGCTCGATGACCCGCACGCAAAGTAACTCCCTCATGGACCGCATTCTCTATCTCGGCGACGACATCAACACCGACGACATCATCCCCGCCCAGCGCGGCACCAACGACAGCCTCAATCACCTGGCTCACTACGCCTTTGAGCATTTGATCGGCGCGGGCAACCTGACTCAGTACGACATCATCGAAGCGGGACGCAACTTCGGCTGCGGCTCCAGCCGGGAATTTGCCCCCATTGCCATCAAAGCGGCGGGCATTCGCCTGGTGAGGGCGCAGTCCTTCGCCGATATCTTCTACCGCAACAGCATCAACATTGGCCTGCCTCTGGAGCTGGTGGCGCAGCCCCAAACCCATCCTGTCGTAGACGCTACTACTGATGCCATCACTGACGCTATTGTCAGAGCCGGGGGGCTGATTCCCTTCAACCAGCAGCGCCGTCAGGGGGCGATCGCCCTCCCCAACGTCACCACGGCGCCTCGGCCCATGACCATGGCGGAAAAGCTGCTGGCCCGCGCTTCGGGCAACCCCTACGTGAAGCCCGGTGACGTGGTCTTTGCCCAGGTGGACCTAGCTCTGTCCCACGATGCGATCGCCGGTCCGGTGGGGCAGCTGTTTCACCGGCACTTTGGCGACGACGCCCGCCTGTGGAACCCGCAGAAGGTGGTGTTAGTGGCAGACCACTTCATTCAAATCAACGACATCCGCCCCGACCCCAGAGCTGGCTTAATGCACCAGCAGATGGTGGACTTTGCTCAGCAGCAAGGCTGCCACCTATTTGACGTGGTCTCTCCCGGTGAGGCGGCGGGCATCTGCCACGTGCTGCTGCCGGAACGCGGCTTCATTCGCCCCGGCATGGTGGTGGCGGGCACCGACTCCCACAGCTGCACCTACGG
>JBHJHJ010000180.1:0-11033 GCA_050330955.1 Elainellaceae cyanobacterium | reverse complement strand
AAAGTACTGAACTGCGCCGACCCAGCCAGGGCAAAGACAGCCGGGTAGGAAATCCACACCGCGATCGACCGAATCGCTTCCGCTCTGATGGCGTGGGCTCTGGTTATCGTTTTGGGATTGTTGGTGGGGTAGGGCAGAATGACCAAGGTCAAGAACACGTCCGAGGCGTAGGGCTTGAGCTCAGAAGCGTAGTATACAAGCCGGTCTGAACAAGCGATAAACGCCAAGGCGATAGGCACCGCCACCGGAGAGAGCACCCGCCGTGCCAGCACGTAGGCCACCGCTAAAGTGCCGATTCCAGCCAGCAGTGGCAGCAGACGCAGCGCCGCTTCGCTAGTGCCCAACACCTGAGCGATCGCCTTTTCTACTAGCAAAAAACCCACCGGGGCGACCTGGTCGTAGTCTAGAACCTGAAATAGCTCGGGGTAGGTGCGATTGACCAGGTTGAGCGCCAGCTTGGCCTCATCACCCCACAGCGATCGCCCGGCACCATACTGAACCAGCCGCAGCACAACGCCTACGGCAATCAGGGCGTAGGACAGGGCTGAGAGAAAAGAAGTTTTTTTGGCGATGTGGTTTAGCAAGACAGTTGCCCTAAAAGAATGCCCCTGAAACAACACCCTGGTTTTATCCGGTGGTGAGTGTCACAGGGGCTATTTTAGAACAACTGCCGCTCACAGGGGATGTTGCCCCATGAGCGTGGGCTAACTACATCTTGCCGTGCTGCATGACGGCCATCAGGTGCTCACGAATTTCACGAACCTGCTCAATTTCGGTGTCGCGGATTTTGCGAAACAGATCGACACAGGGTTGGGAACCCGCTGCCTCTGCGTCGCTGATGTAGGTCTCGTAGGCTTTAATCGCTTCTGCTTTGTTGTGCAGCGTGCTCAGCCAGTCGTGCTCTAAATTACTAATGACGTCGGCCGTCGGCGGGGTTGCCATGGGGATGCTCTCCTCGGGTTGGACATGGCTAGGGTGACAAAAATTGGCGTGCGTCTTCCTCCTCCTAAGGAAGCAGAGGTCGAAGCGCAGCGAAAATACTCAGTACTTCGGCTCGCCTATGCCGCTCGCTCGTCGCGCAGCAGCGTCTGCAGCGATCGCCGCGTCTGGGCCGGAAGCTGTGTCCATGCCGTTCGCTTCACCAGCTCAGGGTATTGTCGCATCACCATTCCGGCGTCTTTGGCCAGCTCAGGGCAGCCCTGCTCCGCAACGAAGGTGAGGGCCGCAATGATGTCGTCGATTAAATTTGGGTCTTGATCGACTTTGGAGTTAGGGGCGTCCATGGCATTGAATCTCGCTACTCAACACGACAGAATGCAAAGTAGTTCTATTGTACTGAATTATTTTTCGGAGCGCCACCTAAGACGCGGAGCCCAGACAGCTCTAATACCCCAAGGCAAGTTTCACCCTGTTTCGCAGCGGCTGTCCCTGGCGGTAGCGCGCTAAGTTGTCTAAAAATAACTCGGCAATGCGATCGCTGTTTCGAGACGACAGGCCTGAGACGTGGGGAGTGATAAACACGTTTTCTAGCGTCCAAAGTGGGCTATTTTGGGGCAGTGGCTCCGCCACAACCGTGTCGAGCGCCGCTCCAGCAATCCGCCGTTGGCTCAGCGTTTCAATGAGAGCCGCTTCGTCTACCAAAGCGCCCCGCCCCACATTGATCAGGTAAGCGTCCGAACGCATCTTACCCAGCGCTGCCCTGTCCAGCATACCCGCCGTTTCTGAGGTGAGCGGCGCCGTCAGCACGACATAGTGCGCCTCCGGTAGCAGAGCTTGCCAGTCCTGCGGACCTACAACCCGCTCAAATGACTCCATTGGCCGTAGGTGGCGGCGAGATCCCCACACCCTCATCCCGAATGCGCTAGCGCGGCGGGCGATTGCCTGACCAATGCCGCCCGCACCGACAATAAGCAAAACCTGGTCTGTCAGCTCGCGCATATCGGTTTCTGCGTCTGTGCCTTGAGCCCATTGGTGCTGGGTTTGCTGCGATCGCAAGAGAAAAAAGGTCTTTGCCTGGGCGAGAATATAGCCCACCACGGTTTCGGCGATGGGGTCCGCAAACACGCCCGCGCTGTTGGTCAACACAATGTCTCGCGTTTGCAGGTCGCTGAGGATATGATTTACGCCAGCGCTAGCGGCGTGGTACCAGCGGAGATTTGCAGCAGTGGCCAGTACCTGATTGTGGACCTCGCGGTTGAACTCAGGATCGTTACAGTAGACCTCGGCATCGGCAATCTCGCCGTCAATGCCTCCCGCTTCGCTAACCCAGATCACCTCGACCTCGCTTGGAAGTTTGGGCGCTAAGCTGTCGGCGATCGCGGCAGGAAGGATAATCTTCATGGGGCAGTCGAGTTTTGGGCTGTCTATATGCTATCGGACCCCCACGGCAGTGAAGGCTTCACAACTGCCTGAAGAGCGATTCTCGGGATGCGCTTTCGCGCCACGCTAGAGAACGATTGGGTTTTCGATTGGCAGAGAGACGATAGGAGAAAAGGGATGGGACAGCAAGAGCGGTTGGTGCTGATGGCAGAGGATGAATTGACCCAATACAGCACCGATGCCCTTAAAATAGAGCGGCTGCGCCGTAAGATTGGCCTGTCTGTGCCACCCGCAGAGCAAAAGAAAATCAAAGCAGCGCTGCAGGAAGAAATGTCTGGTTCGTTCATTCAGGAAATCGTGGAGAAGGAGCGCCAGTTGGCGGCCCTGCCCTTTTGGGGCATCGCTGGGCTAGGGCTCCTGCTAGGCATCTCCTTTCGCCAGCCCCTAGACTTCCTCGCTCCCGCGATCGCCTTTCCCATTGCCTTTAACATTCAGAAGTGGGGCTGGCGGCTCGAAGCCAAGCGCCTCGTAATTCGTACCCTGGAGGATATTGAGCAGCGGGTGCAGGCCGCTAAACTCGCTCAGGACGCCTCTGAAAACCCATAGCGCTCTGGGGCTGGCGCAATCACGGTTTGCTCAAATAAACCTGTCAGCCGGTAGACGTCAGCTCACCGTGGCATAGCTTCTGATATGAAACTACAGACAACGCAAAATTAACTATGCACGACGCACGTGACGCAGGAGAACCGGTGCTCCATCGCGGTCTCCAGGATATTTTAATTGACAAAACCTATATCTCTGACCTGAGAACAGACGATTTCGGGCTTCTGTATCGGGGCTATCCCATCGCTGCGCTTCTAGAGACGCTCTCCTACGAATCGGTCGTCTATCTGCTGCTGCAGGGCACCCCACCGGAAGCGGCGGCAGCTCAAGCCTTTCGCGATCGCCTCATTGCCTACCGCGAGCTTCCTGACTTTGCCGTTGCCATCCTCAAGCAGCTTAAGGGTGCGTCGCCCCTCGTGGTGCTGCGTACGGTGGTCTCGGCTCTTGCCGCTGAGGCCCCCGCCGCCAGCTCGCCGGACGCCGTCATTGACCAAGCCGTTCGCCTGTTGGCCCAGTCTGCTACCGCGATCGCCACCCATCATGCCTACCGGCAGGGGGCTGCCGGTAAAGGCCCAGCGCTACCAGAGCATGACCCATCCCTAGGCCATGCCGCCAACTTTCTCTACCAGATCACAGGCGCACGCCCGTCAGCAGAGGAATCGCTGATTATGGACCAGTGCTTTATTCTGCTGGCCGAGCACGGCTCTAATGCCTCTACCTTTGCCGGTCGGGTGGCCGCCAGTACTGGCGCAGATCTCCACGCCGCCATGACCGCTGCCTTGGGCACCTTAGGCGGCAGCCTCCACGGCGGAGCCATGGGGGAGGTGATCGACATGCTGAATGCGATCGACTACAGCCAAGACGTGCTGACCCAGCTCAAGGCAAGGCGCAAGCAGCAGAAGCGTATCAGCGGTTTTGGTCACCGCATTTATAAGACTGTAGACCCGAGGGCGCCCTTCCTGAGGATTCATGCCCGCACCCTGAGCCAGTCGAAGGGCAGCGACCTATTTGAGAAAGCTGAAGCCGTCGAAGCGGCAATGGTCCCTTATCGGAGGCACGGCGTCAACGTCAACGTCGATTTTTACCTCAGCATCATCTACCACCTGCTGGGCATCCCGGTAGACATGATCACCTTAACGGCGGGGCTGAGCCGCATGGTAGGCTGGGCGGCTCATATTTTAGAGCAAATGCAGAACAACGTGCTCATCCGGCCCTCGATGCTGTACGCGGGGGAAATTGTGCCGGAAATGCCCCCCGCCGTATCACCGCCGTCGGCTGCTTTGCGCTAGCTGTGCTAGGCCGAATTAGTAGTGCGTCCCCGACTTACGGTGGTGCACGGCGGTTTTACTGTCCGCATCCATCACCTCACCCCGGTCGACCGTTGAATACACCACCCAATGGTCACCGCACTCCATGCGGCTTTTCACACGGCACTCCAAATATGCCGATGCCCCCGTCAGAATTGGGCAACCGTTTTCACCTTCCTTCGTTTCAACCCCCTCAAAGCGATCCTCTCCCGGTGCAAAGGGCTTAAGGAAGTGCTTCATCAAGGGGATATAATTTCCCTCAGGTAAAATATTGAGCACAAAGTGACTGTCGGGATACATCAGCGACTCGATCGCTCGCTCCTTGGCCACCGCCACGGTAAAGCCCGGTGGGGTAAACGTCGCCTGAGAGACCCAGGAGGCCAGCATGGCGCTGGAAACGTCCCCCTGCTGGGTTGTCACAATGCACAACGAACCCACAATGCGCCCCACAGCCTGCTCTACCGGCGCAATGGTGGAGACCCCTGGCTTCGCGGTGAGCTGGGTCGCTTTCTTCCGCTTACGGGCTTTCTTGATGGCCTGCACCAAGTCTGTGCCTGCCTCTTCACAGGTCTTCAGGGTGGCGTCGTTGGGGGTAAACTTAACGCGGATGGGGTCAAAGGCAAAGGCGTAGCCCGCATCCTTAAGCTTATCTTCTAAGTAGTCGATCGCCTCCCCGCTCCAGCCAAAGGAGCCAAATACCCCAACGTGCTTCTCTGTCGAGGCGTTGGAGAGCATGATGCCCAGGGCAGTCTGGACTTGGGTTGGGGCGTGGCCCCCTAACGTCGGTGAACCGATGATAAAGCCGTCACACTGCTCAGCCACCGCCTTGATTTCGTCAGGGCTAGCAACCTCGCAGTTGATAGACTCCACGCGGCTGCCGGTTTTAGTCACGCCTCGAGCGATCGCTTGGGCCAATGTGGCCGTGTTTCCGTAGGCGGAGGCGTAGAGCAGCACCACCGAAAGCTCCTGGCTCTGCTGCTTTTGGCTCCAGTCCCGGTAGGCGTTGGTGAGTTCGGTCACCCCAAAACGCACCAAAGGGCCATGGCCAGTAGCATAGAGCCGCACTGGGGAGACGTCTGCCAGCTTCTCCATTACGGTCTGCACCTGACGGGCGTGGGGCGCCATCAGGCAGTCAAAGTAGTAGCGGCGCTCATCCTGCAGGGCTTCCCAGCTCTCGTCAAACACGTCCTCGCCACACAGATGCGCGCCGAAGAATTTGCCCGTGTAGAGCACCTGGGTTTGAGGGTCGTACGTGGCTAAAGCGTCAGGGTAGCGAGGAGTGGGAATGGGCACAAACTTAAGGCGGTGGCCATTCCCCAAATCAATAGCGTCGTCAGCGCCTTTAATCACCTTGAGATTAAGGTCGAGGTCTGGCAAGGCAGACTTAAGGGCGATCGCCGCCGGATTGGAGCAGGCGATGGTGACGTCCGGGGCGATCGCCAAAATTGCCTTGAGGGTTTCGGCGCGGTTAGGGTTGACGTGGCCCAGCACAATGTAGTCGAGCTGGGTGAGATCCAGGGGTTCGATGTCGGGGGCGCGGTACTCTTGCACCACCCAACGAAGCTGAGCCCATAGGTCGCTCCACAGGGGCAGTCGGGTCTCAGCGTCTTGGGCGGGGGACTGTAGGGCGTCGAGAAAACTCTCGGTGAAGGACTGGCCCGGCGGGTCGATCAGGGCAGTTTTGTCGGCGCGGATCAGATAGCTGTTAGCGGTGGTGCCTTTCTCGCGGGCGTATTCGATTTCGAATCGCAGCCGGTTCCAGCTTCGGGAGCGGTAGACGGTGGTCTGGGCGGCGATGGGGGCGATTTGAACGTCGCGGGGAGGAGATTGAGTCATGAGTTTGATGGAGCTATGACGTGTTGCAGGCCCCCTCCGCCCCCAATTCTGGGGGGACCAGATAACAGGTTCAATTTCTTAACTATGCAATGGCTCATGAGGAGCCTGACATAGAAGTCCGGCTCCCCCAGAATTGGGGGCTGGGGGGCTTACGGCAAATTAATAATAATTGCCCACCTTACGGTGATGCACCGCCGTCATCGCCTCCGGCTTCGACACCTTGCCCGTTTGTACCGTGCTATAGACAATCCAGTGATCGCTGCACTCCATGCGGCTTGAAACCTCACACTCCAGGTAAGCTAGAGCCTCCGACAGCACAGGCGAGCCGTTCTCCGCCTGGCGGGTTTTCACCCCCTCAAAGCGATCGCTCCCCGGCGGAAAGCGCTTCAAAAAGTGCTTCATTAGCGCCTGGTAGTTGTCCTCTTCCAAAACGTTGAGCACGAAGCGATCGCCCACCTGCATCAGAGATTCGATGGCTCGATCCTTGGCCACCGCCACCGTAAAGCCCAGGGGCTCAAAGCTCGCCTGGGACACCCAGGAAGCCAGCATGGCGCCATTGAGGTCTCCTTTCTGCGCCGTAAGGATGTAGAGACCGCTGCTGATGCGGCCCAGCGCTTTTTCCAGCTCGTTGTCGATGGCCTTGAGCTTTTTCGTCTTGTCCTTCTGGGTGAGCATCTGGCCCAGATCAGTGCCCGATTCTTCGCAGGCTTGGTACGTGACATCCGTGGGGGTATCTTTAATGCGGATGGCGGGGAAGCCCGTCTTCAGGCCAGCATTGGTGAAGCGATTCATCAGCGGGTCCACCGGCTCGTCATCGCCGCCGTAGCACTCAAACAGGCCCACCACCTGGCCTTCGTGTACCGCCGCTAGAATCGTGCTCACAGCCGCTTGGGCTTCTGTGGAAAAAGGCCCGGAGGCCGGAGGGGCAGCCACCACAATGGCCCCTGCGTGACTCACCAGTTCGTTCACGGCTTGGGGGTCAGCGGACTTGAGGTCCATCATTTCCACCGCCACGCCAGTTTTAGTAATGCCTCTGGCAATGGCCTGGGAGAGGCGATCGCTGTAGCCTTAGTCGGAAACGTAGAACACGGCTGCCGCCGTCTCGGCCTCGGCCTTGGCCTCGCTCCAGCTCTTATAGCGCCCGGTGAGTTCGGCCACGTTGTGCTTCAGCAGCGGACCATGGCCGGTTGCAACCTGCTCAATTTCGCCGCTTAGCTTGCTCATTCGCTTCAGGGCGCTGAGCACCGAGCGGGCGTTGGGGGCCATGAGGCACTGGTAGTAGAAGTGGAAGTCGGCCTCAATGGCCTTGAGGTCTTCGTCGTAGGCGGCCTCGCTGCAGTAGTGCATGCCAAAGGCGTCGCAGGTGAAGAGAATCTGCGTTTTGGCGTCGTAGGTGAAGATGGTGTCGGGCCAGTGGAGGTTGGGGGCGCTGACGAACTCTAGAACGTGGCCCTGTCCTAGGTCTAGGGTGTCGCCGCTTTTCACCTGCATGCTTTCAAAGGACTGATGTACCTGATTTTCTAGAAAGGCGAGCGCCACTTTTCCCCCGACTACTGTGGCGTTGGGGGCCAGCGCCAACAGATCCTTCACTAGGCCACTGTGGTCAGGTTCGGTGTGGCTGATAATGATGTAATCAATTTCTGCCGGGTCAATTACGCCGTGCAGTGCGTCTAAGTAAAGCTCGCGGAACTTAGCGTGGGAGGTATCTACCAGGGCGGTTTTGTCACCGCGAATCAGGAAAGAGTTGTAGGTGGTGCCGTTTTGCAGACCAAACTCAATGTCGAAACGATCGCGGTCCCAATCTAGGGAGCGGATAGTGGTAGTGTTTAGGGCAATCGCAGCCGTCTGAGTGGTGAGGCGCTTTTGTACGGGTGCGGCTGTGACCATAAATTCTCTCCTGCAAGGCTGTCTGTAGTTGTGCTTAAAGAATATTGTTAAACAACATTTATGTTTCTTTATTATCCAATCTTTCGCTCAGTTCGTAAAGTCAGCGGCGGAAATTGGCTACTTAAGAGCAAAAGCTTACCCAGGCGTAGCAGAGTGGCTACGCCTGGGTAAGTGGTATAGCCATTGCGCACAAAGGCTTGTGGTGGTGGCTCTATCTATCTATTTAGCTAGGGTCTGTGCGGTCTCATCCTAGGCGAATGTTAGGCCAGTGAACATTGGGCCAGTGAGCACAGACCCAGTGAGCACAGGATCAGTGAGCATCAGATGAGGGAGAATTGCGCTGGTCAATACTGGGCTGGTGGGAATTGGGTCCAGACTATCAGCTACCTCAGTATCTGTAGAGATAGGCAAGCTGGTTTCCAAAGGCGCTGAAAGCCCGAGCGATCGCTCAGTGAAGAGGCCGAGGTCAACTGGCTCAAAGGTCGGAATGAGTGCGCTCACGTAGGCAACTTCTTCAGCGTCTACCCCCTCAACCGCAGCGATCGCCCCCTCTAAATTGAGCTGACCGTAGCCGGTTTCGGGATCCCAGCCAAGGGTTGCCAGATCAAAGGCCGTTGTGGTGACAGCCTCGCTCACCTGGCGGTAGCTCAGCGCTGGGTTGGTTTCCCAAAGGTCGGCGATCGCATCGGCGACGCGAGCTGCGGCAAAGGAGGTGCCAAATTTCCCGCTCTCGGCAGGGCCTTCTCCTGACGCGAGCAGGCTCAGGCCATCGCCGAAGTTTGAGTAGGCAGCCTGCCCCAGACCTTCAACAGCGCCAGCATTGCTTGGGTCAATACTGGTCGGGTCAATACTGGTCGGGTCAATAGCGCCGACTGTCAGGACATTGTCAAACTGCTGAGCACTCTGGGCCAAGGCAGAGAGCGGACCACCGTCGTTGCCGGCTGCAACTACTAGCAGCACGCCGTGGTGACGGGCATATTCAATGGCGTATTGCTCATCGAACGTTAGAGATTGCCGAGGGACTACCGTACCGTCTGACTGTGTCTCGACTAGATCAAAGCCAAGGGTAGCGATCGCATTGCCGTATCCCAGCACTCGTGACGCATCCACAAACTCGATTAGGGAGGATGTCCACTGCCCAGATCCAACGGCTCGGCCAAGCCAAATGGCCTCTGGTTGCTCTCCAGCCGTTATCATCTCTAAGATGCGGGTGCCGTGGTCATCTTCGAGCGGGTCAGATTCTACAGGTGCCAAGGGATCTGCAGACAGCAGTGGATCGGTGTCGCCCTCAACCCAGTCAGCGCCTGCGAAGAGCAGCGAATCTGAATTCATGGCAAACTCGGCGTCAAACCCAGTGTCGATGATGCCAATGAGCGTCTGCTGCTCGCGACCAATCAGCGCAAACGCCTCTTCATCCTCTCGCTCGGGCACAATGGCAGTTGGCATTGTTTCGAGCTGGGGGCCGCCGATGTCAAAATCAATCACGGGGGCAATCTGGTTTGGCAATCGGAAGCTCGAAACGATGCCGGGGGAACCAACCGGTACTGAGCCCATTGGATCGAATAAAGTTGGCGCCTCGAAGCCAGTAATATTCGGCGTGTCTGGTGACATCTGTTCAGCCCTCTACGTTCTTTGAATATGGGATTGAGGCAATCGATACAGCTAAAACTGCGCTCAAAGACAAGCTCACCAATCGGTACTATGCTCTGTGGTAACCCATTACTGTCTTGAAACTACGGCGTGAATGCTTGTAAGATGCAATGCTAATGCTTAAATCAATCAGCACACCAATTCTGGTTTAGCCTTTGACTGGGCTCCGAGCGCTGTAGCAGTCTACATATCGAAAAGGTTCATGGTAAGCACGTATTAAATATGACAAAACCCAGAGGCATTTTCCGGATAGTCCGCTGAAATTCAACAGATCTTCAAGCTCAGCCTTATTACATAAACTTGTGGTTAAAAGAAGCGCTAAGGTTGGGATAATTCTGAAATTCCTATCGCTGTTTGATCTTGACCAGCACTAAGCTATGTGCGGACGCTTCACCCTCACTGCCTCAGGCAAGACGATTTCCCAAGCCTTTGATCTAAATTCAACGCCCAATGTCGAGCCACGCTACAACATTGCGCCCAGTCAGCCTGTGCTGGCGGTCACCGTCAATGGAAGCCGGCAGGTCAGCACCTTCCGCTGGGGACTGGTGCCTTTTTGGGCCAAGGACCCCAAAATAGGCTATCGCCTGATTAACGCGCGGTCTGAAACTGTGGCTGAAAAACCTGCCTTTAGGCAGGCCTTTGCCCGGCGGCGGTGCATAATTGTGGCAGATGGATTTTACGAATGGCAGGTCCCTGCACCAGGTAAAAAACAAAAGCAGCCCTTCTATTTCTACCTGCAGAACCGTCAGCCATTTGGTTTTGCTGGGCTGTGGGAACAGTGGCACAGCCCCAATGGCGAGATAGTGTTGTCCTGTACCATCTTGACGGGTGCAGCGAGTGGAG
Organism: Elainellaceae cyanobacterium; assembly: GCA_050330955.1. GTDB lineage: Bacteria > Cyanobacteriota > Cyanobacteriia > CAKZMO01 > CAKZMO01 > JBCCAG01. Next base: position 588 of record JBHJHJ010000180.1, on the reverse strand, counting down.
TTACTGAATCAGTTCACCACCGCATGCCGCTCGTCGTGGGACATCAGGATTATGGCGCTTGGCTCGACCCAGGGCGATCGCCTTTAGAGCTGCAGGCTTTAATCGCGTCGTTCCATGCCGAGAACTGGGTAGCTCACCCCGTAAGCAGGCTGGTGAACGACCCGCGTCACGACCAGCCCGACTGCATCAAACCTGATGTAGCAATCCTGGACGATTTGTCTGAATGATTTGCGAGATGTAGCGATCGCGCTCAACTTTCGTGAGGGATTGATATACAATCAGTCCAACTTATACCCCGCTTTGCCGCCAACGGCCCCTAAAGTCAGCCGCTATGAAGATTCTCCACGGCACCTGGATACCCACAACCACGGAAGACTTTGTTCAGACGGGTGCATTTTACCTCTGGATTGAAACTGACGCTAAACGTCGCCGCCGTGCTAAAAAGGCGTACCATCCTTACCATCTGTTTGCGCAAGATTTAGCCGCTGTTTTGATGAATGAGCTGGGGTTTAAGCCGTCCCTCAGCGGTAAGCTCGTCGATGACATTGCTCCGCAGCACATGCTGCTGCCCACCGCCCAGGAGCAGCC
>JBHJHJ010000179.1:0-6226 GCA_050330955.1 Elainellaceae cyanobacterium | reverse complement strand
GCCTGCGGGGCCAATATGAACTTCGACCGCCTGCGATTCGTGGCCGAGCGGGCCGAGCTAGGAGAGCGGCGAGAGGCCATCTTTGCCGTCACTATCCCCGAGCAACCGGGGAGCCTGCGCACCTTTTGCCGCTGCATCGGCACCCGCAACGTCACCGAGTTCAACTACCGCATTGCCGACCGCCAGGTGGCCCACATTTTTGTGGGGCTGCGGATTGCCGATCGCGCCGACGCCGCCCAAATGGCCGCCACCTTCGAGGCCAACGGCTTCAAAACCTACGATCTCACCGACGACGAGCTGGCCAAGATGCACCTGCGCCACATGGTGGGGGGGCGATCGCCCCTAGCCCAAAACGAGCTGCTCTACCGGTTTGAGTTTCCAGAGCGACCCGGTGCCCTGACCCGATTTGTCGATGCCATGGGTCCTAAGTGGAACATTAGCCTGTTCCACTACCGCAACAACGGGTCAGACTACGCCCGCATTGCGGCGGGCATCCAGGTGCCGCCGGAGGATATGGCCAAGTGGCAAGTCTTTCTCGACACCCTAGGCTACCGCTACTGGGATGAAAATCAAAATCCAGCGTATCGGCTGTTTTTAGGATGATTTAAGGATTTCTTTCAAGCCAGAATGTCGCTACAGTTCTTAATATTTACGCGCTCAGCTAAGCGCCAAAATGCGCTGATTTCCTAAGTCAAGTAACAGCTTGTAACGGCTAGCGTAAACTTTATTTGCTCCACCGTCCCCAGCTCAATTTTGGGTTGATACAGTCAAAAGAGCCTGTGAGCCTGGGATTTGTAAAGCTCACTTAGGTACAAACGCTTGATACACAAACGCTTGATACGGACAGTAATTAGCCGAGTATGAAACACTATTGCGACGACTGGATTCATGAGTGGTGCGACGATAACGGCTGGACCGAACCCGTGATGAATCCAATCAACACCTACTGGGCCTTTCCGCCAAACGCGGTAATGCCGGAGCCCATCCCATTTACAACCCTCAGAGCGATTAAGGCTCAAAAAGGCCTCACCCCCCAAGAGACGCGGTGGGTAAGTGCGGCGATCGCCCTCAGCGTAGTTGCGATGGGAATGAGCTATTGGCTCAACTGCCCGCTGCCGCTGCTGGCCGGGTTTGCCTTTGCGGCCTTTGTAGTGGCTAGCCTTGAGGTCGAGGAGTAGGGACAAGGCATGCCTTGTCCTTCTGTATGGCAATATCTAACACCACAAATGCCGCAGTAGGGATACATCCCCCTCTAGCGAATAGACGCGTGCTGCTCCGTCAGCTTACGGTAAGCGTCGGTAATTACCTTCATGCGGTGCTCCGCGAGCTGCTGAAACTCTGGCGCTAGACCAATCACCTTATCAGGATGGTTGAGGCGAGCCGCCTTGTGGTAGGCTGCTCGCACCTCAGACAGCGGTGCACCGAGCTGAATACCCAAAATATCGTAGGGCGATCGCCGCTCGTCTAGGCCATACTCGTCCTTTGGCAGCGCCGGGGGGGCATCCCACTCAAACTCAAACGAGCGACGGGGCGAGAGCCACTGCTGAACACTGGCAAAGGATTTGATGAACTGCTCGGCCACCAAGACGCTAGAGACGTGGAGACGGATATTGAAGCCAACGCTGGCCATCAGCCGCAGTAGGCCGTACTGCACCTGAAAAATCTTTTGGTTGCTCTTTGCCGCTGGGTCGGGTTTGCCGTCCGGCGTGACGTATTGCCAGGTCTCTCCGATAAGCTGGGCGTCTTTAGGCACGTCGCTGGTGAGGTTGATCTGCTGGCGATCGCAGTCCAAACTCAGGGCGCTATAGGATACCGCGCTGTAGACCTTCCGCCGCCACACTAGAATATAGTCAGGCAGGAAAAACAGCGTCAAATGGCCGACGTCAATGCTCCAGACTGAAAGATTCGTTTGAATGAACGGCGGCTGAGTGCAGCAGACCTTAACTGGGGTGTTGCTGAGCTGAATCACCTGACTCGCCCCGGCATAGGCCTGCCTGCGCTGTAGGGACTTACGCTTGGCCTCCAGCCAAATCTTCTCCGTGCGGGCTAGCACTTCACAGGCGTGCTGCACCGCCGCAAACCGCAGCTGAAACTCGTTATCGCACTGGTAGTGCAGCGTGGTGAGGCGTCGCTGACGCTGCTGATACTCCAGCCAGCCCCCCAGCCCAATGCCTGAAGCGATGACCAGCAGCGCCACCCACCACGACGATATCCACAGCAGCAGCAGCGAAACGCCAGCGGCTATGCCAACGGCCTGGATCGCATAGCTGGACTGATGCACACGATAGTTAATGTCCGCTAGAATTTCCCCGACAGCGGGGCGTTCTGTGTTGGTATATGCTTTGCCGAGTTTGATGTCAAAGTGCATGAGCTACTGTCACCTTATGGGAGCAGGATGAGGCGCTACACTCAAACCCTCAAGCCGAGCGGGCGTCTCACCGGGAAAAAATTAGGGCAGACCAAGATTAGAGCACTAGTATTCACCTGAATACAGGCAATTCTAGTCTCAACCTGGATAAATTTCGAAGGTAGATGTGATGTCCGGTCCAATTGATAGACCTGAGCAGACGCACGTCACATTTTGAACTCTTTACGCTTGAGTTCAACGGGTTGCTCGTCTGGCGCGAGCGGCAAGCGATTCTGGATCTTAGGCTGGAGAGTGGCTAGAACATCGCGATCGCAGTCAGCCAGTCTCTCTATATAACCAGTCTCTATATAACCAGTCCCTATATTGTCCCTTTGAGCGAGGGGGTCTGCGGGTAGGTGCACGGGACGCTACATCAATTTAAGCGGATAGATCACGAATTGTCACAGGCAAGCTCAAATAAAAATGCTCCAATTGTGCATACTCAAAAGGCACTATCCCGAAAAGTAGGTGATGGGGAGGGGGGCGATGACCTCTAATCAATTTAGACGACAGCTTAAGCGAGAAGTTGCGCGCTGGCGGCAAGATGCGTGGATTAGCCCAGAGCAACATGCCCGCATCACCAGCCACTACGACCTCGATCAGATTGACGGGTCAGCCTATGGCCAGTTCATTAGCCTGCTCGTGGGCATTGGCTGTGTGCTCATTGGCATCGGCTGCATTACGTTCGTAGCGGCAAATTGGCAGCTCATTCCCCGGCTTTTCAAGGTCATTCTGTTGGTAAGCGTGTTTCTTGCCGTCAGCGTTGCCGGGCGTGTTTTGCAGCAGCGCTCTCAAATGGGACAGCGGCGCCTCGGCGAAGCGCTGCTGCTGCTGGGGTCCCTGATATTTGGCGGCAACCTGGCCTTGATGGGCCAGATGTTTCACCAGAGCGGCTCAGGATACGGCCTCTGTGCCATTTGGTCGCTGGGCACCCTGGCGATGGCTTACGGACTACGGCTAGTGTCCCTCTGCGTGCTGGCCCAGCTGCTGATGGGGGTAGCCTACGGGCTTTGGCTGAGGGACGGGCTATGGACCGGGAGTGCTTATCCCTCTGGCCTAGATTTACTGTTTCAGCAGATGTCCCTCGTCACGCTGCTGCTGTTCCTGCCGCTGGCCTACCGCGATCGCAGCCGCAGCATTTTTGTGCTGACGGCTTTGGGAGTCGTGTGCTCTCTGGTGGTGAGGCTAGCGGAGCTGCCGGAGATCGCAGTGCCCATGGGCGTCGCTGCGGCGCTGGTGGCAACCCTGCCCCCGGCCCTGCTTTGGGTTTACGACGACCGGCCCTGGTGCGGCGGCGGGGACCCAAGGCTCAGCTTTCGGCCCGCAGCACGGGCGATCGCCATGATTTACCTGTGCGGCGTGCTTTACGTAACCTCCTTTCATGGGTTCTGGAAAAACACCCAGCTGGACAGCACCGTCAATCCAGAGGCAAACGCAAGTTTGCTGTTATTGAGCGTGACGACCCTGACCGCTGCGGCGATGGCCGGCTGGATTTACCTCGGCTGGCCCCGCCGATCGGGAGGCTGGCGTCTGGTCACCGCCGACGCGGCGCTTTTGGGCGTTTTGGCGCTGAGCGCGGGTCTCTGCCTTGTCCATTGGCACATTGCCCCCATCCCAATCGTGGCGACGTTTTTGGTCAACATCCTCCTAGCGGTGCTGGGCATTGGCGCCATGCGGGAGGGCCTGGGCGAGGGCGATCGCTCTCGGTTCTGGTGGGGGCTGGTGCTGCTCGTCCTACAGATCATCAGCCGCGTGCTGGAATACAACACCGGCCTGCTGGTCAAGTCTGCCGTATTTTTGGCCTGCGGCGTTGCCGTCATTGTCCTTGGACTTTGGTTTGAGCGCTTCATCCGTCCGTCAGACCGCGCCATCGCAAACCGTTCCACCGCAAACTAGCCATGACAGATCTTGCTCAGAAGCCGGCTCAAAATTCTGCTCAGACTCGGCCCACCTGGATTGGCGGGCTCACTCGCTGGCCGTTCTGGCTGCCGCTGGTGCTGCAGCTCGCGCTAATTTTGGCCGCCCCGGCCCGCTCAACGTACACTATTACCACCGGCCAGTCTGTGCTGCTGGAGACGGCGCCTGTTGACCCCTATGACCTGCTGCGGGGATATTACGTCACCTTGAATTATCAAATTTCCCAACCTGTGGTACTCAACGGGTTACCCGGATGGGATGAGCTTGACGCGGCCCCTTATCGTAACCGCGGTCTCCCCGTTTATGTGGTGTTAGAAGGACCAGAGACGGCAGACGCCCCTTGGCGTCCTGTGCGGGTCAGCCGCGATCGCCCTCAGGTGGACACCAATCAAGTTGCGCTGCGGGGGGAGTACCGGCGGGGCCGGCTCATCTACGGACTAGAGCGCTACTACATCCCGGAAGAGCAGCGGGTTGAGATCAACGAGCGGATTAATCAAATTCAGCGCAGCCAGCCCGACAGCTATCTCGTCGAGGTCAAGGTGGATGGTCAGGGGCAGTCCGTGCCCGTGAGTCTGTGGATTGGAGATGAAAACTATCGCTTTTAGACCTGTCTTTTTAAAGAGGAATAGATACATCAACCTATTCTCTCCGATGGAGGTTGTCGCAATCACTAGGAGAATAGCCTGTAGGACAATGACCTAGTACATTTCAAATTGACATGTCTTTATTTACAGCCTTCTCAAGCCCATTTTTCAAACGAACCCTAGTTTTAGCCTCTGCGGGCTTGCTGCTTACCGTCACGAGCTGCAAAGTTCAGCAGGAAGAGGCGGGCGAGCTGCCTGAAGTAGATGTTGAAACTGAAGCGGGTGAGCTACCCGAATTAGACGTGGATACCGCTGAAGTAGACGTCTCGACTGAAGAGAAGACGGTGACCACGCCTGAGGTCGAAGTTACCACTGAAGAGCGCACCGTTGAGACTCCTGATATCGACGTTTCCATTCCTGATGATGAGGCGCAGGGCGAGTAGTCGTATACCCTGTGGCAATCCTGACTGATTTGTGATGTAGATGGAGCATTTCTTGTGCATTTTGCGATCCCTCCGCCTCTGGCATCCTCCTTATCAAGGAGGACAGGGGGGATCCCTACGCTAAATGTGGTAGCAGGGATTTCCTATGCGTAAGCCCTAGCTGTGCAATGAATCAGGTCGTAGATTTGACAGCGAGGCGTCGGGGCGGGTTTGGCAGCTGCGTTCTGATGGGAGCCAAAATATTTGTGCGAAACCCGCCCGTCCAGCGAAGAGAGCAATGCTCTCGCTAAAGCGATCGCGTTGCATGGCAATTTAGGTGATATGCAAGATGTGGAGATGTCGGGGCGGGTTTGGCAGTACCGTTCTGATGGTGGCCGAGGCGCTGATGCGAAACCCGCCCGTCCAGCGATGAGAGCAATGCTCTCGCTAGAGCGATCGCGGCGTATTTCAATTTTATTGAGATGAATTAGATGATATGAAAAAATATAGAGGCGTCGGGGCGGGTTTGGCAGTGACGTTTCGATGGTAGCCGAGACGCTGATGCGAAACCCGCCCGTCCAGCGATCGCGCTTCATGATTCATCATCGCCGGTTGATGATTGATCAGAACTATCTCGCCTCTGAAGAAGTGGTAGCTGCCTATAAGCCTCGATAATCAACGTAATTAAGTTCTCCTGGCTAAATCGCTCGTCTTGCATGAGCTGAAATGCCCCAACAATGCCGATCGCCAATAGCGCTCCAAAAATAACCACGGGTAGTGCATACCACGAGACAAAGTGGCTGACGACGGCAAACAAAGCGGTATTCGCAAACAGCACAAACAAATTAAAGATGCCCGAGCCCTAAGGCTTTGAACGCTTAGATGGCGTACCGCTT
>JBHJHJ010000178.1:0-27748 GCA_050330955.1 Elainellaceae cyanobacterium | reverse complement strand
AAGAGCGCCTTCTGCTGGGAGGCTTTTGGGGCGGCGCTCACTGAGCAGCTCAGGGCGCTGAACCGCGACGTTGATCTATTGATTGAGCCGGGGCGAGCGGCGATCGCGGGCTGCGGGACGCTGCTGGCCAGGGTCATCTCCGTCAAATGGCAGGGGGATAAGCAGGTAGTCGGCGTCGATTCTACGGTGGCTAATTTATCGGTGCCCTCGGTGCACGGGGGCTACCGGCAGGTGGTGCCAGTGCTGGAAGGCGATCGCCCCAGCGGACCGCGCTTTACCACCGATACCTGCGGCAACACCACCTACTCTCGCGATTACCTGGGGCGCGGCTGCCCAATGCCGGCCCTTGAGCCAGGGGATTTAATTGCGGTGCTCGACGTGGGGGCCTACGGCTACGCCATGTCCTCCCACTTTTTACACCGGCCCCGTCCGGCAGAGGTGCTGCTAGAGGGCGACCAGCACAGACTCATCCGCCACCGAGAGGACTACAGCGTGCTGCTGGCGAATCAGGTTTTTGAGGCTGACCCCTTGGAGCAAGCCCCCCAGCAAGCCCTCAGAGCGAGCCACTGGAACAAGTCGCTGGAGCAAATTACTAGGCTATGAGATGTATTCGCTGCAGTACCCAAAACTCCCTGAAAGAGCGGAAACGGACTGGGGGGCGCTGTAAAAACTGCCAGCATCCATTTGTGCTCGGGGCGACGACGCGTCCCAACCCCGGAAAGCTTACAGACGCTTTTTTCCTGAGCGTAATCCTAGACCTGTCGGCCACCGGCGAGCCGCAGTTTACAAGAAAGCAGCTTTTTTACCGTCTCAACCGACGGCTGCCGCGCCCTTTCATATCTCGCGCGATATCTGGGCGGACGGGGCAATCCCTGTATGGGCGAAGGTCCGGGTCAAGACCTGTCCGGAGACAAGAGAGCCTAGCCGAAACGGTACAGCGCGAAGGCCCAGCTAAATCTTCAATTTTTGCGGCTCTCTTACTCAGCCTAGGCGCAGCCGGCATGGCCATGGGAGAGTTTGCAGGAATCATGTTGGGCTTTGGTTTAATACTCCTCGCCGTTCGCTTCTACCTGCAGGTGCCTGAATTAGCGGTGCTGTCCCTAGTTATCGGCGGTGCAGCCCTTGCCCTCGGATTGACTACAAGCGCCGCCTTTTTTATCCCAGTTGGCATCATCATGCTGCTGGTGAGCCTCACATTCTGCGGCATTGCCGTTAAAAACCGGATAGCGGGTCCAGCAGAGCCGGTCTCGCTTCCGTCGCCGCCCTTGCCGCCCCCACCACCTCCGCTACCCCTACCGGGGCCCGCAGTGAGAGACCTCTCCGTTTCGCGACACCGCTATGAGGACATTCTCAGACGGTGGGAATTGGCTAATGGCTCTATCCCGAAGCTCATCCGGTATCCAGAACGTCAGGCTGCTTCCCCTGCCCCTAATCCGGATGTGACTAACTACAGCTTTGATCGCCTGCTGGTGTGCGACAGCGATGCGATCGCCGGGTTCTTAATCGCCAACGATTTTCACGTCGAGCGCAGTTGTGCGGTCCTTAGCAGCGAGAGAAGCTATCCTCAGTCGATCTTTAGTACCGTTATGGGGATGTTGCGGCGCAATCCCAACCTGGTGGTCTACGCCCTCCACAACGCAAGTGCGTCGGGGCTGGCGCTGGCCCATCGGCTGCGCACCGCGCCAGAGTGGTTTGCCGATAGCGCCGTTCCTATTTACGACCTGGGTTTACGGCCCCGCCAAATCTTCAGGCGCCAAAACGCAATCGTAATGCATAGTACAGCAGCTCAGAACGCAGCGCGACAGCTTCCCGATAAAGTACGGCAAACGCTAACGGCTGGGGAGCTGCGCTGGCTGGAGGATGGTCGCTACGCTGAGCTAGAGACCCTTTCCCCCAGGCGACTACTGCAGAAGGTGACCCAGGGTATTGGGGAAGGGCGCCGCCCTGCCACTGAAGCGGAGCAGGCGGAGTGGCTGACGGTGGAATACGAGCGTGCGGAATACGCAGACGCAGGCATCACACCCGCGGTCTTCGTTGACGCTGCGGAGGGCTTCCTTGGAGATGGCGGCGATGACGGTGATGACGATGGGTCGGGTTAGCGATCGCCCAAATTGACCTGTAGCCAGACCTCCAGACTCACCAGCAGCCATAGCTTTGCCCCATAGCGCCGCCACAAATCTCCCCGGTAGGCAAGCCAGTCGCGGATTAGGGACTGATTGAGGTAAGGCGCGATCGCCGCATTTCGTCTCAGCAGTAGCGATCGCGCTCGGCGGTTCCAGGGGCGGCGAAACCAGGCCTGCACCGGCACCATCATGCCTTTTTTGGGCCGGGTCACCACTGACTCTGGCAATAGGTCAGCCACCGCCGCTTTGAGCACCGCCTTCTCGGTCGCCCCCGCCAGCTTATAGGCCGGAGGAATTTGCAGACTCAGCTCAACAATGCTGGCGTCAAACAAGGGCGATCGCCCCTGCACCCCGGCGGTGCGGGTGAGGTTATTCACCTTAGTCAAAATGTGGTCCGCCCCCTTGAACTTGATATTAAGGCCCATCAGTCGGTTTAAAAAAGCAGCGGAGGACTGCAGGTCGGCTGCGAACAGGGAGGGCTGGTGGCGCACCATTTGCCAAATCGCTGGGCGCATCAGGTGCGGTAGATCGGGGCCACACTTTTTGAAGCTGTTGAGATAAGCCGTCACCCTGTCGCTGTGCGCCTCCTCTGGGTTGTATAGCGTCCGCAGCAGCATGGGCTTATTCTTAGGACCCCCAAAGCAGGGGTCCCCCCCTTCCCCATTGAGAATTACTGAGACATCCCGCTGCGCCGCCCGCCCCAACAGGAGATTGGGCACCGTCAGGGGGTCTCCAATGGGGTCATCCAGCGCCGCTAGGGTTTCTGGGAGCTGCTGCCACATCTGCTTGGGCGTAATCTCCAGCACGTGGTGCTGGGTTTGGCAGTGATGAGCCACGGCCTGGGAGAAAGCGAGTTCATGGGGGTAGTCCGCCCCGAAATGAATAGAGTAGGTATGCACCGGCTGGTCATGGAACTGAGCCGCCAATGCCGTAATACAGCTCGAATCGACGCCGCCGGAGAGGTAAGCCCCCACAGGCCTGCCCGGTGGGAGGTAAGCTTTCACCGCATCTTCTAAGCGCGATCGCAGCGCTTGGGCATGCCATGTCAAGGGCTTGTCGGCGTGGATAATCTGCTCTTGGGGCTGCCAGTAGGTTTGGGGCTCGCCGTCAGGAATCTGTAGGTAAGTGCCGGGGCGCAGCTCCCGCAGGTCTTGCCACAGGGTCCGTTCTCCCGGTACGAAGGCGCAGCAGAGGTAGTCCCGCAGGGCGATCGCATCGAGTTGGTTGGAACGCCAGGGGGCCAGGGTTCTCAAGCGCGGGGCGACCCAGCGCGTGCTTCCGCTGGCGGTGTAGTAGAGGGTGTAGGCTCCGACGCGATCGCGCACTAGCCAGAGGGTCTGCTGGACTCGGTCCCATATGGCCAGGGCAAACATGCCCTGCAGGTGAGCCAGTGACGCGACGCCATGCTTTTCCCAGAGTTGGGCCACAAGCTGGAGGTCGGGGTGATCGACGGTCGGGCTAAGGCCAAGGCGATGCAAAATTTGGCTGCGGTTACTCAGCCACAGGTCGCCCACTACTATGAACCGAGCACTCGCGGTGGGCTGGGTGTGGGCGATCGCGAGGGGACCGTCCCGCCATGTCTGGCCAGTGAGATCTGGAAGAGATGGACCCAAGGCGAGATACCACGGCGGCGTGGCCTGCCGGTGCTTCAGCATTTTCTGCATACGTCCCGGGACTCTGACACTTGACATAGCGCTAAAATACGGGCGTGAACCACGATGCTGGCTCTGCCAAGCTCCAGCTTACCCCTTAGAGGCCCCTCCCTATGGCGCTATCGACCCTGGTCAAGCCCGCCCTCAACGCGATCGCCGGTCGTCCCCTAATCGCGGTGGTCGAAATCACGCTGCGCTGCAACTCCGCCTGCCGCTACTGCAACCTAGAGCTGAACAAGGGCCACTACGAGATGACCCGCGAAGAGATCCAGCGCGTCTTCTCCCACCTCTACGAGGAAGGTCTACGCTTCCTGCTCATTCAGGGCGGGGAGCCCATGCTGCGCCGCGACCTAGTCGACATTCTCACCGACCTCAAAGCCATCGGCTATAGCCTCACCCTGGTGACCAACGGCACCTGCTTCACCCCCGCTAAAGTCGAAGCCCTGCAGAACCTTGGGGTGCAAATTTCCATCAGCTTAGATAGCCTAGAGCGCGATCGCTATGCCCACATTCGCGGCCGGGATCAGCTCCCTGCCGTACTCAAGGGCATTGAGCTGCTGCGCAACTACCCTCACCCCAAGTACCTCACCTGCGTGGTCAGCCAGCAAAACTTGGGCGAAGTCGAAGACGTGGTGGCATTTGCGGGCGATCGCGGCTTTGTCCCGGTGGTGGGGGCTTACCATTGGGATATCTCCCGCTACGGCAAGGTCGATGAAGACCTGCAGTACAAAACGCCTGATATTCTGGCGCTGTTTGAGCGGCTGCTTCACTCGCCCCACATCCCCGACGGCTATTACCGCCACTACATCAAAGAAAATATTCAGTGGCTGCAGGGCCGTGGGCTACCCCCCTGCGACGCGGGACGTTACGGCATTGCGATTGACTGTGCGGGGCGGGTGGCCCCCTGCCTGGCTCTGCCCAAAACAGACTCTCTACTTGAGAAGCCGCTGCCGACGCTGCTAGCCCAGCTCGATCACGACGAGATTCAGCGATGCTCTGCCGCGTCAACCTGTAACTTGCTGTGTAGCCGGGTGGTAGGGACTCACCTGCGGCATCCGCTGCTGGCGCTGAAGACCTATCAGGCCATGCAGGGGTAAGAGATCGCCTCATAGCATGGCCCGAATCTCGGAGTGTTTGTCTACGCCCTCCAGCGCGTAGCGGTTGTAGCCATTGCGCTGAATCAGCTGCTCCAAATACTCGACTCGGTCGGACGTAACAGGGTGCGTTGAGAGCAGGCTGATGTCTAAAGACTGGGACTGATTCATCTGATCAAGCGTCACGAAGAAGTTGCGTAGACCATCGGCGGCATACCCTGCTGTGGATAAAATGCGGTTGCCCAGAACGTCTGACTGCCGCTCCTGCTTACGGCTAAAATGCATACTCAGCATCGTCGCGGCAAACTGTCCCAGAGGGACTTCATCCCCCAGTCGGGTCATCATATCGTCCCGAAAAAAGCTCTGGAGGCCGTGGGATAGGACAGAGTGGGATACCTCATGGGCCAACAGTCCTGCTAGCTCAGCCTGGGATTTTGCCGCCTTGATTGCTCCCGTATTGACAAAGATTTTGCCGCCGGGAAACGCGGATGCATTGATGGCGTCATCCTGGACGACAAAGAACTCATACTCTAGGTCGCGCCCAGAGAGGCGAGCAACCTGTAGGCCGAGCTGCGTGACGTAGTCTACGACCTCTGGGTCTTCCACCAGCGTGACCTGCCGCCTGTGGCCCGCGGCCAGTTGGGCCCCCACCTCAGACTCACTGCCCACCATCATCCGCACCAGTCCGGCAGTTTCAAGGACCGAGTCCCAAGACTCCCAAGGCGCATCCCCTGTAAAGACTCGGGTCAGGATGTTGCCGATACCGCTGAAAATCCCCCGCCGCCGTCGCTTCTTTTGAAACCTTCCGAACTCCTCGTCGGCAATGTCTTGAAACTCCCGCGACTGGGGATGGTCAAGATTGAGCAAGGCAAACTCCCGTGCGGCGATAGAGGCCTCTAGGTGCTCATCTTCTTCTGCTAGGGCCAGGACCTGGGCCATAACAATCTCCGCTGAGTCCGGGTACATGACCGCGGCCTGCTCTAGAACGGCGATCGCCTCCTCTTCTTGGTCCTCTTCCTGGAGCATCTGGGCGAGGGTAAGGGTGCCGTCGATGAACTCGGGCTGCGCGGCAAAAACCTGCTGCAGCGGCTCAATCGCCGCTTCTTCATCCCCTTCCTCCATGGCGGCCTGGGCAGCGGCCCAGTAGACCTGGGTCTCGGGGGAGAGGGCCTCAGGGTCGTAAACGGGCTCTGGAATTTCGGGTAGGGTCGTCTCAAAGTCAGGCTTGACCTGGCGGTAAAGCGCTGCTGCTGCTTCCACGTCCCCGTTGCGATAGAGGGTGTCAGCTTCAATGAAGGTGTTGATTGCCGGTGAGGCGAAGGCAATAGGCTGACCCGACAGAACAGGTGCATCAGCCGCTTCTGGAGATTCTGCAGCCGATGGGGCGATCGACAGCGCGGGGCGGCTCAGCAGCGTAGGGCCGCTCCAGCAGACCACAAGAGCAGCGCTGAGCAGCGTTAGGGCAAGTCGTTTAAGATGTTTCATCGTAGATAGAGTTAAGGATGAGCAACGTTACTTGGGGCAGTACAGCGTGTAGTTCCATTCGGTTGTATCAATCTCGAAGTTGCCGGTCAGCGAGACCTTCACTCGACCGGAGCTGCCGCTAAAGGGCACAGAGATTCGCCTACTGGACGAGACGAAACCGGTGTCCAAGATTTCTCGCCCTTCGTGAATAATTTGGAGGCGATCGGGGACATCAAACATCTCGTATTCGATTTCGATTTCACCGATAGGGCGACTCATCTGCAGGATGCGCTCATCCCCCTCCTGACCACCGCTGGCCTGCTCTAGGTCGCAATAAGCGACTGGCCTGCCGTCCGCCGTCGGCAGTAGCCCCACTTCGAAGCAGGCTGGTACGTTCAGATCGTTGTCAGGCTGAGACGCAAATGCACAGAGAATCTCCATATCGATAGACCGCAGGCCCTGCTGCCGGTCGAAGGTCGTGACCTGATTGGCTGCACCCGAATGTACATATCTCTCACCCTGGCTGACGAGTTGGAGATCTGAATTTGAATTGTGGACCGAGCGGACGTTAATCGCCCCCTTCAGCACGTCCAATTGAATCCCCGTTGGGGTATCTCTGACCTGCACCAAAATCTCATCGTCTCCCAGCCCTTGAACAATTTCGTCCGGTGCCGGGATCATGACAAAGTCATCGGGCCGAAAGACGTGGAGTAGACAAGAGCTATCTTGCCCCTGGGTCTCTTGAAGCAGCGCCTGAATGTTGGCCTCGATGGCTTGGCCCGTGCCTTCGGTTGAACGCGGGTCAGCCGACAGACAATCCAAGGAAGCGTGCATCTGCTCCTCGCTGGTCCACCAAAACCCCTTTGTAGACACCTGGCAGGAGGCATCGCCTGCAGCCTGACAGGCTTCCAAAGCTTCAGTGCAGGGATCCCCCGACATGGCAGTCTCAAAATTTGGTCCACTCTGTCCAACTGCAGTGCAGTAATACACCCTGCGAACGGGGCCCTGGGCGAGCTGTTTCAGCCAGGCAATGGGTAGGGGGGCTTGGGCGCGGGGGGGCTGGCCCTTGAGCAGCGTCATACCTTCCTCACAGCCGCGAGATTCATTTTCGGCCAGGCCCCAGCCAATCTGGTAATTCCCTTGGGCGCTGCAGGGAAAGTGATAGATTGTGGGCTCGGTATGGGGGGAGGTTTGAATGTAAAAGTTGAGATCTTCCCCGCTTTGCGAAAAGAACTTCATCACCGCATAGGCATTGTTGGGGGGTGCTGTAATCAGAGCATCTTGACTGCGCTGCAGCGCGGACTCGATTTGGATAGGCTCCCGGCGATTGCCCCGGCGGATGAAGAGCTCGCTGCTGTTGCCCAGAATATCCTCAATTCTGGCCCGCTCGGGATCAACCGCCATGGCGGGGTCGGGCGCTACCAATGCTAAGCCGCTCACTACGGCAATAGAAGATAAGACAGCACCAGCGGCAAACTGCCAAGCATTACGGACTCTAAGAGAAGTAAACATGTCTATTTAGAACGCTGAGTTTGGACGCTAATGTAGCGAAGAGTGGCTGAACATAGACATACGCCACCTTCCGTGAAGAGCAGAAAAGGAATGGTAGAACAGAAGAGGACACTAGCGCTATCGCTTGCCAAGATTTGCACCCGTCAAGATTTGCAACAAAGTGAGCGCGGCTATTAGACCTTTTCTATTAAAATTTGGTGCGGACCTTGCTGATAGCTGCACAAAGGGCTGCGGAAACAAGCTGTCAAAAAGGCTACTGACATAATTTACTGCAATTCAGAGGAAATCTCTGAGAAATAAATGATTTTTTTACAATGCGTCATTACCGAAAAAATTCTATTGTTCAACAAACGGGCCAGTGGGGCGCGATCGCCCTTGCCTCGGTGGTTCTGCTCGCGATCGCAAGAGATGCTCTCGCGCAGGTAACTCCGTCTGGCTCCCGGTTCCTTAGCCAGTGTTTAGTCCGTGGCCAGGGTGATGATGAGCCAACCATGGCGGTGCTGCTGCGCGTCGCAGATACCGACAACTGCGCGGAGGCAGAACAGGCTCTCTCGCAGTTGTCTCAGCTCACCCTGAACAATCAGGGGCTGAGAGACCTCAGCGTCCTCGCTAGCTTCCCGCAGCTCACCGCTCTATATTTAGACGGCAACCAAATCGCTGACCTAACGCCGCTGGCCTCCCTCACCAACCTGCAGGCCCTCTCCCTCGACAGCAACGCCATCGATGATGTTGCTCCCCTGGGCCGACTCACCAATCTAACCCAGCTCTACCTCAACCAAAACCAGCTCCAGGACCTGCAGCCCCTAGCAACCCTGGTCAACTTGGAAGTGCTCCAGCTCAACGACAACGGCATTCAGCAGGTGCTCCCCCTCGGGGGGCTAACCCGTCTGGAATCTCTCAGCCTAGCGAGGAATCAAATCGACGACCTCCAGCCGCTGCAGACCTTAGACCGCTTAACAAGCTTAGGCCTAGAGGGGAATCAAATTACCACCCTTGCGCCCCTAGCGAACTTGACGGCGCTGACCAAGCTCTACCTCAACGACAATCAAATCGAGGACGTGAGCCCGCTTTTGTCTCTTGAGGCGCTGTCTGAGCTGGGCTTGGGCGGTAATCCCCTACCAGAGCGCGATCGCACCCCGCTGGAGCAGACCGTCAACCGCCGCCACCTAGAAGCCACCCAAACCTGCCTCAGGTGCAACTTGGCCGACCTAGATTTCAGCAGCGCCGACCTCATCGGAGCCAACCTCCAGGACGCAGATTTATCAGGGGCCAACCTCCAGGACGCGGACTTGGTTGGGGCAAACCTGTTGCGGGCAGACCTGCGCAACGCTAACCTCAGCGGGGCCGACCTAGAGGCCGCGATTCTGCAGGACGCCGACCTGACCGGGGCAGCCCAGCAAAACGCTAACTTCTGTGGCGCAACCCTGCCCAACGGAGAGACGGCGGCCTGCTTTCCTTAACCGCTTCACCAAACTTTTCCCATGTCTACCACCCCAAACTGGGTTTTTCCCCTGCCTCAGGCGATCGCCAAGCTAACGGCCCTGTCCCTAACCCTGGGCATTCCTTCCGCTGTGGCCGCCCGGCCCCTGAGCTTTGCCGACAGGTGCGAACAGCCCCAGCTCTCGGATGCTGAGCGGCACACCGTTGCGGTCTTGCTGGAGGTCGCCGGCACCCAGGACTGCGCCGCGGCGAGTGCCTCCCTCAGTAGCCTCAGCGCCTTAGACCTAACTGACCAACAACTCGTCGAACTCGGCCCGCTGGAAAGCCTGACCCAGCTGCAGACGCTGACCCTAAACCAAAATCAGATCAGCGACATAACGCCGCTGGCGAACCTCACGGGTCTGAGCGAGCTGTACCTATTCGAAAATCAGGTCGAAGACTTGGGCGCGATCGCCCCCCTCACTGGGCTCACCACCCTCTACCTCGACCGCAACCAGATTCGGGACCTCAGCCCCCTGAGCAGCCTGACCAACCTGGAAATCCTCTACGCCAACGGTAACCAGATTGAGGCAGTGGATCCCCTAGCCCAGCTGCCCCTCACCCAGCTCTATCTCTCCGGCAACCAAATCTCCGATGTGGAACTGCTGCGATCGCTGACCACGCTGACCAATCTGGACATCAGCCGCAACGGGGTCGACACCGCCAGTCCTCTGGCGCCGCTGACCCGTCTCACCCAGCTAGACATCAGCCGCAACGACATCGCCCAAATCGGCGTCCTCTCATCTCTCACGCAGCTCGCCAAGCTGGGGCTAGAAGACAACCCCATTGCCCCAAAAACTT
This sequence comes from Elainellaceae cyanobacterium, assembly GCA_050330955.1. GTDB lineage: Bacteria > Cyanobacteriota > Cyanobacteriia > CAKZMO01 > CAKZMO01 > JBCCAG01. The sequence continues at coordinate 17,623 of JBHJHJ010000178.1, read as the reverse complement.
GCCCGGTTGCTCCTGCCACCGTCTGCATCTTCACTGACGATGCGGCTGATCTCTATCTGCAGGGACAGCAGCAAATCGGAGCGGGAGAACTAGACGCCGCCCTCGCCACCTTTCAAACTGCGCTGGACCTCTACCGCAACAGCGGCAACCGGCTGCGGGAGAGCGACGCCCTAGACCGCATCGGCAATATCTACGCCGAGCGAGGCGAATACGCCAACGCGCTGGATTACTACCAGCAAAGCGCAGCGGTGAGGCAAGCTATCGGCGATCCCCAGGGGGAGGTGGACACCTTGGCCTATTTGGGGACGACTTATATTCGCCTCGGACAAATCGAGCGGGCCATTAGCCTCCTGCAGCAGGCCCGCGAGCAATACCAAGCCTTAGTCGCAGACATTGCGGCCCAAAGCTCAAACCGAGCCGGGCAGGTGCAGGAGGGGCTTATCCTTAACGGCCTAGCCCTGGCCTACAGCCGCTCCGGCGACGGAATGCAGGCGCTGCGGTTCGCCAAGCTGAGCCTTGCGGACTACCGAATCAACGGGGACCTGCGCGGGGAGGCGATCGCCCTCAACCAGGTAGGGCAAGCCTACCTGCAGCTGGGCGACCTGGACAAAGCGCGACGGTACCTGACCCAAGCCCTCGACTTTACCCAAGCTAAAGACGACCCCGCCGGCATGGCCCGCAGCCGCTATGGATTAGGGCAGCTCGCCGCCCAAGAAAACAAGCCCGAAGAGGCTCTAGACCAGTACGACAAAGCCCTAGAGATCTGGCGATCGCTCAAGGCCTCAGAGGGCGAATCCACCCGGACCAGAGAAAGGGAAAGCTACGTCAGCGGGGAAGCCGAAACCCTCAACGCCAAGGGGGAGCTGTTGCTGCAGCAGGGCGACCCAGAGGCCGCAGCGCTGGCCCTTAGGCAGGCCGTCTCCGCCTGGGAGCAGCAGCGTCCTGGGCTGACCGACGCAGACAAAATTTCCATTATTGAAACCCAAACCCACACCTACAGCCTCCTGCAGCGGGCCCTGGTAGCAATTGGCGACCCCGGCAAAGCCCTAGAAATTTCAGAGCGGGGGCGATCGCGAGCTTTTGCAGAGCTGCTGGCCCACCGTCTGTCGCTACGCGGCCAGGCACCGCCGAAGCAGCAGATCCAGGCACCCGCTTTAGACCAGATTAAAGCTACGGCTCGGGCACGCAACGCAACCTTAGTGGAGTACTCTCTGGTGGGCAGAGAAATCTACATTTGGGTTGTGGCGCCTACGGGGCAAGTGCACTTTCACACGAGCCCGCTAAACGAGTCCCTAGCCGATCTCGTCACCCAAGAGCGCATTCGCCTGGAGCGCCTTGGCTTTGAGCTGCGGAATACACGAGGCATCGCTGTAGAAGGGGAAAATGGAGCCGCCGGGGGCGAAGTCTTCCGGTCATTGCATCAGCTCCTGATCGACCCCATTGCTGAGGTTTTGCCCGAAAAGGATGCCACCGTGGTGGTGATTCCCCACAGGGAGCTATTCTTGATTCCCTTTGCGGCCCTGCCCGACGAAAATGGCCAGGTTCTAATCGAAAAATACCCGCTCCTGTTTGCGCCCGCCATCAGCTTGCTCAACGCGCCCCGTGAGCAAGCGGCCCTGAATATCGGCAGCGACCCCGCCCTGGTGGTTGGCGATCCGGCAATGCCCAATCACCCGAGCCGAGGCCTGCCCCTAGACCCGCTGCCGGGAGCGCGGCGAGAGGCCGAGCGGATCGCGCCGCTGCTGCGCACGGAGCCCCTCACCGATCAGCAGGCCACTAAGACAGAAGTCGTCTCCCGAATGAGCGATGCCGCCATTGTGCATTTGGCCACCCACGGCCTGCTAGAAGATTTTGGTACCGGGGTCCCTGGGGCACTCGCCCTAGCCCCTACCCGCGACAGCGACGGCTACCTGACCACTGCTGAGATTTCTGAGCTGCCGCTAACCGCCCGGCTTGTAGTGCTCAGCGCCTGCGACACCGGGCTTGGAACCATCACTGGAGACGGCGTCATTGGCCTGTCGCGCTCGTTTTTGACGGCGGGGGTGGAGAGCGTGGTGGTGTCGCTGTGGGCCGTGTCTGACGAGGCCACGGTGGATCTGATGGCGGAATTCTATGGCCAGCTTGAGGAGGAATCTAACCGAGCGATCGCCCTCCAGCAGGCGATGCTAAAAATCCGCGCCCTTCACCCCGACGACCCCGCCAAGTGGGCCGCGTTTACCCTCTTTGGGGCGGCGGGACAGTAGCGGGCAAGGCGCGGGCGATCGCACGCTTCACCTGCTCACCCCAATGCCCTCAATCAAAAATGTCTCGACTGCAGCCTCACCTACTGGCGCAGAGAAAAGATGCCCTTGGGCGAGGTGATTCCCCAGCTCCAGGAGTTTGTCCCGCTCAGGGGCAATCTCCACACCTTCCGCAATGGTGTGTACCCCCAGCGCATCAGCCAGGGCCACAATCGCCTGGATGATGGCAGTATTTTGCGGCTGGTTATGAAGATTTTGCACAAAGCGGCGGTCAATTTTGAGCGCGTTGATGGGGTATTGGTGGAGATAGCTCAGGGAGGAGTAGCCTGTGCCGAAATCGTCGATGCAGACTTGGATGTCGCGCTGCTGAAGCTGGGTGAGAATACGGGCCGCGGCTTCAGCCTGCGCCATGAGGCTGTGTTCCGTGATTTCAATGCTCAAGAATTTGCGCTCGATGCCGTATTGGTTTAAGACCTGATCCACTTTTGTGATGAAGTCAGCATTCGAAAAATGCCGCGTCGAGAAGTTTACGCTAATCCGCATGGGCTCTTTTAGCAGCCCCTTCAATTGCCATGCTGCAATATTCTGACAGACTTTTTTCAGGACCCAAAAGTCAATTAGTTCAATGGTTTCCGATTCTTCAGCCAGGGCAATGAAATTATCAGGCTTGAGCAGCCCCCGCTCTGGATGCTGCCATCGCACTAGGGCTTCAAAACCGTATATTTGATCTGCCTCCATATCGACAATGGCCTGAAAGGTTAGCACAAGCTCATCATTTTCGAGGGCCCGTCTCAGCTCACCTTCTAGGTTGAACTGGCTCTGAGCAAGCTGATTTAAATGGGGAACAAACAAGGAGTAGCAGCCCTTACCTGCCGCTTTAGCCTCATACATCGCGGTGTCCGAATCTCGCAAGACATGTTCAGGCTTGCTGTAGGTTTGATCGCCAATAACAATGCCAATACTGATGCTGGTGAAGAATTCATACTGTTCAAGCTGAAACGGGCGCTTGATTTCGCGCTGGATGGCCTCTGCAACTTTAAAAGTTTCTTCTGGACCGGGGATATTTTCGATTAGCGCAATGAATTCGTCTCCGCCAAGACGTGCCAGCATGCTTCCTGGCGGCAGGCAAGCCCCAATACGACCCGCCACTGCAACGAGCATTTTGTCGCCCGTAGAATGCCCTAGAGAATCGTTGACGAGCTTGAAGCGATCGCAGTCTAGGAAAAATACGGCAAACTTGAAATCCTTATGCTCTCTAGCATTTGCGAGAATCAATCCCAGGCGCTTCATCAGCAGGGCGCGGTTGGGCAGCCCCGTCAAGCTGTCGTGGAGCGCCTGGTGCAGCAGCTCTTCCTGGACCCTGCGGCGCTCTGAAATTTCTCGCTCAAGCTGGACCGTGCGCTGCCTCACCCGGTCCTCCAGCTCAGCGTTGATGGCCTGCAGCTCACGGGTGGCGTTCCGCAGCCGAAGCTGGGTGTCGATGCGCACCAAGACCTCTTCCGGGTTGAACGGTTTGGTAATGAAATCGACGCCGCCCACGCTAAAGGCGTTGACCTTATCGATGGGGGCGTCCAGGGCGCTGAGGAAGATCACCGGAATGTCTGCCGTTGCGTCATTCAGCTTTAAGTATTCGCACACTTCATAGCCGCCGATCTCCGGCATCTTGATGTCCAGCAAAATTAGATCGGGCTGGGCCTGCTGGGCCACCGTCAGCGCTAGACGGCCAGAGATCACGCTCCTGACTTTGTACTGCTTTTCGGTGAGCAGAGTAGACAAAACTCGCAAGTTGTCTGGCGTGTCATCAACGATTAGGATATCGCCTTTATATTGAGTCACTGCTGCAGTTCCTCGGGTAGCGGTTCAAGCGCAGTTTGTGTTGCTTGTATTACGATATCGTAGCGAAAGTTATCGACGGCATCCTGGATGAGTCGATAGAGTTCAGGACTCATATTACGTCCATTTCCCATAAGTTCAGCAATCAAATCGTTGTCTGCGATCGCAGCCGCCTGTCCAAGGCCCTGCACCCAATCGGGCGGCATTTGGGCCAGGTATTTTTCCAGCGCAACGCCTTGATTTTCACCAGGCTGTGGCGTTGCCGCTTCTGCCACACCGCTGCGCTCATAGCGATAGCGCACGCCAAGATGCTCGGCAATTTTTTCTAAAAGCACCTCCGTCTGAAACGGCTTCCTTACATAGTCGTCACAGCCCCCCGCTAAGATGCTGGCCCTTTCGCTGTCTAAGCTACTGGCCGTCAGGGCAATAATAACGGTGTTTTGGCCTTCAGGCTGCGCTTTAATATAGCGGGTGGCCTGGTAGCCATCCATCACCGGCATGCGCATGTCCATCCAAATCAGCTCCGGGCGCCACTCCCGCCAAATTTCGAGGGCGACCTGACCATTTTCGGCGCCTCGCACCTCAAATCCTATGGGGCTCAGCGTCTGCAGCAGCAGGTGACGGCTCTCCCAAATGTCTTCTACTACCAGGATGCGGCGGGGCACTTCATCTGCCGCTAGTCCGACCACGCGGTGGGGGGGCTGGGCCATCTGCAGGGCGTCTTGACCCAGCGCCGCTTTTACCGTGAAGCGGAAGCAGGACCCCTCAGCCGGGGAGTGGGCTGAGGCGATGGGTTCGGGGTGTAGCCCGGGCGTGTAGATCACACCGCCGCTAGCGACCGTAATTTGGCCGCCCATTAGCTCAACAAACTTTTGCGTGATGGTGAGGCCCAGCCCGGTGCCGGAGCGGGTGTTGAAGCCCACCTCACTTTGCACAAAGGCCTGAAAAATTTGGGGCATGGCGTCGGGCTTGATGCCACAGCCGCTGTCTTCGACCTCGAAGCATAGCGTTAGGTCTGTGTTTGAGCCGCTACTTTGCACCCCAGCGGGAGCGGCCCGTAGCGTCACTGCTCCCGCCTCAGTTGATTTAAGGGCATTACTCAGCAGATTGACCAATACCTGACGCAGCTTGCCCGCGTCGGCGTGAATCTGGGTAGGTAAATTGGGGGCAAGGTCCACGGCGATCGCCAGCCCCTTTTCCCTCGCCCGCAGGGTAAACAGATTGACAATATCTGTGAGAAGCTGGGGCAGATGGAAATCGGTAGGATAGAGGGTGGCGCGGCCTGACTCGATTTTGGACATGTCTAGCACGCGGTTGATCAGCTCAAGCAGGTGCTCGCCGCTGCGGTTGATGATGTTGAGGTTGCCGGTTTGGGTGGGGGTGAGGTTAGCGTCCCTAGCCATCAAACGACTAAATCCCAGAATGGCGTTGAGGGGCGTCCTCAGCTCGTGGCTCATGTTGGCCAGAAACTCGCTCTTCGCTTTGCTGGCCGCCTCTGCGGCCTGAATCGCCTGATCCAGGGCAATATTTTGTCGGGCCAGCTGCTCGCGCTGATGCTGCTCTTGCCGCAGCAGATGGGCCTGGGCGATGGCAATGCCCACCTGGGACGCGACATCCTCTAGCAGGCTGACCTCATCCTCGGTCCAGTGGCGCTGGCGATCGCACTGGTGCAGACTGATGAAGCCGTTGGGCTTGCCTTGGTAAGAGGTGCAAATGGCCAGTATGGATTTAATCTGAAAGCGGTTAAGTAGCTTAGTCGCAGGCTTGAGCAGAGGGGCTCGATGGACGTCAGGGGTAGCGATGGCGCAGTTCGAAGTGAGGATAGCTTGAGCGTAGGGGCTGTCGACCGGTAGGGTCATCTGCGCCATGGAGCGATGTCCAGGTACGAGGTATTGCCCTACATTAATCACGCGAGCCGTAGACGACTCGATGTAGGTGTGCAAAACGCAGCGGCTGACGGCGAAGGTCTGGCCGACCTCTTCCACTGTGGTTTCATAGACCCTCTGGATGTCGAGGCTCTGACGAATTTGGTTGGTGATGCCGCTCAGGAGATGCTGCCGCTGAAGCTGCTGAGCAAGCTCACTTTCAGCCCGCTTACGTACGGTCACGTCTAAGCCCGTCCCCAAAACGCGAATCACGCAGCCCTGCTCATCTTGGACCGCTTCCCCCCGCCCCTCGACATACCGCAGCTCGCCGTTGGGCAGCACAACCCGCAAATCCGTTTCGTAGGACACTCCCGTGCTGATGAGCCGCCGAAAGAGCTTGGTCCAGCGGTCATGGTCTTCTGGATGCAGCCGCCGAAAAGCCTGGGCGTAGGTGGGAGGTGGCCCCTTCGGATCAAACCCGAAGATCTGCAGCAGCTCTGCTGACCAAGTGGTCTTTCTCGTTTTTAGCTCAATTTCCCAGTTGCCTACGTGGGCGATGCGCTGCGCCGCCGCAAGCTGAGCCTCGTTTCGACGCAGCTGGGCCTCTGTGCGCTTACGTTCGGTGATATCTTCTAAAATCCCCTCAATGGCGATCGCCTGACCGTCATCGCCTTTAACGGGGTGCTGGGAGACCACCACCGTGCGCTGCTCTCCGCTGGGATGGATAAACCGCATCTCAAACTGATGAAACTCTACTCCCCGCTCTATCCCAGCAATCACTGCATTTTGCGCCACTGCCGCATCTTGCGGTAGCCAGTTCACCGAGCTTCCCCAGGGTTTGCCGACCATATCTTCCTTTTGCCGGCCAAACACCGCCGCAAACCCGCCGCTCACATAGGTGACGACACCGTCGATACCGGTGTGACTGAAGATGACAAATTTGTCGCCGATATCATCGACCAGGCGCTGGAATTTGGCTTGACTTGCGGTTAGGGCATTCTGGGCCTGCTTGCGATCGCTAATATCGTTGGCAATGGAAAGAATACAGGGCTCCCCCTGCACGTCGATAATCTCTGACGACAGCAGCACCGTTTTAATCTCGCCAGAAGCGGTGCGCAGTTGCCACTCTTGATTTTGAATTTTGCCCTGGGTGAGCTGCTGGAGATAGTCAGCGCGGGAATAGGGGGCCACCCAAAGTTTGAGCGCCGTGCTGGTGCGACCGAGAATCTCCTCTTTCGGCATTTCCAGCAGTTGGGCAAAGCGGTCGTTCACCTCTAGATAGCGCCCCTCCTCTAGGGTGGTGAGCACCACGGCATTGGGGCTCGCCTGGAACGCCGCCGCAAACTTTTCCTCTGACTGGCGCAGGGCCTGGGTGCGCTGTTCCACCAGGGTTTCAAGCTGCTGCGATTGGGCTTTGAGCTGCGATCGCGACTGGGCCAGGTCCGTCGCCATCTGGTTGAAGCTCTGCACCAGCAAATTCACCTCGCGAATGGGGGATGGCTTCACGGGAGGGTGGGGGCTGCCTGCAGCCAGGGCTTGACTGGCCAGCCCCAGCTGCAGGATGGGCCGGTTGAGCCGCTGCGCGAGCAGCAGGCTCGCGCCTGTGGACATGGCGAGGGCCAGCAGACAGAGCAGCACTGTGTTGCGGTTGTTATGCCGGATTTCAGCGGTAAAGGCCGTCTCTGGAATCACCGACACCCCAAGCCACCGCAAACCGTAGTCATCGGCAACTGGCGTCACCTGCACCCAGTACGCCGCGTCTTCTATGCGAAACTGAATCCGCTGCTCAGCGTCAAGCTGATTGAGATCTCCTAGCTGCGCCTGGATTTGCTCAGCGGCCAGCTGCCCCAGGGTGCCGCCTTGCCCAAGTTCGTTGGCCTCAGCCCGCTCTTCGGAACTCGCCAAGATGGTGCCGTCGGGCTCCATGAGAAAGGTTTCGCTGGCCGGGGCAAGGGTCAGCGACTGCAGAATGCCCTTGAGGGTAGAGAGGGTGAAGTCGGCGCCGAGCACGCCGTTCAGCGATCGGTCTTCAGTCCGATAGGGATGCACAAAGCTGATACCGAGTTGGGGCGCTTCCCCCGTGAATTCGTAACTGTCGGTCCACAACGGCAGCTCTGAAGTCTCTGCGGTGCGATACCAGGGGCGATCGCGGTGGTAGTACTCATAGGTGCTAATGCGCAGCAGGTCCCCGATCGCCCCCTCTACCGTCAGGCTATAGATGCTGAGGTATGCTTCGTCCGGGCTAGATTTAACGGCAAACTCCAGGCGACCGTCAGGAAACTTATGGATTTCAACGTAGCGGTCTTGGCTACTGCCGTAGTAGATGTAGGTCAGGTCTGGGAAGCGATCGCTCTGCCGCACCAGATGGGGCGCCCAGCTTTTGAGGTCTGCGGGGTCGAGCTGACCCAGGGCTAGGGCATCAGCGTTTTGCTGGGTGACGACGGGGGGAATGGCCACCTCAGCTTCAAGCTGGTGGCGCAGACGGGCGCCGGAGTCTTCTAGGAGCTGGTGGGCCAGGGCCTCCACCGCCTGCTGCCCGTTGCGGTGGGCAAGCCAGCCCGCCAGACCCACGGCAACCAGCACCTGGACCACTAGCGGAATGATGAGTAGGGTGCGGAGTGACGCTTGGCGCGGCTGGTGTGCGGGCGATCGCGGCATGGATCCTCCTGCTACAGGCGTTCATCGCAAACGGATTTCCAGAGCTGCTCTCTCTATTGATACCATCATCACCTGAATCGGGTGCGGTATTTGTAGCCTCTGACCCACCTTATTTATCACCGGTCAAACCTGGTCTAGGTTGAGAACTGGAGTTTTCCATGAGGGAAAACTCCAGTTCTCAAAATGGTTTCGCTTTAGCTAGCCGTTTGGCCCGTTGCCAGCCAAATTTGCGTATTCACTGGGGTTTGCGCCTGGGCCAGCAAATCTTTCAATTGCGCCCCTTCCAGCACGTCCTCTGCCAACAGCTTTTGGGCCATTGCATCAAGCAGGTTGCGGTTGAGCTGGAGGATGGCGATCGCCATCTCGTGGGCGTGGTGGATCGACTGCTTTACCAACCGGTCGATCTCAGCGGCCACCTCTCCCCCCATAGGGCGACGGGTGCTGCCATTTTCCAGAAACTGCGACTGGGTTTTCTCAAAGGCAATGGGACCGAGGTCAGGCGCCATGCCGTACTGGGTGACGGCTCTTTCCGCTAAGTCTGTCGCCTTCTGGATGTCGTCACTGGCACCAGAAGACACCTTGCCAAAGGCCACCTCTTCCGCTGATCGCCCGCCCAATAGGGTGGCGAGCTGGCCCCGCAGCTCATCTTCCAGCATCAAAAAGCGATCGCCTTCGGGGGTCTGCATCGTGTAGCCCAGGGCACCTTTCCCCCGGGGGACGATGGAGATTTTCGAGACCTGGGTGCCGCCGGGCATAAGGGCGCCGACAATGGCGTGACCCACTTCGTGGTAAGCCACGGTTTTGCGCTCTGTGGGGGAGAGAATGCGCGATCGCTTCTCTAGCCCTGCTATTACGCGCTCAATGGCCTCTTTCACATCGGTCATCATCACCGCTTGGCGATTGTTTCGCGCCGCCAGCAGCGCCGCCTCATTGATTAGGTTGGCTAAATCCGCGCCGGCAAAGCCTGAGGTTTGGGCTGCGATCGCCTCTAAATCCACGTCTTCTCCCATCAGCACAGGGCGAGCATGAACCCGCAAAATCTCCAGCCGCCCGCTTTTATCGGGGCGATCCACCAAAACCTGGCGGTCAAACCGCCCCGCCCGCTTGAGAGCCGGATCGAGTATCTCCGGGCGATTGGTTGCAGCAATCAGGATCACGCCCTCGTTGCCGTCAAACCCGTCCATTTCCGTCAGCAATTGGTTCAGGGTCTGCTCCCGCTCATCGTTTCCGGCTTGGGGGTTTCCGCCCCGAGATTTGCCGATGGCGTCGAGCTCGTCAATAAACACAATGCAGGGAGCCTGCCGCTTGGCTTTATTGAATAGATCCCGCACCCGCGATGCACCCACGCCCACATAGAGCTCTACAAATTCCGACGCGGCCATGCTTAAAAAGGGAACGTTAGCCTCTCCAGCAACCGCTTTTGCCAACAGCGTTTTACCCGTTCCCGGAGGCCCTACAAGCAGCACGCCTTTGGGCATTTTGGCCCCAATTTTGCGGTATTTGTCCCCATCTTTGAGGAAGTCGACCACCTCTTGCAGCTCCTGTTTGGCTTCGTCAACGCCTGCCACGTCGGCAAAGGTAATCCGCGTACCGCTCCCTTTGTTAGGGCTGTAGGTTCTTGCCCTGGTTTTACCCGTCGCCACAGCACCCATGCCGCCAGCATTTTTTTGCATCAGCCAAGCTGCTCCCAGCAGCGCCCCGGTGGACAGCAGCCCCAGCAGCCCCGTAATCAGTCCGGCGTCGGTGTTGGGGATGGAAAAGTCGACGCCGTGGGCCTGAAGCATGGTGGCAACATCATCGGTATTGCCCGCCGGTTTGACGGTGTAATATCGCTGATTCCCGAAGGCGGGCTTGAGGCGATAGTCAATCCGATGGGGTTTGAGGGTGACCTGCAGCACTTTTTGATTGCTCACTTGCTCAATGAAGGTGCTGTAGTCTACGCGGGAGAAGGTTGCCGTTTTCATACTGTTTTTTGGGCTCTTTGAGGATGCGGGCTGAGAGGCGTGAAGCCGTGGGGTGGTGGAATTAGGCTCGCACTGCGTACGTCTTCAGCAATTTGATTATGCAAAACTATTCTGTTGAGCCAACAGGCCAGATTACCCTACTCTTTTTAGCCCTTCAAAGGTAGTAGAGAAAATTAGATACGGCTGTTACGATGCTGTGTTTCGGTTTTCCGAAAGGGCATCAGCGACGAGGCTTTTACGAGCCACTGAGCGTCTCTGGTAAGGCTTTAATCGTCGTGAAGCCAGACTGTTGAATCAATCGCTGGCCTTCATTCGATAGAAGCAAATTAACAAAGGCCTCGCCCGCTAATTCATCTTGGGTATCTTGCGCCTCAAAGTCTTTGTAGACCACATACAAATTGCGCGTGAACGGATAGCTGCTGCGGAACGCTTCCTGATTGAGCCGGCGCGGGGCTTCAATGCACTCTTTGTAGAAAGTAAGCGCCCCAGCATAGGGTGAAACAAAGTTTTCTGCCGATGTGTCACTGACTGGAACGGGCCGCACCGTGCATTGAGACACCGTCTGGCCAGCCGTGGCGTCATAAATCCCATTGGGATCGGCGGCAACGGCTTAGATGCCTTCGGTGGTGTCAACCCAAACCGTGTCTTCGCGGTGGACAGCTTCACCCAACACCACATCTTTAAACCATCCGGTTTTAGCGCTGCGGTGGGCATAGGTTGTAATGGGTCGGTCCGGGCCACCCACGTCCTGCCAGTTGCGAATCTTGCCGGTGTAAATGTCTCGAATTTGATTCAGAGTCAGCCCCGGAATATCTAAGGTGGGGTGGACAACGAAGACGTTAGCGTCCAGGGCTACGGGCTGCTGTCTGAGCCTAAATCCCTGCTCAGCCGCCGCGTCCATTTCCTTTTCGCGCAGGGGACGGCTCGTCACCGCAAAAGACAGGCGACCATTCAACAGCATTTGAATGCCCGTATGAGAGCCGGGATTGCCCTCATCCGCCGTGGGGTGCGTGTATCGCAGCCTATATTCTGGAAAGATATTTTCCAAGTTCGATGCGTCTAGATTCTCGCGAATTTTGGCCCAGGTGGTGCTGCCCCCGTGGTTGAAAATGCCTTGAGGAACACCAGCAACCTCAGCGAAGGAATCGGCTTCTGCTGCGGGCTCTTTCTCTGGGGTTTGCTCTGAATCTATCGCCCGCTCCTCCGAAGTGATAACTGAAGCGGTCAGCAAGTTCAACGTCGGGGACAAGAAGTTTAAGACCTGACCCCCAAACCCTACGAATACGGAGATCATTACAAGGAACTCGGCTAGCGCTCCTCGCTCTCGATTTTGATTTGCCATCGTATGTGTCCTGTTTTGTTTGCTCACGCCATAGGGCTATCGAGAGCAAGCTACAGACTTACGATGATGTTTATAAAACTTCACAATACTTTGCTGAGACAGGGGTTACTCTACTCAATTTATTTGAGGCGATTGACGGTAAGTAGCGGTTTTGTTCACGCGATCGCAAGCGTTAGCAGCGATCGCGAAGCGTTTACCTTATTGTCTTCAACCACCGTCGCCTTCTACTGCATCTGAATACAATTTATCCGTCTGCCAAGCTAAAGGATTCTGCTGAATGTACCGCTGAATTCTGTCTAGCGCGTCGCGATCGCGAATAATACGGTCGTAAAATTGGCTTTGCCAGACCGGGCAACCTGGCGCATTCCTAATCTCATTTATCCGTTTTGTGGCGATGGATTTGAATGATCCGATAGCGGTGGATATTGCTCCTGGGACTGGGCGACTGAATTGGCGGTTTTGCGTTTTGGTTGGACATGGCGGTGCCATGTCCCTACCGTTGTTGACAATTATGATGCCGTGGATGTGGTTGGGCATGATGACGAATTCATCCAATTCGATATGGCAGAAATGCTGGGGAATAGCTTGCCAGCAATCTAATACGACCTGTCCAAATTCATTCAAGTGCATTTTGTTGCCTTCAACATTACCAAATAGGCAGAGGCGCTGATGGGTGCAGATGGTAATGAAATAGAAGCCTGGAGATGAATAGTCGTAACCTTTTAGCCGCATGGACCGACGATGGTGTTTGTCTGGATTGTATTTCATCGGGCCAACAGGAACATCTACAACCCCAATATTTCCCAATCCCCGTGGTGACATGGCACTGCCATATCCTAAATCCCGACGTGGAAAATCCCTTTGGGGTGGTGCGGTTATGCGTTTTGGTTGGACATGGCATCGCCATGTCCCTACCGTGGTTTGGGGGGATCGATTGTGTGATTGGGAGATAAATGATTCGCATTCGAAAGGCGATCGCCAGATTTTGTTTCATCCAACCAACGCATGTATTTGTACCCCAATATTTCCCAGCACCCGTAGGGACATGGCACTGCCATGTCCTAAATCCCGACATCGAAAAATTCCTTAGATTCTGTGATATTGCGGTTATGGGTTTTGGTTGGACATGGCACCGCCATGTCCTTACCGTGGTTGGGGCGATTGGTGATGGGTTTGGCGGGTTGGCGATCGCGGCGTTCCGTAATTTTTAGGTGATGCGGTTGTGCGTTTTGGTTGGACATGGCGGTGGCCCACCCCTATGATCGCTTGGTTCGATTGCTCAAGAGATACCACGTTAAGGCAGCGCCACAGACTCCGACGATGACGCTGAACAGAAAGGCGGAGCCAAAGGTAAGCCAGGTGTTGAGGGCTGGCGTGGGAGTGTTGGCGGGGAAAGGGCGAAGGGTTTGGACGATTTCTGCAGCTTGGCCGGTGTAGGTGGAGGCGAAGAGGGAGGCGGCGCTGATGCCGACGCTGGCGGCGGCGACGGTGCGGTTGAAGGTGCGCTCGTTTTTGGCTTTTTCAATTTCGGTGATGCCTTCGACAGCTTGAATGAAGTTGTCTAAGGGTTTTAGGCCAGCGCTGAGGGCTTCGTAATCTACCTGAATTTGGGAGAGATAGTTGTGGTGAGCAAAGTCTCCAAATCGCTGCAGGAAGGCTAAACTGCCATCGGCATCGTCAAGCTTTTCCCGAGCCCGCTGCTCGTCTTTGTCGCTATCTAGCTTAGCCAGCTCAAGAATGCGCTTGTTGTAGTTGTCGGTGTTGATTTGTATGGTCGAAACCTGCTCTTGCAGGTAGCTGAGGCTAGTTTCGTAGTAGTGGGATGCTTTCAAGGCTCGTGATAAATCAACCTGGAGCTGCTTTAGGTCTAAGACGGGGGCGGTGACATAGTTAGACAGCGAGCCGACGATGTCTTTGATTGTGCTGGAGCGCTCTTTAAGCTCTAGCTTTAGCTTACGACTTTGCTCGTAGACCCAGAGGATCTTATTGCGGCTGTAGAAGATACGGATTAGGTTGCGATAGAGCTGCCCTAGCGTCTTTTGAATGTCGCGTTTGGTTTGGTCGTGGGGAAATAGGCAGACCAAGACGTAGTGATTTTGGTTGATGCCATCGGGCACGTAGTCGCGGCGCTCTAGCTCAAAGAGCTTTGCCCCTTTGTAGCAGCCCTGACTCTTTAGGTCGTAGCGCCAGTTGGCGTCGGAGATGATGTTAGCAGCCTCATAGCATTCTTGAGCGATCGCTTCCGGGTCTTGTTCTGCTTCGGTGAGCTGCCCCCAAATCAGCCAGTTCTGACCCATGTCACCGGGCGTGTCGTGGGTGTGGCTGAGGACGATGTCCTTTGTTTGCTGGAGCTTTGTGGTGAGCGGCAGAGATTCCCAAGTGGGGTCGTCTTTGCGACCGGAGCAATCTACCTGCAGGGCATAGGTGTCGCCCAGCTTGACGGGGTAGTAGTAGCCGTCGAACTCAGGCGAGAACGGTTCGCGGCGGCGATCGCCCAATAGCTCCACGTAGCTAGCAAAGGTTTTTTCTGTTGCCTGCAGTTCCGACAATTTTGCTTCTGTGAGGGTGCCGTTATAGATGCGCTGCCAGAACCGGCGACGGCTCTCATGTAGCTCTTTTGAGCTTGCACCGAGGCTGTCGTGCAAGTCGTAGAGGAAAAGGTCAATCGTGGGATAGCGCACTTGAGTCACGGGAGATATCCGCCGGGTAGAGCCGTTAGGTTGATGGGGCTTGGCGCACCGCCTGGACTGGATCGGAAGCCGTTAGGACTTGAGCTGGATTATCTAGCTTTTTGTCGATGACTTCAAAAGCCCGTTTCATCTCTTCAAGATGAGGATCAAGGTCACGCGCTAGGTTTTCTTGTTCAACGTCATCGGTTTCGTCGTCTTCGTCAGCCATAAAATCTAAGCCCATCCCCCGCTCAGCGGCGTAGTTAACCAGCCACTTACGCGCGTCTTTGTATGGTACCGCTAAACTCGGGGTGGATTTGGCCAGCGCGTCTAGCTCGGAAACGCGGGCGTCGAGGGATTGGCCAATCTGGTTTATTTGCGCTTTTATGACGTCAGACAGGGCGGCCTGCTGTTGAGCAAGAGCGTAGAAGAATGAGCGGAGAATCAGAAGTTCAGCGTGTTTCATAATCCTGATAATGTGAACGCAGCCCAAAAATATGGATGGCTGTACGGTTGCTCAACAGCGCTCTCTCTGAGCGCGTCAAGCCGCACTTCAAAGATAATTCCTAAGGCTCCCGATAGCCTCGGCAGCAGCGCCTCCATTTCGCTGATCAGCGTCTGCCGACTGGCCTGCTTGAGAAAAGCCTGGGCGCTGTTTAGGGCCTCGGCGGGAGACTGCCCGCCCTGCCACTGCTCATAGAATTTGACAATCAGCAGGGCGCTGGCGGCTGACTCCACGCGCCATAGGGTGCTAACGACGTAGGAGACGCCCGCTTTGAGGAAGGCGCTCACCAAGCCAACGTATTCGTCGGTGATGCTCTGGTTGCCGGTGACGGCGGTTTCGCAGGCGGCGAGGCAGACGAGCTGGCAATGGCTGAGGTCTAGCTCAATGATATCGGTGAGATCGAGGGTGTCGGTGTTGCTGAGGAAAAGGCAGGATGCCGCTGGGTCGCTGTCGTCGTAGGTGCCGTGGCCGGTGAAGTGGACGATGTGGTGGGGCTGCAGCAGCGCTTTGGTCACTTCGGCTCTGCTGGCTTGGCCCAAGCTGATGCTTTTTGGGGGTGCGCTAGGGCTGCTGTGGCTGATGAATTGACGCACCAGCTCGGCCTCGATTTCTGCAAAGGGAAGGGCCGCTAACTCTTTAGCTTTGCCGTTGCCGCTGGGCGTACTCTCGGGGTTTTCGATGACAAGGAGCTGAGGGTGGGTCAGAGGCAGTGAGCATTTAAGGCCGAAGTGGGCGCTGGGGAGGTAGGTGCAGGTGTAGCCGTTGAGGCAGGCGTGGAGGGGGAAGCGGTGCAGGTCACGGTGGGGGATGAGGATGAGCTGCTGAATGTTGTGGGCTTGGAGGGTTTGCTCGATGGCGTCGATGTTGAGGATGGCTTTGAGCTGGTCTAGCTGCTGGGGTAGGGTCTCTCGCCATGGGTGGGATGACTGCTCTTGATTGCCCTTCTTGCCGGTGCTGTTGCGGTAGCTTTGGTATTGCTGGTTCCAGTTTTCAAGCCTGTTTTCCCAGGCGAGAAGCTGCTGAAAGCGATCGGGTGGCTGGTTTGCTTCGTCTACGGTGTCGTCTTCTGTTGTGGAACCGGGTAAATCTGGGGCAGGGATGGGAAGCGGCTGCGGGCTACCGGACAGCAGCAGAAAGCCGGTGAGGGCGCTGGGGCTGAGGTGCCAATAGAGGACGGCGCGGTTGGAAGCGAGCAGAGACTGCATCTGCTGGTAAGAGACCTGGGGGATGTCTTCGTAGGCGTCGCTGAGCATCCAGCGCAGGCAGGTGTTTTTGCTGGTTTCGGCTAGGGGGAGGGCGTCGGTGGGGTTGCCAGTTTGCAGGGCGAGGTCGACGGTGAGCTGGCTGAAGCTGGCGAACTTGAGGGCAAGGCGGCGCTGGCGATGGGTCGAGGGCGATTCACTGAGGGTGCGGTTGAGGAGGGCGGCGCCCTCGCGCTGGAGCTGCTGGGCTGCGGCGGTTTCTTGAAGGCCTAGGAGGACGGTGATTAGGTCTTGCAGGACTTCTAGGCGCTGCTCGGTGAACTGGGGCGGCTGCAGGGTTTGTAGGGCTTCTTTGTAGGCTTCTTCGGCGGAGCGCCACAGGGAACGAGGATACCGTTTTCGCTTTGCTTCGTCGTAGTGAGCTAGACCCAGCTTGTGATGCAAGAAGCCCCAGCCTTCAGGATGGGTTTGGGGCTGAATGGCGCGGCCTAGTTCAGCTGTGAGGCTGGCTACTTTGCCTGGATATCCACGCTGCCGCAGTTCTTCCCTAAACATGGAGGGATGCAGCACTGCGCCCTGCTTGATCTGGCTATATGCTTCCTCTGAGAGAGACTGACGGATGCAGTCAAAAAGCTGCTGCGGAAAGGGCTGCTGTACTGCCTCAAGCAATCGCTGTGATGAGGACTGCTCAATCGCCTGTGCTAGCTCTGGGTGAGTCCCTGGAGGGAAGGTCCCTGCAAGAATTTGGGCTGAGTTCTCTAGAGAGCGCTGCAGCCGGTGTAGAATCCACTCCTGCTCATCGTCGCTTTTGCGGAAGTTAGCTGAAAGCGCACTGGCCGGACCGCTGAGGTTGAAACGCAGGGTATCGGCAAGCTGGAGGTGGTAGTCGTCTCTATGCTGACCGCTAGAGCTATATGCGGCACCGCTGCGATTGCTCCAAGCTTCGTGTAAGTCCGGCTTGTGCTTGATGGCCTCCTCATAGCTGGCGATCGCGTCTTCCTGTCGCCCTAGGTTGGACAGGGCATAGCCGCGAATGCTCCAAGCTTCGTGGTCGTCGGGCTAGTCATTGATGGACTCAACATAGCTGGAGATAGCGACTAAAATTCGAAATAGATAGGACAGGGCAAAGACGCGAATGATCAAAGCTTCGTGGTAGTCCGGCTTGTGCTTGATGGCCTCCTCATAGCTGGCGATCGCGTCTTCCTTTCGCCCTAGGTTGGACAGGGCATTGCCGCGATTGAACCAAGCTTCGTGGTAGTCCGGCTTGTGATTGATGGCCTCCTCATAGCTGGCGATCGCGACTAACTAAAGCCCTAGGGCAGACAGGGCAATTCCGCGATTGAAC
>JBHJHJ010000177.1:0-22447 GCA_050330955.1 Elainellaceae cyanobacterium | reverse complement strand
TCCAGAACTGAGATGTAGCTTTGGCGATCGCTCCATCGTCCCCGACATCGCCGTCTTCGTCCAAAGCCGCATTCACAGAGACAGCAGCGGAGAAATTGCCAACGCCTTCTCCGTCGCCCCAGACTGGAGCATCGAAATCCTTTCCCCAGACCAAAGCCACACCAAAGTTATCAAAAACATTCTCCACTGCATAGCATGGCGCCCAAATGGGCTGGCTCGTCGATCCAGATGAGCAAACGGTCTTTGTCTATTCGTCCCAGCGGGAGACCGACGTCTTCGACGCGCCAAATAGCCTCCTTCCCGTTCCGGCCTTCGCCAATGAATTTCAGCTCGACGTCCAGGCGCTATTCTCCTGGCTGAGCTGAACTGCCTCAAGCGAATCACTCGCCCGCAAGCAAATACTGCTCTTCCGCAAGCCCCGATCGCTCTCCCACGAGTTGCCAAGTCATGATACTTCTCAAGCGGAGTGTACTATCTTGCAGGTTTAGATTCTGCATACTGCACACTTAACGGCGATCGCAGAAACTTTACTCAAGCCTGATATTCTGCTAATCAGTTGGCCAACGTCAGATATCCATGACCTGTTTTTAACGAAAATTTATCCTAGAACTGAGAAGGCAAGACATATGGCAACCAGACAAGCTCGTAATCGCGCCGTCAATTCTGCGGGCGGCTTTCTAAGAGACTTCAAAGAATTTCTCATGCGCGGGAACGTTGTTGACTTGGCCGTCGCAGTCGTGATCGGTGCTGCCTTTGGGGCAGTGGTGACATCGTTTATCGAAGACATCATCACGCCCATTATTCTCAACCCGGCGCTGCAGGCTGCAGGCGTAGAGGATATCGCGGAACTCTCTGCGGGCGGTGTCAAGTACGGCCTGTTTTTAGCGGCGGTGCTCAACTTTATCGTGATTGCTTTTGTCCTTTTCGTCATCATTCGCATCTTTGAAAGACTGAAGCGAAAAGAGGAGGTCGAGGCAGCTGAAGAACCCACCATTGAAGAAAAGCTAGACGAGACGCTAACTCGACTAACGGCGGTGATTGACAGGAAACTCTAGCCTAAGAGGGCGATCGCCCTTGCGCGGGGGGATGGCAGCAGTATCAGCGCTATGACCTTCAGTGGCGGGGTCTAATGCGATATGCTCAAACCCAAGTATCTCTAGCTTTATCTAATAGCTTGAGATAAATCCTAAATTCCTGTATCCCCGCATCTAGTCCCGCCATGCCACTCACCATTTACAACACCCTAACGCGTCGCAAAGAGCCCTTCGTGCCTATCACGACTGGCGAGGTGAGCCTGTACTGCTGCGGTGTCACGGTCTACGACTACTGTCACCTGGGCCACGCCCGCTCTTACGTGGTTTGGGACACCGTGCGGCGCTATCTAGAGTGGCGGGGCTATTCGGTGCGCTACGTCCAAAACTTCACCGACATCGACGACAAAATTTTGAAGCGGGCCGTGCAGGAAGGCTCCTCCATGACCGCCGTGTCCGAGAAGTATATTCAGGCCTACTTTAAGGACATGGCGCGACTCAACATCCGCGAAGCGGACGAGTATCCCCGCGCCACCCACACCATGGACGGCATTCAGCGGCTGATTCATGAGCTGGAGCAAAAAGGCGCGGCCTACGCCGCAGCGGGAGATGTGTATTACGCGGTGCAGGCCTTCCCCGACTACGGCAAGCTCTCGGGACGGCGGCTAGAGGATCTGCAGGCCGGTGCCAGCGGACGGACAGGCCACAACTCGGAGGCCAGCAAGAAGAACAACCCCTTTGACTTTGCTCTGTGGAAAGCGGCTAAGCCAGACGAGCCGTCTTGGGAATCTCCCTGGGGACCGGGGCGACCAGGGTGGCACATTGAGTGCTCGGCCATGGTGCGCGATCGCCTCGGAGATTCCATCGACATCCACGTGGGCGGCGGGGACCTGGTGTTTCCCCACCACGAAAATGAGATTGCCCAGTCAGAAGCGGCTACCGGCAAGCCCCTAGCCAACTATTGGATGCACAACGGCATGGTGAACGTGGGCGGGGAGAAGATGTCCAAGTCTTTGGGAAATTTCACCACCATTCGCCAACTGCTTGACGAGGCTGGCGTCGCGCCCATGGTGCTGCGGCTGTTTGTGCTGCAGGCCCAGTACCGCAAGCCCATCGACTTTACTGATGAGGCGATCGCCTCTGCGCGCAACGGTTGGGACACCCTGCAAGACGGCCTCACCTTCGGCTACCGCCACGGCGCAGCCCTGGGGTGGCGCGACGTCGAGGATAAGTCTTTCGGAGACCCTGCCGCCATGCGCATCCCCGACAGCAAAGCGACGGCTCAGTTCCAGCAGGCGATGGACGATGACTTCAATACCTCCAGCGCCCTGGTTCCTTTGTTTGAGCTGGCTAAGGACCTCAAGCGGGCCAGCAACCTCATCGTTCATGCGGGGCAGGCCGACCGCGATGCCGACCAGCTGCGGCAGCAGTGGCAAACCCTCACCTGCCTGGCCCAGGTGCTCGGCCTCCAGGTTTCGCCTGACGAGCAAGAGGAGCCCGCAGTGACCCTGGGCGACGCTGAAATTGAAGCCAAGATTCAGCAGCGGCGAGCGGCCAAGCAGGCGAAAAACTACGCTGAGGCGGACCAAATTCGTGAACAGCTCAGCGCCCAGGGGGTGGTGCTGGTGGATAAGCCCGGCGGGGTAACGGAGTGGCATCGGGCATAGGGCTAGACGCCATAGCGTTGGCCACTTTGCATAAGAAACCTCCGGTTTCTTACTGGGCTGACCTGTGGGTCAGACGCTTAGAACAGTTTTGGGAATGAATTGAAGGCGCCTGGAGTCAAGTGGCTATGCTTCACAAATTTATCAAGATTTATAAAATCTTTTAGATCGTCAGGACTGATGCGTCGGCTCTGTGAAAGGTAGATCATCCCCCATCTGCCTTATAAGCCATGCCCCAGTCTGTCCTCCTCAATCGCGCTAAACAAGGTGACGCTGATGCGATCGCCGCCCTGATTAACCGCCACGCTAAGCACCAGGGCGTGGTAGCCCAAGCCAGCTTGCGGCAGCACTGTCTACACGTCATCCTTGAGGGGCGAGAGCCCCCCATTCAGGCCTTTTGGAGTTCCTACTTGGAGCGAGCGCTCAACCAGCTTGGAACAGATTCGGTCACGCAGCTCCACATCTATGGCAGGTGCTACGGGGCAAAGCGTGCGGCCTGGCGCGAAACCATTTCGCTGGCCGAGAAGCCCACCGTTATCGCGCCCTCAGTGTCTGCCACCAATCCTGCCGTCAATCCTGCCATTGCCACTTATTCTGAGGCTGCCGCCGAGACTGAGAAGCAAGCGCGGACCAATAGGCCCAAACGTAGAGCGACCGCTTCCGTTCCTAATGCCTGGGTGGCTACGGGCACTGCCGCGAGCCAGCAGCGATCGCGGCGCCCTGGTCTGGGAAATTCCCGGTCTGGTCAGGGCAAAAGGCCGTGGAGCCCGCAGATCCTATGGCGATCGCAAATTTTGCCCCAGCTGGCCCACTTCAACCTGCCCCTGACGCTGCAGTGGTTACTTTCGACGCCGCTGGTGGGCCTCTGTGCCGCAGTCCTCTATTTCTATGGGCAGTCCAGCGAGATGGTGATGGGAGTTGCTCGCCAGCTTCCGCCGTTTGCCCCAATGCTGATTTGCGCTGGCGCTTTGGGCTGGCTCTTGGGGCTGGCGCAGGCCAAGCTACTGAGGAACTGGGTTGTCTCTAGCGATCGCTGGGAGCCTGTGACTATCCTCGGCGTCCTGTTGGCAGGTCTGATGCTGCTGCTACAGAGAAGTTCCTTGGCGATCCCCATCCTAGCAGTGTGCCAGTGGTCAGCGCTGCGCCGCTGGCGCTCCCAAGCCTATGGCTGGATTGTGGTCCACGGGGCTACAGCAATCGTGGCCTCAGTGCTGGTGCCGCGGCTCCAGGCGACAGCGGTGGGTTGGGTCGAGGCGATGGTGCCTGGCGCGGTGGCGTATAATCCTCAGCTCGTTGCCTACCTGGGTCTCGTCTGGCTGTTCTACAGCATTGGGAGTGCGATCGCCGCTGGAAAGCTGTTCTATCGGTCCTAACCGAGATTGGAGCGCGCCGTCAGCGCTGCCTAAAGGCGCACCTGCAGGTCACGAATCGGCTGCTGGGTGAGACAGCGCCAGTGACACAGCATCAGGTCTGGCGATTGACGTCCCTGGCTGGCCAGGGCGGGAGCAGCAGGAAAAGGCCACAGCCTATCAAAGACGATTTCTGGGGCAGCAGACGGTGAGCGAATCGCCATCTGAAGCAAGTAGACCGCAGGCGGCGCGCTTAGCTCGCTCAAGAGCCAGCGCCCGAGACGGTATGCTGGCTGCCGCTGGGCGTCGGAAAGGTGAATGGGCTGCTGAAAGGCGTCGCCCTTGAGGCCGATCGCCTCACCGTAGAGCGGTCCTTTAGCGGTCAGCACAATGGGAAGCCATAGATCTCCTGGCCCAGTCGAAAATCCTTGGGCGCAGACCTTCGCCCTCAGACCTTCCACATGCCGACAGGCTTGGTATAGCGCTTGATGAGGCAGGGGGAGATGAGCTGAATTCTCCAGGGTCAGGGGGCATAGCAAGTCCGCTTTGGCCATCAGCAGGTCTGATGTCCCAGTTCCATCTGGCAGCGATTCTACCTGAACAATCTGCACCTGCATCCCACGATGGGTGGGTGAAGCCGCTGTCTCCGCAGAAAGACTAGCGTCTTCGATAGCGTCTTGGCTGGTGAGAATGACGCGCTCCAGCGCAGCGGCGATCGCTGCACTTTCGGGGTCCGCTGCTGAGGTCAGCAGAGTAACGGTAAATGACACGTCTGAGCCGGACTAAGAGGCGTAGCGCGCCTCCGCTACGGCGCTCAGGCGGGGGAAGGTGGGCAGGTCGAGCTGGGCAATTTGGCGATCGCGCACGGCCAAGCGATAGCTCACGCTGTTGAGCTCGGTCTGGAGCTGGCGGTTGGTCTGCTGTAGCTTCAGAATTTTCGCCTTGACCGGCACCATGCGCTCAGCAAACTTCTGTTTGTAAATCTGAGGCATTTCTCGCAGGGCCGTCTCTAAAAGCTGGACCCGGGCGTTGAGCTGGTCGACGGACTTGCGCAGATGGAACAGCTCAGCCTCGCGCTGCTGCAGACGGCTGTGGTAGTCAGCCGCCTTATGCTTTTCACTCTGGAGCTGCTGCTTGAGGGACTTAAGTTCAGCTGGGGTTGTGCGGGCCACGGTGGGCACCTGATCGCGGACCAGCCGGAATAGCTCTTGGGAGAGCTGCTGCACCAGCTGGTCTCGAAGCTGGAGCTCATTTTGAAGCCGCACAAGCTCCGTCTGAGCCTCGGATTTATTGGATCGTCTCAGGGGTGAGGGAAGAAGGGCCACGTTCCCGCTCCAAAGGTAGTAACGTTTTCATGTAGCGAGGTAGCTGACACAGATCAACCCAGTACCTACACCATTTAGTGAACCATTGTATTGGCGAGATACATTTGTTACAAGTCCTGGTCGCCAATTCTTTGAATAATATGGGTTACTGGACGGCTGCCTCTTCCGTTTCTTCCGTCGCTTGAGCCAAATCCTGCTTAATTGTTAAAAAGCGTAAAATAGCCTCACTGAGCCGCATAGCGCGCTGCATGATGGCAATTGCCTCGCCAGGGGCGCGATAATTCATTTGCACATAAATCCCTTCCCTCTGCCGATCAATTTCATAGGCCAGCCGACGCTTACCGCGATGCTGAATATCGATGTCTTGTGCACCGTTTTCCAACAGCATGTTCTGATAAGTTGCAATAATCTGATCGGCCTCCTCTTCGCTTAAGCTGGGTCGGAGGATGTACATCGTTTCGTAGCTGTTCATGGGGTTTTGAGGTTTCCTTGTGGACAATAAGGCTGCATCAATCGAGCACTGCAGTTCAGTTCGATGCAGCAAGGATTCACCATCATAGCCTAACCCCAGCTCAAGAACCCTAAGATTTCCAAAAAAGAGCGGGGTATATAGCGATTCCCAATTGCGTGAGGTACAGAATTTGAGTGGTGGTGGTGCACCGCGCCACCACCACTCGTACTCCACCAGCATGGAAAATGCTGTGTGTGGGGTTTTCCTGGAATCGATAGATTTTCCCTACCAAAGCATCTCCATGGCCCATTCCGATTTGTCTGAACTCACCCTACGCCCCGCTCAACCCCAGGATGTTTCCCTGATTCTGCAATTCATTCGTGAGTTAGCTGACTACGAGAAGCTGCGTCACGAAGCGATCGCCACCGAGGTCCTACTGCACCGCCACCTGTTTAGCGCAACCCCCAGCGCTGATGTGGTCATTGCTGAGTGGGCCCAGTGGCCAGCCGGGTTTGCCCTTTACTTCCGGACCTTTTCAACATTTTTGGGCAAGCCCGGACTCTACTTGGAAGATCTCTACGTCAGGCCTGAGTTTCGCAGTCGGGGGATTGGGCGATCGCTGCTGGTCTACCTGGCGCAGCTCGCAGTGGCGCGGGACTATGGGCGCCTAGAGTGGTCAGTGCTCAACTGGAACCAGCCCGCCATCGGATTTTATCAGGGGCTAGGGGCAAAACCTTTGGATGAGTGGAGGGGGTATCGCTTGACGGGAGCGGCGCTGACTCAGCTGGCCGAGGAGAAATCTGCGTAGCTAAATCTCAGCTTTGCTCAGCCGCTGCAGGGAGAGCATCGCCGCCGCCGCCACGTGGCGATGGTCATCCTTGGCCAAATACCGCAGGGCCGACAGGCTCTTTTCAGTGGGAAGCTGCCCGAGGGCCTCCGCCAGCCGCTGTCGCACGAGCCAGTCTTCCGACTGGGCAAAGGTCAAAATCTTTTCTACGGAATCGATGGCCTTGATTTCGCCTAGGGCGGCGATCGCGGCCTGATGGATCACCACCTCAGAGCTATCCAGTGCCTGCATCAGCGCGTCATAGGCGCGGGGATCCTTGAGGTTTCCCAGGGCAACAGCGGCGCTAAAGCGCACCAGCCAGTCCACATCTTCGTACAGCGCTCGGTTGAGGGCCTCGAACGCCCGTGGATCTTCCAGGTAGCCTAGTGCCCCCGCTGCATCAGCTCGAATGCCGTAGTCGGGATCGCTCTCCAGCAGCTTAACCAAGGTGGGGTAGCTCTCCTCATTGGGCTTAACCCCAAGGGCGAAAACAGCCATTGAGCGAATCTGCAGATTTTCGTCGTCGATTACCTTTTTAATCAGCGGAGCGGCCTCCTCCGCAGAATAGTGCCTGAGGTTAGCCAGCGCCACCATGCGATCGCTCGACTGCGCGCTGTCTAGCTTTGCGGCAATCTGCTCTAGGGTCATTGGCGTCATTACTGTCCCTCATTTTTGTAACCAATCTTAACAATACCGAAAACGTAACTCCATAGCCTCTAGCTTAGGAAATAGCTTGTACGGATACCGGCTGAAGCGTGTAGACCACGACCCGCTGCGCGCGGCCCTTGAGGCGAAAACGACCCACGTAATGATAGGCGTAGTGGTGAGCTGAGTTTGTGGCAGACGGATTGGCCCTCAGGGCGAAGTAAGTGGCTTCACTCATTAGCAGGGAGTAGGGATTATTTTGGATGACGATTTTGTTGAGTTCTTCTAACCGTGCAGCCACATTGACCGCGTCGCCGACAATGGAGTAGTTGAGGCGGTGGCGGCCACCGACGCTTCCGGCGCTGGCCAGGCCAGTGTGAATGCCAATGCCGACGTCAATTGAAGAATAGCCCTCCTGTAAAAGCCGCTGATTGAGCTGCTGTACGCTGCGATAGACCCCTAGGGATGCGGCGAGCGCGCGAGTTGCACAGGCGCTGACGGCGGCCTGATCTGCGTCGGCTGCTGGCACCCCGAAATAGGCCATCACCTCATCACCAATGAATTTATCGACCACACCGCCTTGGGCCGTAATTTGCGCGGTGATGGCCTCCAAATAGCAATTGAGCCAGCGCATCAGCGTCTGTGAGGGCAACAGCTCTGAAACAGTTGTGAACCCGCGGATGTCAACGAACAGTATGGTGGCGACGATGTCTTGCACCGGTAGATGGCCTTCTTCGAGGATGTGGCGCCGCTGCTGCCACAGCAGTTCCGCGGTGCCCGGATCAACGTGAATTGAAAATAGGGCCATGAGCTGCTGCTTTTCCCATTGGGCGCTGGCCTGGGCACCTATAGCGGCAAGGATGACTGTGCCAATAGGCGCGGCGACGGGCAGCCAAACCCCAGCGAGGAAGCTCACCAGAGCCAGGGCGCCCCAGGCGAAGGGTAGACCCAAGACGGCGAAGCGAACCCCCTTGGACCGGCTTATCAGGCCTGCAGCCCCGAAGCTCATCAGCGCGAGGCTAGGCAGTAAAAGCCAGGCAGGAGGACGGATAAGCGATCGCCCATTGAGCAGGTTGTCAATCGCCGCTGCGTGGAGATAGACGTTGGAGGTCGGCGGCGTCACGTTAAAGGGCGTCCGCAGCGGATCGACGCCCGTGGCGGTGACGCCGATGAGCACAATGCGGTTACTAAATGTGCTGACGGGAATTTCTCCCGAGAGGACGCAGGCCATTGAGTACACTTGTGCCGGCCCTGCCTCAGGCAATGCGCAACCCGGAGGCGCTTGAACCGGCGCTGGCCAGTTGAGCCACAGACCCTTGCGGGGCACCTCAGCTAGGCTTGGGGACTGGCCCCAGGCACCATCGGTTGCAGTCGCCGCCTGGGCTTGACGATAGATTTCCACGAGGGCGAGGCTAAAGGCGGGGATATCGCCCTGGTGCAGATCGAGCGATCGCGTAATTCCGTCGGTGTCGGGAGTCACCTGTACGTGCCCTTGGGCAGCGGCGGCGGTGGCTAGCAACGGGACCGGCTGAAGGACACTGCCCTGAGGCGTGACCGCCAGTGGGAGTACCACGGTCCAGTGGCGGGCGATCGCTGCTGCCAGGGCTTCATCATAGGGAGAGGACTCTGTAAACAGGAGATCAAAGCCCAGGGCCGCAGGCTGGGCGACGATTAGCTGGTTCAGCAGGTCAACATAGTAGCGACGGCTAATGGGGAACTGACCGTAACGCCCCAATGTCGCATCGTCGATGGCGATGACGGCCACGCGGGAGTCCCAGGATAGCGGCGCTATGAGCTGCCGCGCTTGAAACAGCATCACATAGCCCGCGCGATCTAGCGTGCGCCATCCCCCCACAATTTGCAGGCCCAGCGCAATAACTGTCGCTACGACACTGACGGCGCTCGGCTGAATGCGCTTAGGCCTGAGTCGCCACATCCACGCTAAATATCGCTGTACTTCACCTTCCATAATTCCTATCGTTAGTCCCTAGCGCTTATCGCCGCTCGCTCCACAGCACGAGTGGATAGTCGCGGCGATCGCCCAGGGGGTTTTGGACCGTCAAGGTGGTCCGCCGCTGGCGCGGCAGCGTGGGAACAGCAATACGGAAGCGGCCATTGAGGCGGGTTTCAACAATAGCGTCGTTCACCAGTAAGGTATTTGCGGGATCAATGCGACCAGCTAAAACCAGACGACCGCCGCTCTGCCCCAGAGACCGTACCTGGAGCTGCAGGGCGCGATCGAGAGGAATGGGAAGTGACGGTGGCTCACCAGGGACGATGACGCTGACGAAGCCTGGATTGACCATAACGCTAACCCCTTGCGCCTGCGCTTCCACAGCCCCGCTCTCCGTGCCGACGCTGGTCTTCCCCGCAGGCGTGACCGCAACGCCAAAATCGGTGCCCCGCACGGCTGCTGTACCCGCAGGCGTCTCCACCTCCAGGTTGGAATTGGGGTTGTTGAAACGCCGAATCTGCAGACGGGCCTGCCCCTGGTCAATCCGTAAAGCTGTGATGTAAGCGCCGTCCCTTAGGGTTTCTAGATTAGCGACCCGCAGGCGAGTGTTTTCTGCGACCTGCACTACGCCAATATCGGTGTCTAGGGCCAGGGTCGAGGCCGATAGGGCCGCTGTCGATAGCCAGCTCCCTTCGCGCTGGAGGCGATCGCCGACGCGCGCTGGGCGCGGCGCCTGAGCATCCCGGAAGGTTACGGTACCCTGCATTTGTTGAACCTCAAGCCATCGTTCTGGTCGAGGCAGCGATAGCTGCTGAGCGTGAACAGGTCCCATGATCACGGTGGCGAGCGTAGAGCCTAGGCCCAGAAGCGCACCGCCAGCAAGCCAAATGTAGCGCTGACCTCTTTGCTTGGGGCCTTTGGGGCAATGGACTGAAGAACCCTTGAGCCGGGCGGCGGGCTGCCGGGCGCAGTTCTCTGTGGTAGTGGCTACGTGCTGCGGCTTGAGGCCTGGACCGAGAATGACTGATTTAAATGTTGAGCGCCTAAGCTCATACTGCGGAATGACCATAAAGTAGTCTCTGTAATCTCCTCAAGTTTTATTGGGCCAAGCTTTGTCTCATTGATTCATGCGGATTGATGCATACGGAATTCGCACACAAGCAATGAACCGTGCGCAATGCCCTGACAGCTAAGACAGATCCTAATAGTCTCTCAATTAGCAAGAGAATGCCATATACTTGCAACAATAAGGCCATTTCTCCGAAGAATCACGTAAAGCGTTCCTATCTTTACGCCTTTTTTTTGCATTGACTTCTCTATTGAACGGTAGATAAATAAACCTCGCTTAGATTGAGATATGGGGGGGCTGCGCTATTCTCCGCTAGGATGAAGAGCGGTTATCCACAGAGCACCGCCCTACCGCCATGTCTGCATCCAGGCCATCGTTCGATGTCAATGACCTCGTCAAGCAAACCGCCACCCTGCTGGTCTACGCATCAATCCTCGAAACCCTCGTTGGACAGGCCTGGATGCATCTGCTCTACCAGCTCTCCTCTAGAGTGCCAACCCTAGAGCTGCTGCAGAGCTACAGCCGCTGCTTCGCTGCTCTTGCGAGTTCTGGCCAGAGCTGGCGCTCCTTCCTGCTTAGTGAGATTCTCTACGCCGATAATCCCTTCACCCAAGCCGCCCAGACGCAGCAGGTTCCTCAGGGGTTGCAGGCCGCAGCCGCCCACGACCTGGCAATCCTTCAGCAGCTCTATCAGGTGGGCGATCGCCTAGACCAGCGGGTAGAGGCGGCAACAGGCAATACGCTGGTTTCGCTGCAGGCTCTTGGGTACGAGGCCATACCAGACTTTCCCCTCGCTAGGACCCTGGACGAAACCGTCAGCAAACCCCATCATTGGCCCGAGCTGATCGCAGACCTCATTGACCACCACCGCCAGTACGGCGTAGGTCAATTCGCCCGCTACCGCGCGTTTCGCTGGGAGGAAGGGCAGCTCACCGGAATCGCCACGCCTGACCCCATCACCCTCCAAGACCTCACCGGCTATGATCATCCGCGCCGGCAGCTTCTGCAAAATACCGAGGCCCTGCTCAAAGGACACCCAGCCCTCAACATCCTGCTGTACGGCAGCCGCGGATCGGGTAAGTCGTCATTAGTCAAAGCGCTGCTCAACCAGTACGGCCAAAATGGGCTGCGGCTGATTGAAGTGCCAAAAGGCGAGCTGGAGGATCTGCCTAAGATCGTGGAGCAGCTCAGGCACCGGCCCCAGAAATTCATTCTGTTCGTGGACGACCTCTCGTTTGAGGAGGACGACGACGCCTTTAAGGCCCTCAAAGTGGTCTTGGAAGGCAGCGTCACCGCCCGCCCTACCAACGTCGTGGTCTACGCCACCTCCAACCGCCGTCACCTCATCCGCGAGTTTCACGACGAGCGGCCCCGCCCCCGAGACGCGGACGAAATTCATCAGTGGGACACCCTGCAGGAGAAGCTCTCCTTCAGCGATCGCTTTGGCCTCACCCTCACCTTTGAGCCAGCGGACCAGGCCGCCTACCTCCACATTGTCCGCCACCTGGCCCAGCAGAGACGGCTTGAGATTGCCCCGGAAGACTTGGAGCACCAGGCCCTCCGCTGGGCCACCCGCCACAACGGGCGATCGGGCCGCAGCGCCCGCCAGTTCATCGATGCCCTCACGGCGGCAAAGATGCGGGGGGATGCCGAGGCGCTTTAGCGCTAGTTTCAGCCGCTTCTGAAATCACCGCTGCTGAAAGCGTTAAAATTCTCCGCAATTCCGACCAAGTTACCGGGAGATGATCTAGTCTGAAGGTGGACGCAATCCTCGGCGCTGTTCCCTGCACGGACCGCGCGATCACCCTACAAGATTTTATCTACCGATCCTATCCATGGTCACGACGCCAACTCCCGAAACGAAACGCACTTCCCGTGTTGAAGGCATCAAAGAGCGCAGCAATGGGTTACGTGAGCCCCTAGCCGGTGAGCTTCTGCAAGACACCACCCACTTCACCGAGGACGCCATCCAAATCCTCAAGTTTCATGGCTCCTACCAGCAGGACAACCGCGACAATCGGGTCAAGGGCCAGGAGAAGGACTACCAATTTATGTTGCGGACCCGCAATCCGGGGGGATACCTGCCGGCGGCCCTGTACCTGGCCATAGATAAGCTATCGGATGAGTACGGCAACGGGACGCTGCGGGTGACCACCCGTCAGGGCATCCAGATCCACGGCATCCTCAAGAAGGACCTGAAAACTGCGATCGCCATCATCGTCAACCACATGGGCTCCACCCTGGGGGCCTGCGGCGACCTGAACCGCAACGTCATGGCGCCGCCGGTCCCTTTCACCAACAGGCCGGAGTACGTCTATGCCCGCGAGTACGCCGATAACGTGGCCGACCTGCTGACGCCCCAGAGCGGCGCCTACTACGATATCTGGCTCGACGGGGAGAAGGCCATTACGGCAGAGGAGCACCCCGACGTGGTGGCGGCGCGGCAGCGCAACGTCAACGGCAGCATTTTTGCAGGCCACTCGGAGCCGATCTACGGCACCCACTACATGCCCCGCAAGTTTAAGTGCTGCGTCACCGTGCCGGGAGACAACTCCATAGACCTCTATTCTCAAGATGTGTCCCTGGTGGTAATCACCAACGAGCAGGGTGAGCTAGAAGGCTTTAACGTGCTGGCCGGGGGCGGCTTAGGCCGCACCCACAACAAGGAAGAAACCTTTGCCCGCTTGGCCGATCCCATCGGCTATGTGGATAAGGCCGACGTGTACGACCTGCTGAAGGCCATTGTCGCCACCCAGCGGGACTACGGCGATCGCTTCAACCGTCGCCACGCCCGGATGAAGTACCTAATTCACGACTGGGGCGTTGAGCGCTTTCGCGAGCAGCTCAAAACCTACTTCCATGGCGAGCTACACCCCTTCAAGCCGCTGCCCAAGTTTGAGTACCGCGACTACCTGGGCTGGGGCGAGCAGGGGGACGGCAAGCTCTATCTGGGCCTCTCGATTGAGAATGGCCGCATCCAGGATACAGAAGGACTGCAGCTCAAGACCGCCCTGCGAGAAATTGCCCGCCAGTACGAGGTGCCCATGCGGCTGACGGCCAACCACAATATTCTCCTTTACAACATTAACCCCGAGTGGAAGGACGACATCGCTGCCCTTGTCCAGCAGCACGGCATCCGGCGAGAAACCGAAATCGACCCGCTGGTGCGCTACTCGATGGCCTGCCCCGCCTTGCCCACCTGCGGCCTGGCGGTAACGGAGTCGGAGCGCTTCCTGCCCACGATTCTAGATAGAATGCGCAAGCTGCTTAATCGCCTTGGCCTCAAGGATCAGCACCTGGTGATTCGCATGACGGGCTGCCCCAACGGCTGCGCCCGCCCTTACCTGGGGGAAATTGGCTTTGTGGGCCAGGCGCCAGGGGCCTATCAGCTGTGGCTGGGGGCCGACGCTGACCAAAACCGGCTGTCGGAGCCGTTCATGAACCGGATGCACGAGACGGACCTGGAGAAAACCTTTGAGCCGCTCTTTGTGCTCTTCAAGCGCAAGCGGGAGCAGGACGAGGGCTTTGGGGACTTTTGCCATCGGGTCGGTTTTGACGCCCTGCGGGAATTTAGCGCCATTTATAAGACGGGTTCTGGGGCGGTGTCTTCTAAGGCGAGCCGCACGAAGCATCGCATTGGCGTCTCTGATGACCTATACGAGCAGCTCAAGGTGCTCTCAACGGAGCAGGGTAAGCCGATGACGGAGCTGGCCTCTGAGGCGATCGCGGCCTACTTACGCAATCAGTCATAACCGCTTTTACCCATCACCTTCACCCCGCCCCTAGCAGGTACAGCAGCGCCATCCGCACCGCCACCCCATTCGTCACCTGCTGGGGCACCAGGCTGATTTGGGGGTCATCCGCCACGTCAGAGGTAAGCTCCACACCGCGATTCGCCGGTCCAGGATGCAGAACCTTTACCCCAGGGCGACAGCGCTTCAGGCGATCGCGGGTGATGCCAAACTGCTGATGATACTCCCGCAGGCTGGGCAGCAGGTTCTGGGTCATGCGCTCCTGCTGCAGCCGCAGGGTCATGACGAAATCGGCGTCTTCTAGGGCGGGCTCGACCCGCCAGTGGATCTGCAGGTGACGGGGGAGACTGCTGCCCTCGCAAAACTGCTCAAAGTGGCGCGGCAGCAGGGTAGGCGGCCCCGCTAGGTGTACCTCCGCCCCGCTCGCCGTGAGGCTCCAAATGTTAGAGCGGGCCACCCGCGAGTGGAGGATATCCCCCACGATGGCAATCTTCTTGCCAGCTAGGTCTTGTAGGGCGGGCTGCTCTGGAGCGATCGCGCTGCAAATCGTAAATAGATCCAGCAGCGCCTGGGAGGGATGAGCGTGCTGACCATCGCCCGCATTGAGCACGCCCACACCGCTGTTCAGCCGGTCCATTTCCTGGGCGATCGCCAGGGGCACCCCCGCCTGCCGGTGGCGAATGACCATCAGGTTAGCGCCCATGGCCAAGTAGGTCTTGGCCGTGTCTAAGATGGTTTCCCCTTTGGAGAGGGACGAGCTGCCGGGAGAGAAGTTGAGCGTATCGGCGGACAGCCGCTTAGCAGCCAGCTCAAAGCTGCTGCGGGTGCGGGTGGAGGGCTCAAAAAAAAGGTTAGTCACCACCTGCCCCTGGAGGGCGGGGACCTTTTTAGTCGGCCGAGACAGGATATCTTGAAAGGTAGACGTGGTTTGCAGGACAACGTTATAGTCTGCTGGAGAGAGGTCCTGGAGTGATAGCAGGTGGCGATGCACCCAGGACGAGTCGGCTAGCGTCATCGAGTCGGTTCACTTATTGCAGATCGTTATTGCAAATCTAAGCAGCGCATACAAACAGCTTCTATAGCCTATGGCTTCTAAGAGTCAACCCTACACTATCCCCGGCTATTCTGTTCGGCAAAGCCGCCGGTCGCGTCGGCTAAGGGTGCAGGTGTCCACTACTGGGGACGTGGAGGTGGTGGTGCCCCAGGGCTGCTCTATTAAGCAGGTGACCCAGTTTTTGAAAGATAAGCAAGACTGGATTCAGCGGACCCAGCGGCGCATGGTGACGGCACGTCAGACGCGATCGCCGGAGACCGGGCAGACCCAGCCCTCTTGTGTATTCTTAAGAGCGCTGGGGCAATCCTGGCCCGTCGAGTACCACCCCAGCGGAGGCGATTGCGTTCAAATTGAGGCGACTGCGGGACAGCTTCGGCTGTCAGGCGCAATTCACCACGTGGCCCCCTGCCAGCGAGCCCTCCAGGACTGGGTGAGGCATATGGGAAAGCTGCACCTATTACCTTGGCTGGAACAGGTGAGCCAGGACGTCCAGCTGCCCTACGCGAAAGCCACAATTCGCCGCCAGAAGACCCGCTGGGGAAGCTGCACCAGCCGCCGGTCCATTAGCCTTAACGATAAGCTTCTATTCCTGCCGCCAGCCGTGGTGCGCTATGTATTGGTGCATGAGCTGTGCCACACGGTGCATCTCAACCACTCCGCTGAGTTTTGGGCGCTGGTGGAACGTTGGGAGCGTGACTATCGAGCGTTGGATCAGGCCCTGAAGGAGGGGTGGCAGTATGTGCCAGACTGGTTAACGGCGTAGCCCCAACGTTCATCATTTCAGAGCGATCGCAGCGCCCCAGCGATCGCTTGCCCTCCGCCAAGGGATTGCTTACCATCAAGGCGTAAGCTTAACACTGATTAACATTCACCATGGCAAATTGGTTAAGGCCGCTTTTGGAGCCGATTGCATCCTGGTTCAACAGCCTAGGTATCCCCAGCCCCATCGTCAACTGGGGGCACCCGGCCATGATGGCGATTGTGGTGTTTGTGCTGGGCAGCTACGTGGGGCTAACCGGCTGGCGCATTCGGGCGGTCAAAGACGCGGAGAGCCGCAAGAGCCACAAAATTCTAGCGCCGATGATGTCTGCCTTTATGGCGATGGGGTCCACAGGGGGACTGCTGGCGCTAGTGATGCGGGGCGAGCCCATCATGAACAGTCCCCACTTTTGGACTGGGGCCGGAGTGCTGCTGCTGCTGAGCGCTAACGCCGCGATCGCCCTGTTGGGGTTTAAGGGCGGCAGCCTCAGACGCGCCCATGCCTACATCGGCAGCACTGCCCTGTCCCTTGCTTTCCTACACGCGCTGTTCGGGCTGAAGCTGGGATTATCGCTGTAAACGCTTTACCTTAGCGGCCAGGCAAAGCCTTAAATCATTCCATAAAATCACCCGGCATCCTCCCAAGCAGGTTTAAACCTAGAGGAGTGATTTAATTCCTTCCAGGTCAGCGCGATGGCAACAAAACAAACCTTTAATAGCTTCGAGGACATGCTGGCAGGCTCAGAGCAGCCGCTACTCGTTGATTTTTATGCCACCTGGTGCGGACCTTGCCAAATGATGGTCCCCATTCTCAATCAGGTGGGGAGCCAGCTCAAAGGCCAGCTTCAGGTGGTGAAAATAGACACCGACAAGTACCCTGCGATCGCCAGTCGCTACCAGATTCAGGCCCTACCGACCCTCGTCCTGTTCAAGAATGGGGAGCCCGTGAAGAGACTTGAGGGCGTGATGCCGGCAGAGCAGCTCGTTCAGACACTGAAGCCGCTTTTGGTCTAACTTGAGCGGGTCAAAGCTAGATAACTGCAATGGGTTTAGATCTCGACTTTGCAGC
This sequence comes from Elainellaceae cyanobacterium, assembly GCA_050330955.1. GTDB lineage: Bacteria > Cyanobacteriota > Cyanobacteriia > CAKZMO01 > CAKZMO01 > JBCCAG01. The sequence continues at coordinate 5,499 of JBHJHJ010000177.1, read as the reverse complement.
TATTGACCACCACGGGTGCCCGCTGCTGCACCCTAAGATTGCAGCCAACCTGCCCTACGCCGCCATCTTTACAGACCGCAACGACTCAGACGTCATCCGTCAGCAGGTGCCCCAAACTCTGAGCTATCGGCGCGGCTTGAACACCATGGCAACGCTGCTAGGGTGCGAACCAACAGCGGAGGCGATCGCCACCCGGCGGCGCGAGCTGGGCTGGGCTGCTCTGGTGGCGCTGTGCTTCAAGTCAGCTAACCTAAGCACCATCTTGCTAGACGATAGCCTCTTGCCTGAAGCCTGCCTCCCCGTAAGCTGGCACCAAAACCAAATTAAAACGCACCGGATCTTGGCGCTTGAGCCTCTCGCAGAGCGCCTGCTGCCTCAAGTGACCCAGTTTGAGGTGTTTCTGGAGTGGTTTCGCAGCGAGCTGGATCCGCCTCCCGCTGGTGTGGTGGCCTTCAAAAGTATTGCAGCGGAGCGCGGTGGGCTGAAGATACAGCCCACTGACTTTGAACAAGCCGCCCTCAGCTTCGACGAGGTTTTGCAAAGGGCCGCGGATAACCCCTCTGAGGCAGTTCGCCTTGACGCAGTTTTGGCGCACTTTCTTTTGGCCCAGGCCCTAGATATCGCCAACAAGCATGGTCTACCCGTTCAGGTGCACACCGCTTTAGGCGCAGCATCACAAGACTTAAGCCTTGCCAGTCCGCTAAATCTGCGCCCCCTGCTAGAAATTCCAGCCTGCCGCCAAGTTCCCATCATCTTGCTTACGGGCAAGCCATTTACTAGGGAGACGGCCTACCTGGCCGCAGCCTATCCCCAGGTCTATGTGGACTACGGTCGCATGATTCACGTGAGCAGCACTGGCGCTCAGCGGACCCTACAAACCCTGCTGGAGTTTTGCCCTACAGACAAAATAGTCTATGGATCCGGGGCTCGGTTCTTGCCGGATGCGTTCTACCTGGCTGCGAAACAGGGGCGTCGAGCCTTGGCGCAGGTCTTAGAGGCGGCTATGGCAGCTGGGGATTTGACGGGGCGGGAGGCAGAGGCGATCGCGATCGCGATTTTGCGGGGCAACAGCCAGCGCCTTTACAACATTGGCCCGGTTGCGTAGGACAGTTTGGCTTGACGCACCGTGGCAACTAGAGCACCTCAAAGCGGCATGACTGCGCTGCAGCAATCAGCTCTGATTCTGGATTCGCTGCTTGGCCTGCCCCTCAAACCAGCCAATTACCTGCTCCAGCGTCAATGCTTCCATTTCAACTTCATTCGCCGCCGCCGCCTGACTCAGCGGCCTACGAGAGGATAGCACCAACTGCACAAAAAACTGCGTAAATGCGCCGCCCGTATCCAGGCCCTGAGCCTCTGCCTGAGCGGCAATCTGCTCCTGATTAACCCAATCCGACACCTGGCGATCGCTCACTTGGTTGACGCTTATCCCCTGGTGCTGAGCAATCTGCTTAAGGACTCTGAGGGAGTAGATCGCAGCCCGAGTCGAAAAGCGATCGCTGGCGGTCATCATGGCTTGGTCGACAGCCATGGATTCTTCAACGGTCAAAAAGTCTGCTGGGCTAGTCATTTTTCACTAATCAAATATCCGCACTGGTGCTCCCCGCTTGCCAGCCAGTGGGTTCGCTCCACCGCCGCACTGCCCAGGGCTACCTGAAACATCTCCAGCTCGTGGCCGCACACGCTGGGGAACGAGCGAGCCACGTGGGAAATGGCGCAGTTATATTCCGTGATAATGAATTGAGCACTGGTATTGCTCCCATCACCCTCATCAGAATTACTGTCAGCGGGAGCCGTATGCCACTCTGCCATGTAGCCCTCCGCCTGCCGCAGCGCCACCAGCCGCTTCACCCGCTCCTCTAAGGAGCCTAGCCCAATGCGATCGCGGTAGTCCAGCGCCTTACGCATCCACTGCTTGTGCAGAATCGAGCCTACCTGCTCTGGCCCCACCGTTTCAGCCAGGGTGTCGAGGAGGGACAGGGCAAAATCGTCGTACTGGTCGGGGAGGCGATCGCGTCCCCTAGAGCTGAGACAATAGCGGTGCTGCGGGCGTCCAATACCCGTGCTCACGGTCTGATGCTCAATCAGGCCCTCCGTCTCCAGATCTTTGAGATGGCGCCGCGTGGCCTGGGGACTGATGTTGAGATAGGTGGCCAAGTCATGGGCGCTGGCCTGCCCCTGCTTTGCCAAATACTGTAGAATGTCCTCTTTGCTAGAGGGTTGATGCGTTGCCGTCATCGCCTGCAACTTGATTTCCGCTTACGTCTATAGGTCTGTTGAGGGTACGAAGAAATTTGAGAAGATTTACCGTTCGGAGAGATAGTTTAGAAACACAAATGTTGCTAAACTAAGTTAAGTTCGATAAATATAACAGAGTTAAGCAACTTAATTATTGCTTTAATTATAGCCGCAGTTGTTCGCCCATCGCTTCAGCCATGACTACATCACCTCAAGCTAAAACTCAGCAGGCCACCGACAAAAGCCTGGAGGCCATGCGCCACTTCTCCGAGACCTACGCCAAGCGCACAGATACCTATTTTTGCGTCGATCCGGGCGTCACTGCTGTTGTAATCGAGGGCCTGGCCAAGCACAAGGACGATCTTGGCGCACCGCTGTGTCCCTGTCGCCACTATGAGGATAAACAGGCCGAAGCGGCTTCAGCCTACTGGAATTGCCCTTGCGTCCCCATGCGCGAGCGCAAGGAATGCCACTGCATGTTGTTCCTCACCCCCGACAATGATTTTGCAGGTGAGAAGCAAGAAATCAGCTTTGATGAAATCCGCGAAGCGACTAACCAGTACTAGTTCCCACATTAGGCGCACGCCATGAACTTGACGTGCGCCAGTTCACCCTGCAGATATCCCAGTGACCTATGACTGCCACGGTTAAATCCTTAGTCAACCAGCCCTACAAGTACGGTTTTGTCACCGACATCGAGTCGGACACCATTGCGCCTGGCCTGAGCGAAGACGTTGTGCGACTGATTTCTGCAAAGAAGAACGAGCCGGATTTCTTGCTGCAGTTTCGGCTCAAGGCATTTCGCCGCTGGCAGCAGATGACGGAACCTGCTTGGCCTCACGTGTCCTACCCCCCCATAAACTATCAGGACATCATCTACTACTCAGCCCCTAAGAAGAGCGAAAAGTTGGGTAGCTTAGACGAAGTGGATCCCACCCTACTAGAGACTTTCGAGAAGCTGGGCATCCCCATCTCGGAGCAGAAGCGGCTGAGCAATGTGGCGGTGGACGCCGTATTCGATAGCGTATCCGTAGCAACCACCTTCAAGGAGCAGCTCGCTGAGCAGGGGATCGTCTTTTGCTCTATTGCTGAAGCGGTGAAGGAGCACCCAGAGCTAATTGAAAAGTACCTGGGCAGCGTGGTTCCCGCCGCGGACAATTACTTCGCCGCCCTCAACTCGGCGGTGTTCAGCGACGGCTCCTTCGTCTATATCCCTAAGGGCGTCAAGTGCCCCATGGACCTCTCCACCTACTTCCGCATCAACAACGGCGAGTCGGGTCAGTTTGAGCGCACCCTAATCGTGGCGGATGAGGGCAGCTCGGTGACTTACCTGGAGGGCTGCACCGCTCCCATGTTCGACACCAACCAGCTCCATGCGGCAGTAGTCGAGCTGGTAGCCCTGGACAATGCCGAAATTAAGTACTCCACAGTGCAGAACTGGTACGCCGGTAACGAAGAGGGTAAAGGCGGTATCTACAACTTTGTGACCAAGCGGGGCTTGTGCCAAGGGATCAATTCCAAGATTTCCTGGACCCAGGTGGAGACAGGGTCGGCCATCACCTGGAAGTATCCAAGCTGCGTTCTGGTGGGGGACAACTCGGTGGGCGAGTTCTACTCTGTGGCCCTGACCAACAACCTGCAGCAGGCGGACACCGGCACCAAGATGGTGCATGTGGGCAAGAATACCCGCAGCACGATTATCTCTAAGGGGATTTCGGCGGGCCGCTCGAAGAATAGCTACCGCGGTTTGGTCAAGGTGGGTCCTAAAGCCCAGGGCGCCCGCAACTATTCCCAGTGCGACTCAATGCTGATTGGCGATCGCGCTGAAGCCAACACCTTCCCCTACATCCAGGTGCAGGAGAACACCGCCAACGTGGAGCACGAGGCCTCCACCTCGAAGATTGGCGAAGACCAGCTCTTCTACTTCATGCAGCGGGGCATTTCCATGGAGGACGCCATCTCCATGATCATCAGCGGCTTTTGTAAGGATGTGTTTAGCCAGTTGCCCATGGAGTTTGCAGTGGAGGCAGACCGGCTGCTGGCGCTGAAGCTTGAGGGCAGCGTGGGCTAAACTCGCCCGCAGCGTAGCCCGCGCAGTGCGCAGTCTACGCTGCGAAAATAAGATTTATGGAGACAGGGTTAAAGTGGCACCGATTTTAACTGTAGAAAACCTGACGGCGAACGTCGACGGCACCCCAATTCTCAAGGGGCTCAACCTGACCATTAACCCCGGCGAAATTCACGCCATCATGGGACCGAACGGCTCCGGCAAAAGCACCTTTTCCAAAGTGCTGAGCGGCCACCCCGACTACGAGGTAACCGGCGGCAGCGCCACCTTTCAGGGGCAAGACCTGCTGGCCCTAGAACCTGAGGAGCGCGCTCGCGAAGGGGTCTTTCTGGCCTTTCAATACCCGCTGGAGATCCCTGGCGTGTCGAACCTGGACTTTTTGCGGGTGGCCTACAACGCTAGACGTAAACACCAGGGCGAGGAGGAGCTGGACGCTTTTGACTTTGACGAGCTGGTGCAGGACAAGCTGGACGTCGTCAAGATGAAGCCAGAGTTTTTGAACCGCAGCGTCAATGAGGGTTTCTCGGGGGGCGAGAAGAAACGCAACGAGATTCTGCAAATGGCAATTCTAGAGCCGACCCTGGCTATCTTGGACGAAACTGACTCAGGCCTAGACATCGATGCGCTAAAGGTTGTCTCTGGAGGCGTGAACCAGCTTGCCAACGCGGAGAACGGCATTCTGCTAATCACCCACTACCAGCGGCTGCTTAACTACATTGTGCCGGACTATGTGCACGTAATGGCGGCGGGGCGGATCATCCGCACGGGCGGTAAGGAGCTGGCCCAGGAGCTGGAAGAGCGGGGCTACGACTGGGTGTTGGAAGAGGCGGAGGTTACAGCATGACGACCAGTGCTGCGCCGGTTAAGCGCCGAGACTTAAAGGATCTGCTAGTGCTCAGGTCGCCCCTGGTAACTCCCGATCTAGAGCGATCGCGCTGGCTGAATGACCTGCGGGACGACGCCATGACAGCCCTGAGCGAGCAACTGCTGCCCACCACCCGTGATGAGGAATGGCGATTCACGGACATCAAATCTCTGGCCGATCTGCCGCTGCAGGCCCCTGAGGCAACAACCGTCGCGGCTGATGAGCTAGAGCGCTATCGCATCCCCAACGCTCTGCAGCTCGTATTTGTCGATGGGCACTACGCCCCGGAGCTGTCCTTGGGCGACGGTATGGAGGGTCTTACGGTGGG